>JBBRMW010000011.1:0-42927 GCA_038230635.1 Aggregatilineales bacterium | reverse complement strand
TAGGGACGACGGCTTGCCGCGTCCGCTAGGCGATGGCCTTCAGCCAAAGCGCAGCGCTCGCCCCTCATTCTGAATGCACCAAGTCAACCATTCTGATGTAAATAATCCGTTCGTCCGTTTTTTGCGCTAAACTTTGGTTCGGTAACTGAGCGGGGATTGATCACGATGGCGAACAGTTTGTATGTTTTGGCGGGCGGCGCTCCCATGATGCAGGCGCTGGCGACGGCTTTTTATGCGCGCGTCTTCGCCGATCCGGTGATGCTGCCGTTGTTTCGTGACCCGACTGAAGATCACGTTGGGCGAATGGCGTTGTGGTTGGGCGAATTCTTTGGTGGACCAGCCGATCATTCCCGGCAGCGTGGCGGCATCTCGACCGTTATCCACGTCCATCACGTTCTGCAAATCAGCGACGTGCAGCGCGAGCATTGGGTGACGCACATGTTGGCCGCCTGCGACGACGTAAAGCTGCCGCGCGATGTGCTGGCCGAGTTCACGCCGCACATACATTTCGGGGCGCGGGCGGCGCAGCACGCATTCGGGCGCTGAGGCCAGCCAGAGTGCCGTATCAAAACCGGGTCACACCCTGGGGCACGCTCATAGCCACTACCGCACGCGGTACGCTGATGGGCAATCGCGGCTGCTTGCACGACTCGCAGGGGCATATCCGCCGTTCGTTTCAAGGTCAGCGTTGGATCATTTGTGTGCTGGCATTCAAAGATCGCCACCGAATCGTCATGACAGCGGGTCAATACACGCACCTTTTCTTTTTGGATGAAGTGACGGCGATGGCGGCGGGACATCGACCGTGCGCCGAGTGTCAGCGTGCCCGTTTTGACGAGTATCGCATCTATTGGCGAACGGCCAGCGGAGATGGCGGCGCGTTACCCCGCGCCACGACCATCGATCAGCAGCTTCACGGCGAGCGTCTGAGCAATAACGGCGGCAATTCTCACCCGACGACCTTACGCAATCTGCCCGATGGCACGTTCGTGGCGATGGCTGGCGAGGCGTATCTGTGGTGGGAACGGCGCTTGCTGCACTGGACACCAGCAGGCTACGATCACGCGATCGTGCCACCCGACGCCAGCCCGGAGGTATTGACACCGCGCTCGACGATCGGCGTGCTTGGCGCAGGCTTTCGTCCGGGCGTGCATGTATCAGCAAAGCGACTTACTAACCGATGATCGCGGCGACCACTGGACAAACTGTTTCTTATTGGGAGATCGCGCCGCATCCGGCACTGCGCGACTGGGTGAAGTGCTACTGGGTTTTGCGCAAGCAGTATGCCTCGCCCGTGATCTGGGAATCTATTCTGCCGGATGGCTGCATCGATCTCATTTTCTATTCGGGCGGCGCATTCTATTCGGGCAGGGAACTTGCGGTGCCGCTCCCCAATGGCGCACTGATCGGCCCCTTGAATCAACCCTTGTCGTTGTTTTCGCAACAGCAAATCACAACTTTCGGGGTTCGTTTTTTTTCATACGGTTTGTACCCGTTTCTACGTTTGTCTCCCTCCGAAATTGTGAACCAGATCGCGGATGTCCGCTTTCTCTTTGATGGTATAGTCGCGCCAGTGGCCGAAATGATGGCGGAAACCAACCCCAACCAGATCGCGCGCAATCTGGACGACTTATTATTTGGGCGGTTGGCCGTTGACACCTACGATGCGCAGTTTGTGAAAGCCGCCAGTCGCCTGATCGGCCAGCACGCAGAAACCGCGTCAATCGGTGACATCGCCGCGCAAATGGGCACAACACCACGCACCTTGCAGCGTAAAATCGGCCAGGTCACAGGTTTCTCGCCGAAGATGCTGGCACGCATCATCCGCTTCAATCGCCTCAAAAATGATTTGATGCACCAGCCATTTTGCGACTTGACCGCTCTAGCGTATCGTTACGCCTATTTCGATCAAGCGCATTTCATCCACGGCTTCCGCCAATTTACAGGTGTCACGCCATCTGCGTTTATCCGTCAGGTGGCGGACGGGCAAATTCGCTTCTATCGCTAATCCCCATTCACGCCAAGATTGTCGCTTTTTTACAATGATCCGCCACCTATGTCGCTTATTGTTATGGCTGAACGTGAATGAGACGACAAGGAAGGTGTACGATGACGACTACATATCTGACTGGAATTGTTTTTGCTTCGGCAGACCCCGAACGGCTAGCGGCTTTTTATCGGGATGTGCTGGCGATTCCGTTTGCGGTGGCACAGCATGGCAAGATTCGGGAGCATATCGAGTGCGAAGTTGATCACGTCCATTTTGCGATTTTGAAGAAAAGCCAAATTGCCAAGACGAGTAATCTCACACCCTCATTCCGAGTATCCGATCTCGCCTCGTTCATGGAGGGGTTGGCCGCACAAGACATTATGCCGCTGCACCCGATCATTGAACTTGGCGAAGGCAAGCGCGTCACGACGATCGCTGATCCCGATGGCAACAGGATTCGGTTGATCGAGATCGACTGATAGATGCCATCCGTATCCATGCCAGGGAATCAGCGCGCGGTTTTGCTACAATTGCGGATAGTGATTAGGAGATTCCCTTGTGGCATATACCGTTTATCCGCCCAACTACTTCCGTCGAAACGACGAGTCGGATGATGCGCTTTTTTATCGTGAACCGCGCAAGGTCGTTCACATCGACGAAGGCGCGATCGAGGCGGCGAGCCGATTGTACGGCGAACTGCTGCCGGAGGGCGGGCATATCCTCGATTTGATGTCGGCGTGGCGTTCCCACCTACCCACGAGTTATCGTCCGGGCAAGGTGACGGGGCTGGGCATGAACGCCGATGAAATGCGCGATAATCCCCAACTCGCGGACTTTGTTATCCACGATCTGAACCAAAATCCGCGTTTGCCTTTTCCTGACGGAGGGTTCGACGCGGCAATTTGTACGGTGTCGGTTCAATATCTGACCAACCCGATCACCGTTTTCAAGGATGTGTATCGCGTTTTAAAGGGCGGTGCGCCGTTTATCCTGACCTTTAGCAACCGCTGCTTTCCGACCAAAGCGGTCGCGGTGTGGGGCAGCGCTTCCATGGTGCAGAAGGCGGATTTGGTGACGGGTTATCTGAAAGGGGCCAACTTTGCAGACATTCACGCCGAGGATCGCTCGCCGCGCCCTCGCCGGTTGCTGGCGGCGGCTGGTGATCCGTTGATGGGCGTATGGGGGTATCGTCCAACCATCGACGGCTGATTGATACGAAGTCAATTTGCGAAATTCTTAATTGCGGTTGAGCGGTATAATCGGCGCAATATTCATTGCTCGCGGAGATGATTATGAAAGCCGCCGATTTACCGATTTACTACAATGCGATCGATATTCTGGAACACAACTTGGCCGATCGTGCGGATAAGGTGGCGCTCAGCAGCGAGGCGCGCACGCTGACTTTCGCCGAAGTTTCGCACGAGGCAAATCAGGTGGGCAACGCGCTCAAAAAGCTGGATGTGCGCATCGGCGATTGTGTGGCGATCCTCACGGTCGACTCCGCCGAATGGGTGACGGCTTTTTTTGGCGCGCTCAAGATTGGGGCGGTGGTGCTCGGCATCAACAATTTGCTCAAGCCACATGATTACGACTTCATCCTGAACGACAGTCGGGCGCGCGTGCTAATCGTCCACGAGAGCCTCATGCCCGCGATCGAATCGATCAAGGCGAAACAGTTATATCTGGAGCATGTAATCGTCATCGGCAGCAGCGAGCACTATCCCTCCTTTGGCAATTGGATCAGCGGTGAGCTGACGACCCTTGCTGCCGCCCGCACCCACCGCGAAGATTTTTGCATGTTGAATTATTCGAGCGGCACGACGGGCGAACCCAAAGGTATCCTGCACGCGCACAAAGACCTGCCGCTCACCGCGCAGTTGTGGGCGGTCAACGTGTTGGGTTTGCACGAATCGGATCGCACTTTTGCCGTCTCGAAGCTATTTTTCACGTTCGGGACGGGTGGCAACTTGTTGTTTCCCTGGTATGTGGGCGCGAGTGTCGTGCTGTATGCCGGATCGTCGCGCGTTGCCACCAACATCCTTGATACCATCGTGCGCTTCAAACCGACGATCTTTTACAACGCCCCGACGGGCTACGCGGCCATGTTGGCGATGGCCGACCTGACCCAAAAATACGATCTGACCTCGATCCGCTTATGCGTCTCGGCGGGCGAATCGCTACCGGCACCGATCTGGCAGAGCTGGAAGGAGCGTACTGGACTCGACACGATCGACGGTCTCGGCTGCACCGAAGTGTTCCATATCTTTATCTCGAACCGTCCCGGCGATATTCGTCCCGGCAGCAGCGGCAAACCCGTCGAAGGTTTCACGGTAAAGATCGTCGATGACGAGGGCAAAACGGTCGTGCCCGGCGAGATCGGCAATTTGATGGTGAAGGGTGAAACGACGGCGCTCGCATATTTGCATCAATACGCGCGCAGTCAACGCACATTCGTAGGTGAATGGCTGTTCACGGGCGATAAATATTATCAGGACGAGCATGGCTATTTTTGGCACGCGGGGCGCTCCGACGATATGATGAAAGTCGGCGGCGTGTGGGTGTCACCGATGGAAGTGGAGAGCGCGTTGATCAGTCACCCGGCGGTGGTCGAATGTGCCGTCGTCGGCCATGCGGACTCGGCGGGTTTGATCAAGCCGAAAGCCTATGTGATCCTCAATGAGCGATTCGCGCGCTCCGAGGCGCTGGCGACCGAACTCATCGATCACACGGTCGAACGTCTGGCCGCGTACAAACGCCCGCGCTGGATCGAATTTGTGGATGAACTGCCCAAAACCGCGACGGGTAAAATCCAGCGTTTTCGCTTCCGCGATTGACTCACCCCGTCCTCGAATGCGCGACACATATAAAAGGTTGGAAAAATGCACGTTGGAATTGGTTTGCCGAATACGCTGGCGGGAGTCGATCGGGAACTGCTGATCCGCTGGATGGTCGCCGCCGACAAGGGGCCATTCAGCAGCCTGGGCGTCTTCGATCGGCTGCCCTACGACTCGCTGGAGTCGCTGACTCTGCTGGCGGCGGCGGCGGTGCTTACCGAGCGCGTGCGCCTAGCAACGACTGTGATCGTCGGCCCGCTGCGTAATACCGCACTGTTGGCGAAGGAAACGGCCACCATCGATGTCTTGAGCAAGGGACGCTTCACATTGGGGATCGCGGTGGGCGCGCGTACCGACGATTACGCGGTGGCAGGCGTCGATCATGCTACGCGCGGCAAACGGCTCGATGAGCAACTGGCAGCGCTCCGTTCCCATTGGGAAGATGGCGTAATCGGCCCGAAACCCGTGCAAGCGAACGGCCCCGAATTGATCGTCGGCGGTCTGAGCGATATTGCTTATGGGCGGGCGGCACGTTATGCGGATGGCTACATGCACGGCGGCGGACCAGTACGCGCCTTCGCCGCCGCTGCCGATCGTGCGCGCGCCGCCTGGAATGATGCCGAGCGCCCTGGTCAACCACGCTTGTGGGCGATGGGATACTTCGCGCTGGGCAAAGATCGCGCCGGGGCGGGCGCGGACTATCTACGTCGCTATTATGGATTCACGGGGCCGTTCGCGGAGCGCATTGCGGAAGGTTTGTTGACGACGCCACATGCCATCACCGCGTTCGTGCGGGGTTATGCGGAGGCAGGCTGCGACGAACTGGTATTGTTCCCGACCGTCGCCGATCTAAGCGAACTTGATCGGCTGGCCGAGGTGATCGGCTGAAAAACCCCGACACACGCGGTATGATGCGCCCTGGCTACATTTCCACACTCGAAGATGCCGGATTCACCTCACCCCCAGCCCTCTCCGTCCTCACGGAGAGGGGTGCATGACTCGACTCGGTCTCGATCTCTGGCGGATGCGGTGTGGTTTGACTCCCCCTCGCTGTGGTGACGGAGAGGGGGTTGGGGGGTGAGGTAAATTTGTGGGTAATGCGTAGCTGTGGTAACGAAGAGGGGATTGGGGGATAAGGTTCTTCGCCTTTGATAACAGAACGTACTGAGTCATCACACATCGGCAAAGGTATATTCAAAATCGTACAGATGCTTTCCATCAGTGATGTCGATCGTCATTTTTCCAGCAATCCCAACCAACGCATCCGTCCCCGAATCTGGCACAACCGTGATCATAAGTTGTGGAGCACCGCGCGTCATGATGCCGCTATGTTGTAATGCAAACGTGCCATTGCGACCATTTAATGTGCCACTGACACGCTCCATCGCAACGTAACCAGCCGAGCCATCGACATCGGTACCTACCGCCAACATCTGACCCTTGCTGCCACCTTCAAGAACTCCGTAGAATTTTTTGTCAATCGACAAGCGGCTTATGCTTGGATCGCCAACTTGGTCTTCTGAATTTTGAGGACTCAAATTCACTTCAAACGTTCCGGTTGCGTGATTTGTCATAGGTTTACCTTCATCAGGAAAAACGCCACAGCAGACATGATAACATGTATTATCCCCTTTTTTGTACACCCGGATTCTGTATCAGCGAGTACAATACACGCTTGCGGATCACCCCTCAAGGAACTCTTATGCGTGTTTTTATCAACGAGCGGCGCGTTAAGCGCAATCGCCAACTCGCCAATGTCCTGGTCTTCCTCAGTATGGGCATTTTTGTGGCGGGACTCATCTTGAATTATGCCGCGCCGCGCGATAACGCGGTATTGGCGGTGCTGCCCGTGCTGATTCTGCCGATCGGCCTAATCGCAGCTTGGCTCGGCGTGCGCCTGATGAATCAATTCGTGCGCGAACCGCATCCCGAAGATGCGCTCCTTGTCGGCTTGAAAGGCACGAGCCACCACAGCGCTTTATACCATTACCTGTTCAAGGCCAACCATGTTTTGATCAGCCAAAGCGGCGTCTTCGCCTTTGTGACACGCTTCCAGGAAGGGGCCATCCAAGTACGCGGCGAGCGCGTAATCAGCCTCAAGACGCGTGGGTTGTTGGGGGCGTTATTCTCGTTTTTGCGCCAGGATCAGATCGGCAATCCGATCCGTGACGCGCGCGCCGCCGCCGCCGAATTAGAGACGCGGATCAAGGCGGCGCTGCCTGGTACATCGATCATGGTGCAGCCGGTAGTGGTATTCATCAGCGAAAAGGCCGAACTCGATGTTCAAGACCCGGCGATCCCCGTCGTCTTGGCGAGCGCCAAAAAGAAGCCAAATCTCAAAGGGCTGATGCGCGACGGAAAAAAAGGGGGTGCGCCCGCCCTGAGTACAGCCCAACTCAACACGCTGATCGCGGCGCTCAATAGCTCGTTATCGATCGGCGATTCGCAGTCGCAATTGGTCGCCGAGGAGGAGGCGTAATAAGCGCCTACGCGCGTTTCTCGCTGCTCTATCCCTGAATGTGCCCAGGCGTGGGCGTGAAGGTAGGCAGCGCTGGATTGGAAGTCGGGATCGGCCCGTAGCTCGGATGCGGCACAATCTGAAAAACCGGCAGCGGCCAGTAGCGTATCCAGGCTTGCCCCACGATCAGGGTGCGATCGATCGGCCCGAAGGAGTGACTGTCGCGGCTGGCAGGGCGGTTATCGCCCATCACGAAATATTGATCTGCGCCCAGCATCCAGGTGCCGGTGCAATCACCCCTTTCGCAAAAATGTTCGATGTATGGCTCTTCGAGCATTACGCCGTTGATCGACACGCGACCTTTCGCGTCAATGACCAGCGTTTCGCCGGGCAGCCCCATCACGCGCTTGATATAGTCGTCGCACACGCCGTCGTCTTTGGCCGGGAGCAGCAGCGCCAACCCGGAGCCTTGTTTGACGACGCCCTTGCAATTCGTTTCCGGGTTGCGAATCACCACGACATCGCCACGCGCGGGCGGGTTGAAATAGTAGCTGAACAAATTCACGATAACCAGTTGATTGGTCACAAAATTGGGCTGCATACTCGGCCCCTCGACGATAGCGCGCGCCGTGGTCAGATTGACAAACGTGTAAATGACGACCACCAGCACGATCATCTCGAATAGATCACGCAGCAAGCCGCGCCGGAAGCGTCGGAGCGACGGGCGTGGCTGTGACATGGTGGGCGGCGGGCGGATAGGCGTTTCGACGTTCGATTCCTGCATGAAATCCTCAAAACCGTTGGGATCGAAAATGGCGCACGTCATTGTATCATTGGCGTGCTGATTTGTGGGGCTTTTCACAGGAGCGTCTCATGTTTGGCACGCATGGGTTCAGAATTGACAACGCCAAAATTTCGGCTATAGTGAGTGGCAATCACATAGCACCGATCAGGGCGCTCTATGCCCCGGATGGCAGAGCACAAACGGCGAAGCTGGTGACATTCCGACCGCGTACTTAACGTGCGCGAGCGCAATCAGTCCAGCACTGTCCCGCAACTGTAACCTGTGTTGCAACCGCAACCCAGGGAGTCAGGTCGCCCACCCTGATCGCGTTCCACCTTTCGTGGCAAGGGGGTCGGAACACGTCCGCGCGCTGGTCAAGGTGGCCTTTTCGTTGACGTTACCACCCCCGGCAGATTCACTTCAGTCTGCCGGGGTTTTGATTCCCTTTCCATGCGAGATTGAGGATAGGGGATGCACAGCGCGACGACTCAACCACTTTCCGATCGTTCTTTTTTGCTCGCCGGGCAGCCCGTCATTCGACGGCGCGCGCTGGTGTGCGGAACGCTGACGCTTATCCTTATCGGCTGTGTGATTCTGTCGGCGGCGCATGGTGCGGCAGCCATCCCCTACGGCGACGTGGCAAAGCTGCTCCTTCGCGGACTCGGCTTGCCTGTTGGCCTCGATCTGCCGCAAAGCGATCTGGCAATCATCGTCACTATCCGGCTGCCACGTATCCTGATCAGTGCACTGGTCGGGGCGGCGTTGGCGTGTGCGGGCGCGACGATGCAGGGCTTGTTCCGCAATCCACTGGCCGATCCGGGACTGATGGGAGTTGGGGCAGGCGGATCGCTGGCAGCGGTGATCGCCATCACGAGCGGGCTGGCCGCGCTGAGCCTGTGGACACTGCCCGCAGCGGCGTTCCTCGGCGCACTGGCGGCAGCGGCGCTAATCTACAGTTTGGCCGTCGTGCGCGGGCGCACCGATCCCGCGACGCTGTTGTTGGCCGGGATCGCGGTCAATGCCTTTTTGGGCGCGATCACCTCGATGCTGCTGCTATTCACCAAAGATTACAACGCGGTCATGGCAATCCTGAGCTGGCTGGTCGGCGGGCTGACCGGACGCGGCTGGGAACACCTCAAAGTGGCAGCGATCCCGGTGCTGGCGGCAATGGTAGCGATCTTCACCTACAGCCGCGATCTGAACTTGCTGCTGGCGGGCGAGGAAACGGCTCAATCGCTCGGCGTGGATGTGCCGCGCGTGCGGCTGATCTTGCTGGTGCTGACTTCGCTGGTGACGGGTGCGGCAGTCAGCATCGCGGGCGGGATCAGCTTCGTAGGGCTGGTGGTACCGCATATCCTACGCCTAATCGTCGGGCCTGATCACCGCGTGCTGCTGCCCGCCAGCGCACTCGGCGGCGCGATCTTCCTTACGATCGCCGACACGATCGCGCGCTTGATCGTGCAGCCCGCCGAAATGCAGGTCGGGATCGTGACGGCGTTGTTCGGCGCGCCATTCTTTCTGTTTCTCTTGTGGCGGCAGAAGCGTGCCGTCAGCTTTTGAGGGTCTTTTCACGGTAAACAGTCTATGAATAAGGAGTCTCACATGTCGAAATCGATCAATCGCCTCGTTTTAATGGTCCTCGTCTGCCTCAGCTTGGGGATCGGCGCACACGCGAACGCTCAAAGCAGTACGCCTGCCGCCGACTTCCCGCGCACCATCACTGATGGCGCAGGCAACAAGGTCACGATCAACGCCGCGCCGATCCACATCGCCTCGGCCACGCTCGCCACCGACGAAATGCTGCTGGCGTTGGTCGATCCGGGGCGCGTAGCGGCGATCACGGCGAATGCGAGCGATCCTGCGCAGAGCAACATCGTCGAAGCCGCCAAAACGATCGCAGTCAAACTGGGCACGCCGCTGAGTCCCGAAGCCCTGATCGCGCTCAAGCCCGATCTGGTTTTCGTCGCCAGCTATACCGATGCGGCCACGATCAAGCAGCTTCAGGATGCGGGGCTGACCATTTTTGAATTCGCCAACTTCAACAGTATCAAGGACATCGAGAATAACGTTTTGTTGATCGGCCAGACGGTTGGCGCAGACGCGAAGGCAAAGCAGCTTGTGGATTCGATGGAAGCGAGGTTGAAGACGATCGCAGATGCGGTGAAAGGCGTCAAAACACCCCTGACAGCGCTGTACTACGGCCCGGATGGTTATTCGGATGGCGTGGGCAGCACGATCGACGAGGTGATCACGCGCGCGGGTGGTCTCAACGCGGTGACGACGGGCGGCATCAAAGATAACGCCTATCCACAACTGAGCGACGAGTTCGTGGTCAAGACCGATCCTGATGTGATTTTGCTTGCGGGCTTCAACAGCTACGCGCCCGGCTTCGTGGATAAGTTCAACAATAATCCAGCGTTTGCCACCTTGAAGGCGATCAAAAACAAGCATGTGATCGTCGCCAATGATGCTCACATCGCCTCGGTTTCGCAGTATATCGTCGAAGGCGTCTCGGATGTGGCGGCGCTGCTTTATCCAGACCTGTACAAGCCAGCCGCGCCCATAACGGCGACGATGGCCGCAACCATGGCGGCGACGCCTTAACTCCTGGTCTCTCGGATTCACCTCACCCCCCGGCCCCCTCTCCGTAATCACGGCGAGGGGGAGTCGCGCGGTTTATGTATGGTATGGTTGGGAAGGCGGTGGCAAATGAGCAGCACATCATTGTTGAGCGCATCGCACGTCAGTTATCGATCGGGTGGGCGCGATCTGCTGCGCGATGTCTCGCTCGCTCTAAGCGGCGGCGAAGTGGTCGGACTGATCGGACCGAACGGAGCGGGAAAATCGACGTTGATCAAGGTGTTGGCGGGGTTATGGCGCGCGACAGACGGTGACGTGTCGCTATGTGGCCGATCGATCGCGCGTTATCCCCGCCGCGAGATCGCCCGGTTAATCGCACAGGTGGCGCAATCCAACCTGCTCGATGCGGCATTCACCGCCCGCGATGTCGCGTTGATGGGACGCAACCCGTACCTGAGCCGATTCGCCGTGGAGAGCGCGCAGGATCGGCAGATTGCGGATGATGCGCTGCGGGCGACCGATACCCTGGCGCTGGCCGATCGCGTGATCACGACGCTGAGCGGCGGCGAGCGGCAGCGCGTCTTTTTGGCGCGGGCGTTGGCGCAGCAACCCTCGATCCTGCTGCTCGATGAGCCGACCAGCAATCTGGATGTGCGACACCAATTGGAGATTCTCGCCCTGGCGCGCGAACTTGCCCAGGAGCGCGGGATCGGCGTCCTGGTCGCCGTGCATGAACTCTCGCTGGCGGCGCGCTTTTGCGATCGCCTGATTTTGCTGTGCGAGGGGGCAATCATCGCGGAAGGTACACCCGCCGCCGTACTCACTGCGGAGAACTTGGCGCGCGCTTTTCAGATCGACGCGCAGCCGTACAGCGATCCTTTCACACATGATCTGCGCTTGTCGATCGCCGTACCGGATCGGATGATCACTGCGCCCCGCTCGATGGGCGTGGCGGATCAATGATTTGATCACACGACATCCAGGTCAATTTTGTGTAATTGCCAGCTCCAAAATCATCAAAATGACGTATCAACTGACCATCGGAATCGAATACATCAAGTGATCCTTGACCTGAATCTCCCTGTGATGCAACGGCAAAGCTGTCATCAATCGGCTTCCACCAAACTTTCGGTGTATTGCTAATATGAATGGGAAGCCTGATACGCCGCCCTGTGAGCGGTTTCAGTAATTCGAGATAAAAAAGGTCATCCCTCGTTATTTCGACGGGGGCTTGAAACACAAGAGAGGTGGCGCCTGGTGATGAAAAATCCGGCTGGAAACTCAGAATATGATAGAGGCGCTTGCCACTTTCATTATAGGCATCCAACCAGGGCATCGTATTCGCATCACGCCACGCAAGCATAAAACCTCCGGAAATTCGTCTGTTGATCCACACCGTTGTAGCCGAAACAAGCGTGGATTGCTTCATGGTTTTGAGATCGAGCAGATTAATCGTGGTTCCACCGGTCTGTTTTTGTGTATACAGAACGCGATCATTTTTGAGCCACAAATATTCGGTCTCTCTTTCAAATTCAATATCAATCGGCGTAATTGTTGAGCCATCAAGGCGTGCCCAGATCAAATGAATAGACGTGCTCGATCCTGTGGTCAAAAACTTATCGATCAGAACTCCATCCATAATCGGTTTGTTCCATCTATTTGCCATAGCCATTTCGCCATCCTTCAAATCGGCGATCTTTACGCGATTCTGTCCATTTGCATCCATGATCTCCACCCATCGGATAGCACCCTGGTGTATGATAATCAACTGACGATTGGTCGCGCCAAGTGGCTGCGGTCTTCCTTCGATACCCACGACTCGCGTTTCGATTTGTTGATCCAACACATGGTAAGCGACCAGATCAGATGTTTTGTCGGCATTTGGGTGAAGCGCTATCAAGGTAGAACTGTCGGCTGTCCATATGCCTTCGCCGGAAACGTTCAGCGGAATGGGTGTCAGGTGAGCACCATCAAACGCAAATAAGTTGCTGGGAACGTAAACATAGCGCCCATCCGGTGACCAACGAATCGCACCATACCAGGGCGGTGAGAGTGGCGCTTCGGCGATGATACCCTGGGTAGGGGTTGCCAAAAAGAGCGTTGCTGGATTGTTTATTCCATTTGTTGTGAGGTTTGCGAAAGCGTTGGGTGATGGATTTGTGGCGATGGCGGCTAGCACGCGTTCGACCGGTGACCATGCGAGGCAACAGTCGTAAGAAATTGGCAATTGGGAGCCATTGATCCCAAAGGTATAGGTTCTTGTGCGACCTTGTTCCGGCCACCAGAAATGAAGCGCTTGCTGGTGACTAGCCTGGAGCGACTCAGGTACTTCCCCGACAGCGAGTATCGCACTATCGGCTGACCAAGCTACCGATCCCCCATTATCGTCGATCTCTCCGACAAGACTCCCGTCACGCCGGAAAACTTTCAATCGCGCACCAGGGATTGGCGTCAACTCTAAATAGGTAAAGTAATCGTCATTCGGCGACCATATTGCTGCATAAAATAACATCCCTGAAGAGGTTGACGATTGAGCTGCATTTTGTATAGCAATCTGAACTTTTCCTGATACCAAATCTCTAACGACGAGATCGTACTGGATTAGCTCAATATTTCTTGGGGTCAAGGATACAACGTAGTGCCTATCGTGCGAAACCTCACTCAAGCCCGGTGGATAACGATTAGCCCCCTTGTAGTACAAAACTGCGCCCGTATCAATATCATACGCCGTAGAAGGTGTCCCTATGTCGCTGGAGACTAGGCAGCCATTCGGCGCGGCACGTCCCACCAACACGACACTGCCCACGATCACGCTCAGTCCGGCGATCAGAAAGACGTATAAACGGATGATTTGGCGCACGGTGTTTCAGCACTCCCTCGACGCGGCTATAATTATCAAATGATAGAGGATTTCGATCGCGGAGCATTCGATTCGTCAACTCAACAGAGGATAAACGCCTAATTCGGGCGCTTTAGCGTAAAACTAGCGTGAAACTGCAAGTCATTCAGCTTGAGCCATACGACGATTTCGTGTCGGTGCGCGATCGGTTGTCGTTCATACGCGCTGATCGGGTGCTGCTCGTGTGGCCGTCCAGAGGATCGATCCTGAGTCGCAAGCTCGATCTGATCTTGATTCAGCGCGCCGCCACCCAGATCGGGATGCGACTGGCGCTCGTCACGCACGATCCGTTGATCATCGAAAATGCCGCTGACCTGAACATCTCGACATTTCCATCGATCGACGCAGGAAGTACGATCCGTTGGAGGCGTCCGCACAACAGCGCCTTCGTCGAGCACGGTGATCCGCGCTTGCGTCCCGCCGATCAACCCGATCGCTATGAGTTGATGGAGGCGGCCAGTCGCTTGCGCCGTGCCTCGCCAGAACAGCGCCAACGGCGGCAATTAACGCGGGCGATCACGGCGATCATATTGGCGGCGACGCTGCTTTCGGCGCTGTACATCGTCGCGCCGTGGGCCAGCGTGCGAATCTACCCGGCGCGCGATCAACTGACGACGACGGTGCAGCTTGTCGCCGATCCGACCATTGCGATCGAAAATGTCGCCAGCGGACACATTCCGGCCACACTTGTACAAGACATCGTGGTCGAGCGCGAGGCGTCGATTCCGGCGACGGGCATCGCCGATGTACCAGCGACCATCGCTACCGGGACGGTCACGTTCACCAACAACACGACGGATCCCGTCGTCATCCCGGTTGGGACGATCATCACCACGCTGAACGGTGTGCATCCGGCGCGCTTTCACACCGTCAACGAGGCGCTGATCGATGCGAGCGGCACAGTCGATGTGGCGATCGAGGCGCTGCCGGATTCGGGCGGACCCGATGGCAACATTGAGGCAAATCTGATCACCAATTTGGTCGGTGATCTAACCAAATCGCTCTCGGTACGCAACGCTGCGCCCACCAGCGGCGGCACGGTTCGCCAGCAAAAGATCGTGACGCAAGCCGATCAAGACAAGCTGCTCAAACTAGTACGTGATCAGATACGCACGACCTCGGTGGCCGACATCAAATTGACGCCGACGCAGTTTATCGCACCCGGCTCGATCCAGATCGTCCAGGAGCGCCCGGATTGGACGACCTACAGCGCGTTCGTGGGCGACGCCGCCGATACGCTGACATTGACGCTGCGGGCGCGGATCCAAGCGCTGATCGTGGACGAACTGCCTGCGCGCAAAGTCGCGTATGCGAACCTTGCACGGCAGTTGCAGAATCGGCAGATCGTGGTGGACAGCGTGGTTTATCGGCGTGACCGGGTTGATCCGATCGATAAAGATGGGCGCGCGACGTTTTTATTGACCGCTTCTGCCGATGCCGTGAGCGGGATCGATGCCGACGGCGTGCGCGCGGCGATCACAGGTGTCGGCGTCACGGATGCGGCGGCGCTGCTGCAACGGACGTATCTGCTCGATCCGCGCCGCCCGCCACAGATCGACGTGCTGCCCGCGTTTTTCGGACGGCTGCCCGTACTCCCGATTCGGATTGAGATCACGATCGCGCCATGAGCGATCTGCGCGTTCAAGTGCCGCGTGGCCGCCTATTGGGGATCGATCATGGCGCAAAAATCATGGGGATCGCGGTGAGTGATGCGCTGCCAATGATCGCACGCCCGTTGCAAAAGCTGGCACGCAGCACCCGCGAGCGTGATTTCGCCGCCCTTAATGCGATTATCTTGGCGCAGGGTGTGGTGGGCGTGGTGGTTGGGTTGCCAGAGACGCCGCCGGATTTCGATGGCGCGAGTCAGGCGGAAACCGTGCGCAATTGGGCGGCGCGGTTGGCGGCACAAGTAAACATGCCCGTTTATCTGTGGGATGAGACGCTTTCGACCGCCGAGGCAGAACGCCTGCTCGAAGATGCCGGACAGCGTCGCCGCGATCGAGTCGATGATGTGGCGGCGGCGGTAATACTGGGCAGCTTCATCGAGGCGCACTCAGACGGAAGGGCATATCCTACGCCCGTCGCACCTCGTCGCAAGGCGATAAAAGGGCAAACCTGAAAAGCAGTAAACACAAAGTCCAACTCAGAAACCGCCCATTCATCTCCCGCAACTGTTGCGTGTTAGGTAGCTAGTAAACCACCACATTGAGTTTTGCGGTTTGCGGACGCCAAGAATGGCGTCCCTACGACAGCCCTGCCGCATCGTGTAGGGACGCGCTTCTGCGCGTCCGGCATTTGAAATCCCGTGATATTCAGTGTGGTGGACTACGAGATGACGGTTGCCCCTGCACATTCAAGATAACTTTGTAATCACCGCCTGAGTTGCCAGAACCACCCGCCGCGTTAGAATATCCATACGTTTCGATCTTTTCGACCAGACAGCCTACCGCCAAGGAGCGATTTTCTGATGCGGCGATGGATGCCCAGTCTCGTTCTTGTTTTGCTCGTTTCGGCTTGTCAATTTGGCGGACAACCCGCCGCCACCGACATTCCAACTGTACCACCCGCCAGTGTCAATCCGACTTCTGTATCGGCAGCCACGACCGCCGCCACATTAGCCGCGACCACCGCAAGCGTGGCTTCCGCACCAACGACTGCGCCGACCAAGCGATCGGCGGCGGCCAATACCGCCGTCCCGCCCAACGCTGCACCCACCACCCCAATTGCCACTAATAATAACAGCGCCAGCGCGACGAGCGGCAATCCGCGTGTGCTGGCTTGGGATCGGGACGGCAAGCAGGCGGCGTGGTTCGCGGCCACGGGGCAGCCGCAAAAGGTTGTCGATGGCGCGGCCTCGCGTGTTTTGCTCTGTGGTCTGAACCCGCCCGATGGGCTGCTCGTGCTGTATCATGGCGAAGCAGTCGCGCAGCCGCAACTCGTCAATCTGAATGGACAAGCGCCGCTCTCGTTGGGCGATGGCAGCGCGCTGGCCTGCGATATCAGCGGGCGCACGACTTTCAGCCCGGACACAAATAAGCTGGCCTTCATAAAATATGCGTCCAACGCCACCACCGCCGCCGATTTCACTTCCGGCGCGTTGCGCATCCTCAAAGTTGCCGATGGCAGCGAACTCGCCAGCATCGACAACGTGACGGCCTTCAATCTGCAAAATGATGGTGCGCTGTTTCTGAACTTTTTCGCCAACAGCAAGGGTGATGCCGATCGCGCCGATCTCGCCTGGTGGGACGCCGCGACCAACAAAAAGACGGTGCTCGAACAGAACTTCCAGGCGCTTGATAACTGCTTTTTCACCAGCGGGCGCGTCTTGCGGGTGGCCGATAAAGTGTACACTTCGCTGGGTGAGCGCTGCACCAAACCCATCGGCAGCGTCTACCGCATCCTGCGCACCGATTTTGCGGGCGGCCACAGCATCAACTTTGTCGATAAGACGAATGCCGGCGGCAAATATTGGACGAACACCAACACCAATGACCTGTTTCTGACGCCCGACGGCAAATCACTGCTGTTCCTGTATCCGAACGGCCAATCGACCGAGGTTGCCAATCTGGTGCGCGTCAGCCTCGATACGGGCAAGCCGACGCAGGTGATTGCTGGCGTCGTCACCGATCAGTCGCCGCAATCGCTCGGACGGCGGTGGCTGCTCAGCCCGGACGGGACACAACTCGCGTTTATCACGCGCTCAGCCAACGGTGGCGAAACGCTCTATCTCTACGATCTGAACCATCCTGAAGCGCTGCCTGCCGCTATCACCGGTTCGACGCGCAGCAATCGCGTAAATGGCATCGCCTGGAACGCCGCCAGCGATCGAATCGCCTTTATCACGACGGGCGATGACCAATCGCTGAACACGTTCGACCTGAAAACGGGGAGCAAAAAGTTGGTCGTGCGGGGGTTGTTCCAGGGTTTGGCGCTCAGTCCCAACGGCGCGTTTGCGGCGATGTCCGAGCAGGTGCAGGCCGATACCAACGACCTGCGCAACAACTTGGTCGAAGTCGCGCTGGCCGACGGTACAAAGACCGTGCTGGTCAACGGTGGCAAGGGCGGCGCAGCACTCGTTCCTTTGGCCGTCAGGTAGGTTGATCCTGCATATTGCGCTCAATGGTTGGTTCTGGGATCGACCCTTCACGGGCAGCGGACAATATACGCAAGAATTGGTTGGCACGCTGCGAACGGTCGATCCGACACTGCGCCTCACCCTGATCGTGCCCTCCAGCCTCACCCCGCAGAACGTGCCCGGCGGGGTCGAGGTCGTCTCCGTGCGCGTTCCAGCGATCGGCGCGCAGCTAGGCAAAATCTGGTTCGAGCAGCGTGGCTTTCCAGCGGCAGTGCGACGATCGGGCGCAGACATTGCGCATGTGCCCTATTGGGGGCCGCCGCTCGAATCACCCGCGCGTCTGGTCGTCACCGTCCATGATGTGATTCCCCTCAGTATGCCGATCTATCAGGGTGGATTTGGCGCGCGACTCTACACCAGCCTTGTCACGGCAGGCGTAAAGGGCGCGGCGCACCTGATCACCGACTCAGCGTTCAGCCGCGATGAGATCATCGCCTGGATCGATGGTTTTCCCGCCGAACACATCACCGCGATCCCGCTCGCGGTCTCGCCCGCCATGCACCCGCGACTGGGGGCGGAGCGCGACGCGGAGATACGCAAGAAGTACAACCTGCCCGACTCGTATGTGCTCTATCTGGGCAGCTTCGACATTCGCAAAAACCTTAAAACGCTGATCGCCGCCTATACGTATATCAAAACTGCCGCGCTCAACGACGAATATCCATTGATCCTGGCCGGAAAGCCACCCGCCACCTGGGGCACGGATCGTTTTCCCGATTTGCCCGCCGAAATCGCACGGCTCGGTCTCGGCGACTCAATCCGCTTTATCGGTCCAGTCGATGAAGCTGATAAACCGGGCGTCTATCGCATGGCGCGCCTGACTACCTTTCCGTCGCGCTACGAAGGTTTCGGCCTGACTCCGCTCGAATCGATGGCGTGCGGCACACCCGTCGTCACCGCCGACTCCTCATCGATCCCGGAGGTGGTGGGTGACGCCGCCTATATGGTCGATCCGCTTGACGCGCGCGCATTGAGCGGCGCGATCATCGCCGTGCTCATTCAGGATGATCTGCATGAGAACCTCCGCAACCAGGGACTGGCGCGTGCCACCAACTTTAGCTGGCATAAAACAGCGGCGGCGACGCTCGATATTTACCGCGCCGTCGTCGCCCGCAAAGATAAATCAAAATGAACCACCACTCACTCCGCGATGGCAGAGAAGAGTCGGGGGTAACGTTTATTGATTCGTCGGTGGCCGCTCGAACTTGTCCAAATCGTTGCGATAACGCGGGTTGGCCGACGAAAAATCATACGAATCGGGCGACGAGGCCAACCGCAGTTTGACGGGCGTGGCCTGCATCACCTGCAACCGCGAGCGAATGGCTTCTGTACCATCCAGCGGTTCGGAGTAAATTTCTGGGTCCCAGAACGCCCCATCGAGTGTGATCAAACTGCCCAGCAGCGGTGATAACTCCCGTTCGAGCCGTTCGACCAAACTGTTGACCGTCAGCATACGCGGCACAATGATGAGTTGCATCTCGCGCGGCAGTACCACGAATCCGATCAGATCGAACCACTGCTGCTGCCGAAAGTTAAATAGATAGGTCGTCACCAGTTCGACACATGCGCGCGTTTCTAGCAACGGCTTCCCGCCCGTCGTGTCGATCCGCACGAAGATCGCCCGGGCGCGCTGCTGAGTTTTGGTTTTGCTCTTGTCTTGCATATCGGCTCACCCCTCAAGCAAACGTACCGCTTGTTGCCACGCCTCAGCGACACTTACGCCATCGCGCTCCCAATCAAAACCCGCTATCCCGCCACCCGCCACACCTTCAGCAGGTACGTCCACCGATCGCCACGCCACCGCCGCGCGCTCCGTTGGCACAAATGGCGCATACCGTCGCGGATCGGATGGCCCGAAGATCATCAATGTTTGTGCGCCTGCGGCTGCCGCCAAATGGGCGATTCCGTTGTCGTTGCCGATGTAGAGGGCGGTGCGCGGAAGTGCGGCCATCGCGGCGATCTGCGGCATTGTCAGTTGCCCGGCCACATTAAGGCTAGGCGTCTGTGACAGCGCCTTAGTGATCTGATCGATCGCCGCTCGATCCCCTTCACTACCCAGGATAATGATAAACCCTTTTGTGAAGTCCGCAACGTGCCGCGCCAATTCCGCAAATCGATCGGGCGGCCAGCGCTTCGACGTGAGCGTCATCCCAGGATTGACGCCTCCGCCTGGATGCACCATGATCAACGGTTGATTAGGGGGCACGATGTCCGCCAGCAGCCGCACCACCGCGTCCTGCGCCGCTGCTTCGATTCCGACCTGCGCCCAACAGTCAGCCGTCTGTAAGCCCAATATCCGCGCCAGATCAAGGTAAATCTCAGACTCGTGGCGCACTTGGCGGGGATCGATCGGCGCGCGCCGTGTATAGCCAAAACCGCGCCCGCCGCTGTCCAACCCGACTCGCGTTGGAGTGCCGGATAACAACGCGGCCAGACTCAGCCACCGCGATCGATCGGGCACGACGAGCAGATCGTAACGCCCCGCTCGGAGCAGCCGCACGAGCTTCAATAATCCACGCGGCGTTGCGGCGGGGTTGGATCGTGCGCCTGTATCGATCACACGATGCAACATCGGATGCCCCACGATAGCCGCCGCCGACCAACTGCCCACCGCCCAATCGATCGATGCTGCCGGATAACCGCGTCGCAGGGCGCTGAGCAGCGGCGTCGTAAAGATGATGTCGCCGATGCAGCATGGTTTCAGAATCAGGATTCGCGCTGGCTCGCGGGCTGGCGGCGTGCTATTTGCCATCCCGCATCATCCGAATCGCCTGCTGTTCCAAAACCCACAATGCCAGCGTATCACGTTTGCGGCGCAGCGCATCCAGGCGTGGATAGCCGCTCGCATATTCGGCAGTCCATTCTGACGCGAACTTGCCATCCCGAATCTCGTTCAGGGTGATTTCCATCTGGCGCCGTAGTTTCGGCTCCGCGAAGCGTTCCGCCCGCGACAGCATCCCGTATTGGCCCATCAGGGTGTGCATCCGCAGCGTATCCATAAAGCCCGATTCCGCCGCCTTGTTGAGCGTATAACTTACTTCGCCGCTCAGGTACAGATCAAGCAGCGCCGCCTCCGGTGGATACCCTTCGTCGATGAGCAAATTGGCCGTCGTCAGCAGCAGATTGTGGAGCGCAGGCAAGAACCCGGCCTGCATGAACAAATCAAGTTCGGCCTCTTGCTTGAAAGTCAGTTCGAGCGCACCGAGCCGCAGCGCACCGATCGCCTTCGCCAGCGCCAACGTTGTCGGCCACGCGCGCCCGGTCACGTCTTGTTCGACAGCCACAAAACTGAGAAAACCGTGCCCATTCTGATAGCCATCCCGCACACCCGCGCCGATCGTGCGCGGTGCGATCAAAACAGTATCCACAAACGGTGGCGGCTCGATGAATCCGAACGAGATGTTATAACCGGAGGTGAACACGAGCGTATCGCCGGGTTTAAGCGTGGGCGAGACGGCGGCCACATAGACTTCGGCCATGACTTCATCGGGCAGCATCAGCAGCAGGATTTCGGCGCGACGGGCGGCTTCCGGTACGCTGACGACCTCGAATCCGGTGGCACTGGCGGCACTGGCGTATTCATCGGCGACGTTACCGATCAGCACGCGGAAGCCAGAATCGCGCAGATTGAGCGCGATCGGGCGTCCCAGGTTGCCGTAGCCGATCATAGCGATGCGGCGTTCGGCCA
Organism: Aggregatilineales bacterium; assembly: GCA_038230635.1. GTDB lineage: Bacteria > Chloroflexota > Anaerolineae > Aggregatilineales > UBA2796 > JBBRMW01. The sequence continues at coordinate 21,559 of JBBRMW010000011.1, read as the reverse complement.
ACACGCTCAGATCGGCGTCCCCATCACGATACAAGACAGTCATTGTGGATTTACCATGTGATTAGCCGCCCGTTTTGTGCGACTCCCCCTCGCTGTGTTACGGAGAGGGGGGTGAGGTTCATTTTGTCGGTGGTCGCAACAATGTCGAAGCACCGGCGCTGTCTTTTTCGACCGGGATGATGCGCGCCGAGTCGAACGGTTTGTTGGCGGTGAATTCGACCACACCCTTCTCGAAATACCAGAGCGGCGCGGCTTTGCCATCGAGCAGGACGCTCCCCGGTTCGACTTTGATGCCGAACACTTCAACACGCACCCGTTCATAGGGCGGTTGGTAAGTGCCAGCGCGCCGCCAATCGATCGTCAAACCACCGTTCGGGAGCGCGCGGCAGGTGAAGTATAGCCACCGATAGTCGCCATTTTGATAGGTCAACCCTTCGCCCGCATCCTCGTAGATCGTCACTTCGCCTTGTCCGGCGAAAACGCGCAGCCGCAGTTCCTCGACCGGCGCACCACCGATATGTTGCATGGGCGGCCACAGCGGAATGATCGCGCCAGCGCGCGCAAAGATCGGCAGCGTATCGAGTGGCGCGTCAGCTTTGATGGTCGCGCCGCCTTCGATGGGACGCCCGGTATTGAAATCGTACCACAGGCCACGCGGCAGCACGACTTCGCGCGACGTTGCGCCTTTGTCGAGCACGGGCGCGACATACAGCCAATCGCCCAGCATGTACGCATCTTCGACCGCACGCAGCCGTTCATCTGACGGATCGGCCATGAAGACCGGGCGCACGATCGGCCAACCATTTTGCGAGCACTGCGCAAACAGCGAGTATAGGTAGGGCAGAAGTTGGTAGCGCTTTTCAATCGCGGCGCGGGCGAGGTCTTCGTAGGGTTGACCGAAGCTCCAGGGTTCTTGATCGCGCGTCTTTTTGGATGAGTGGACGCGAAAGAACGGCAGCAGACTGCTCAATTGCAGCCAGCGCACGAACATCTCCGGCTCCGCATCACCGCCAAAACCGCCCGTATCCGGCCCCGTAAACGCGATCCCGCTCAGGCCACTGTTGAGCGTCATGGTAATGCTCAACCGCAGATGGTCCCAGGTGGACATGTTATCGCCCGTCCACGACGAGGCATAGCGCTGCGATCCCGCATGTGCTGCGCGCGTGATGTTGAATGGGCGTTTATCCGGCTGCCAACGTTCCAGAGCCTCGCGCGACGCGCGCCCCATCATCATGCCATAGGTATTATGCGCCTCGACGTGTGTTGCGCCCGCGCCCTCGAAGTCGTGCCGCACCGCGTCGGGCATTTGCCGATCGACACCCAGGTTGAACAGCACTGGCTCGTTCATATCGTTCCAAATGCCCGCGATCCCGATCTTTGCCAGCGGCTCGAACTGGGCTGCCCACCAGCGCCGCGCGACCGGGTTGGTGAAATCCGGGAAGTGCGAACTGCCCGGCCAGACCGGCCCGACGACTGGCTTGCCACCCGGATATTTGAGGAATACATCCTCGCGCAATCCACTCTGATCGACTTTGTAATCGGCGTCCACTTTGATGCCTGGATCGAGAATCGCCACTGTTTTGAAGCCATCGGCGGCCAAGTCGGAGACGAGCACGGCGGGCGCGGGAAAGCGTTTTCGATCCCAGGTGAAGCAGCGATAGCCATCCATGTAATCGATGTCGAGATGGATCACGTCGCAGGGAATACGCCGTTTGCGGAAACCCGCCGCCACTTCACGCACGCGGTCCGCCGTCTCGTAGCTCCAACGGCTCTGGTGAAAGCCCAGCGCCCACATCGGCGGCAGCGGCATTCGTCCGGTCAATTCCGTATAACGACTCAGGACGGTCAAGACATCTGTGCCGCCAAAAACATAGTAGCGCAGTTCGCCTGTCTCGGCAGAAAACGTGATCTGCGCCTTATCTTCCGCGCCCACATCGACCCAGCCGCGTGCCGGATTATCCCAGAAAAAGCCGCCAACCCGGTCGCCGAACACACTCAGGTAAAACGGGATCGTGAAATAGATCGGGTTGGTGTCGCGTTGATAGCGCGTCGGGCTGGTATTCCACATGATATAGCGTCGCCCGCGTATATCGAGGCCGACTGGCTGTTCGGCCAAACCGAGGCATAGCTCATCCGGCGTCAAACGACGCGAAACCTGCACTTCCGAATCGCGCCACGCGATTCCATCCGCATCACCACCAACGTTCCGTCCATTTTTATCCGTGAAGGTGAAGTGGCTGTCGCTCCGGTTGATCGTACAGACTAATTCCGCAAGACCCAGCACGATCGTCGTTTCGGTCTCGCTGATGGTGAAAGGCGCGTCCGGCCATGAAACTTTCGCCACCGCGTAAGAATACGGCACCTGAAAGCGGCCATCCGGCTGCATCCGTACTTGGATCAAGTCAGGCGCAAGAACCGTCAAGCGCAGCGTACCACGCTCACAGCCGACTGTTAGCCCGCGCTCCCCGCGCTCCATACTGCGTACCGCACCCAGTGATTTTAACGGGCCGCTCGCTTTGCGGGCTGGATGACGCATATCGAAGGCGCTCTTGCCCAACCGGTAACGCAGGGCATCGACCGCGATCGACGCGCCCATATCGCGGGTGAGCCGTACCATGCCCTGGACGGCGTTCCACAGGCCACTTCCAAAACGCGCCATATTTTGTTCGTCGCCTATTTGCTGCCAGGGTTATCTTTGGTAACGACGTTCAATGGCAGGTTAACGGTCAATGGAACGCCGCCCACCACGACCTGCTTGACGATCGCATCGACGGCCAATTTGCCCACCAGCGTCGGCGAAGTTTCTACTGATCCCAGAAAATATTGACCATTGCTGATCATGTTTCGTGCCTGACTTTCGGCGTCGATGCTCACGATTCCAACGTCGCCGTAGCCCTTCTTGAGCGCTTGCAGCACATTGGCTGCGCCGAACGATCCCGCGTCATTGATGCTGACGATGAAATTGATCTCCGGGTGATCGGCAAATGCCTTTTGCATCGATGCGGTACCGAAATCAGTGGTGCCGCCTTTCCAATTACCGACGATCGTCACGTTCGGCGCACCCGCGATCAGCGCGTCATGGATCGCCTGTGCGCGCACCACGATTTCCGGCACGTCGGGATAATCGAGGATGGCGACGTTGGCTTTGCCGCCCATTGTCGCGTTGATAACTTTCGCTGCATATTCGCCTGCGGCCTTGCCCAGATCGGCATTGGTGATCGAAATAATTGTGCCGAAGGGCGGTACAGTATCCCCGTTCTCGACCACAAAAACGCCCGCTTTAGCCGCATCGCTCAGCGCATCCGCGACCGCCGCCTGATCGAGCGGACAGAGTACGATTCCCTTAGCGCCTTTGGCGATGAAATCGTGGATCAGCGCGGGCTGCTTCGATTTGTCGTTCTTGCTGTCCCCGATCTGTACATTCACACCCAAGGCCAGCGCTTCCGTCTTGACCGAAGCGGCGTAGCTGGCATGATAATCGGAGTCGAGGTTGCAGGCGACCATGCCAATGAAACTCCCCTCGAAAGCGGCGGTTGTAACACCCTTATCGGACGGCGGCGTCAAGTCACTGGCGCGGCCTAACGCAGCACGGGCTAAGGGTGTTGCTGTCGAAGTGGTGGTCGCGGTTGCAGCGGGCGCACCAAAGCCCGATTGATTCAGCAAGAACAGCGCGGCGATCAGGATAACCACCACCGCAGCCAGCGCACCGAATATAGGCGCACGCGATGGCCCCCGAGTGACCGTCGCCGCTGGACTCGTTACACGCGGCGTAAATGCGCGAAACGAGCCGGTCATACCGCTAATCGACGCTGAAAAGGCGGTTGCCATCTCGCCCGCGCTCTGGTAGCGATTCTCAGGATTTTTATCCAGCGCTTTGAGCAGCATTTTATCGAGCGCCACCGATAGATCAGGGCGCAGCTTACGGGGTGAGGGTGGCGGATTGTTGACGTGCATCTGCATGATTTCGTACGATGATTGATGCGCGAACGGCGGCTGCCCAACCGCCATTTCGTACAAAATAATGCCGAGGCTATATAGATCGGATTTGCTCGTCAGTATTTTCTGCTGGATTTGCTCCGGCGACATGTAGCTGGGCGTCCCCATCAAGGCGGTGGGCTTGACGGGCGCGGCACCAAAACGCTCATCTTCGGATAAATTCGTGGTGCGTGCCAACCCAAAGTCCACCAAGTACACCTTATGTTGTGTATCCAGCAGGATGTTACCCGGCTTGAGATCGCGGTGAATCACGCCTTTGCTATGCGCGTAATCCAAGCCGTCGGCGATCTGTATCAGCCACGCATTGATCTGATTCAGTGAGATCGGCCCCTGCTGCAGCCGATCCGCCAGCGAGCCGCCACTGATATAGCGCATCGCCAGGTAGGTGGTACCGTCGGGCGTCGTGTCGTGTTCGTAGACAGGCACGATAGCCGGATGCTCCAGTTTGGCGACCAATGTGACTTCCTGCTCGAAACGCTCCCGAAAAAACGGGTCTTGGGTTAGCAGTCGGCTGACAATTTTGACGGCCACATCGCGATCCATGCTGGCCTGATAAGCGCGATAGACGACTGCCATCCCGCCTTGACCCAACAGGGCGCGAAGCTCATATTGGCCGACTTTTCTCCCGATGTACGGATCAGACTGCATAGTATTCCTCACTGAAAACGTATTGCGCCGTGCGACTGCGTCTCAAAAAAACCATTTATAAGTAACGCCTACTGCACCATTACATCAAATTGTTGAAGCGATTCAAGACAGTGATAGTGTACGCGCAATTTCGATGAAGTTCAATCGGAACATTGGCGAAAATCAGTTGAATCGGACGGACGCGGCAAGCCGTCGTCCCTACGAAAACGGCCATTGCTGTAGGGATGCGGCAGGCCGCGTCCGTTAACGGTCACAAAATTGATGCCATCGCCCGCGCCGACTGCGGTGGATGCATTCAACGTTGGGGGCGAGATTCGGGAGTGGACAAACCCCTCTATCCCCAGCCCTTTCCCCCACGCAGGCGGTGGGAAAGGGAGCCGAAGCGCCGACGATCGCTGGGGCGCACCCAGCGGCTGAGGGCCGCCTGGCAAGCTCGGTCAGCGGTCGGCTGTGACTCCCCTTTCCCCCCGCCTGCGTGGGGGATAAGGGGTGGGGGATAGAGGGGTTCTATGATCTGCCCCAAACCTTGAATGCACCCGCGTGCGGTTCTAATATTGCGCCGCGCGCAGGCTGTGGTATAATCTGCCCGCTTGTTTAACCCGTGTGTGTGGAGATTTTAGCGGTGCAGACGACGACCATTATCAGTGCGTTGCAGATAATTCAAATTCTCATCTCGGTGGCGCTCATCGTGGTGATTATCCTTCAGGCCAAAGGGATGGGCTTGGGCAGCCTGTTTGGCAGTGATTCCGGCATGGGCATCACCAAAACGCGGCGTGGCCTGGAAAAAACGCTCTTCCAAATCACGATTTTGCTGTCGGCGTTGTTTTTGATCAACTCCGTCGTGCAGCTCATGATTCGCTGAGCCGTCGAGCAGCCTGTTGAAAAGTTATCGCGGGCCGCTGGCCGCGCTGGTGATCGCGCTTGTACTATTTGGCGCGGTACTGCTCACCCGCCCCACAACCCCACCGATCCCCACACCGAGCGTCTTGCTCATCACGGCAACGGCGCGCCCGATCATCCTGACCCCCGCGCCGACCATTCCGATCCAGCGCATCGATACAAGCGCGCTCAATGAAGCCCTGGTTGGCAGTCCCAAAAAGCTGAATCCGCTCCTGGCGGGATTCAATCACGTCGATCAAGATATTTGCGCGCTGATCTTCGAGGGCTTGTTGACCACTGACGCGACGGGCGCAACGATTCCGGGATTGGCGTCAGCCATGCCGGAAGTGTCTAGCGATGGTCTGACATACGTCGTGACTCTGCGCGCCGATGTGCTGTGGCAGGATGGTGTTCCATTCAACGCAACCGATGTGTTGTTCACGATCGGGTTGCTGCAAGATGCGGCGTTTCCGGGCGCATCCGATTTGCACACTTTCTGGTCGAGTATCGAAGTCGAAAAGTTAGACGAGCACACCATTCGTTTCGGGCTGCCACAGCCGCTCGCCTCGTTCCCCGATTCGTTGCGCATTGGCATTTTGCCAGAACATGTCCTGCGCGGCACCTCTGCCTCGCATTTGGCGACGCATCCCTTCAACCTTGCGCCGATCGGGACGGGCGCCTATCAATTCGACTCATGGCTTGGATCAAGCAATGCGCTGACGGGCATCAAGCTGCGGCTGGCCGCGACCTTTCGCGCACGCCCCGAAGGTAAATCCGGCTACGCACTCGATCGGTTGATCTTCCATTTTTATCCCACGTTCGATGCGGCGGTTGGCGCATTCCAGCGCGGCGACGTGTTCAGTATCAGCGAACTGTCGCCTGAAACCCTGCAACAGGTTGGCGCAATTACCGAGCTGCAAATCTATCCGCAGTATCGCGCCGCTTTCGGTTCGGTGATCTATAACTGGCAAAATCCGAATACGGCCTTCTTCCGTGATCTACGAATGCGACAGGCATTGGCCGAGTCGATCGATCGGAATGCGCTGGTCACGCGCTATTTGGGTGGACGCGCCCTGCCCGCTGCCAGCCCAATCTTGCCAAACTCCTGGGCGTTCGATCCGACGGTCGATTGTGCGCAGATCATGCCGCTCGACCCGGCGAAGGCGAAAGATGCGCTGGCCCATGTGCAGCTTGCGCCGACGCCAACCACAAGCGCCGCTACTGCTGCCGCAACAACCAATGCGACTGCCGCCGTTTCTGCTCCACCGACGACCGCCCCCGTCACCGATGCGCCGGGCACTTTCCGCTTTCAATTGTTGGTAGGTAACGATCCCGCGTTGGTCGGCATGGCACAGGACATCATCAAAAACTGGACGGCCATCGGCTTGACAGTTCAGATCGTTGTCACCGACACGGCAACGCTCAACGCACGGCTGACGAGCGGTGATTTTGACGCGGCACTGGTCGAGTTGAATCTTTCGCCCAGCGCTGACCCTGATCCCTACAGTTTGTGGCGGCAGCCACCGAGCGATGGTGGTCTGAACTTCGGCAGCATGAACGAGCGCACCCTCGGCGATTTATTGGAACAGGCGCGCCGCGAATCGAGCAATGGCGTTCAACGTGCCGTGCTCTATCATCAGTTTCAGCGGATTTTCTGCGAGCGAGCGGCTGCGCTGCTGCTCTACTATCCGATCTATGCGTATGGGGCGGACGCGCGCATCAGTGGCATCCAGCTTGGCTTCATCGCGCAACCCAGCGATCGGTTTCGCACTTTGCGCGATTGGAAGTTCGGCCCGTAACTTTCGGCGTCGCGCTGTGTTCTCATCGGCGATTCAAGGTGACGCGCAACGCCTGACGGTCCGCGCTCGAAGCAATTCTGGTGCGGACTCATACATTGCCTCGCCAAAATTGGGCAAAACAGCCTATTGATTCCTAGCGATTTTCGTGTATTCTTGACAACATGATCATGAACGCTCCGTCCCGCATCCGCCGTGAACGCCGTACCAACGACAATAGGTCTGGTAGGCCGTTTCGCGCTGGCTGCTGAACGAAAAGCCAATAGCGAACGCAAAACCTCTAGGCCATCCATTGGGTCTGGAGGTTTTTTATTTGGGTGGAGGAGATTCGGTGCAGCAAATTAGGGAAGATCAGCTTATTGCTGAAAGTGACAAAAAATCGATTCGCGTTGGCGTCTATGGCGCGACGGGTTACAGCGGCCAAGTCTTGATGAGCTTGTTGGCGAAACATTCCGGCGTGCGCATCACGTTTGCTACTTCGGAGAGCAGCCGCGAAACGATCGACGGCGTGGCGTATGTACCGGTCGCCGAAGCGCCGCTGGATAGTGTCGATGCAATATTTCTCTGTTTGCCGAACGGGGTTTCGGGTGGCATTGCAGCCATTGCCGCCGAGCGCGGCGTCCGTGTGATCGACCTGAGCGCCGATCTGCGACTCGACTCGCCGGAACTCTACAAGACCTGGTACAAGATGGATCATCCTGCGCCACACTTGCTGCCCGCGCCGTATGGCCTACCAGAGATCGCCGGACAACGCGCGAAGATCGCAGGCGCGGCCTATGTTGCCAATCCTGGCTGCCATGTCACTGCTACGCTTTTGGCGTTATATCCATTGGCGGCAGCGGGCGCATTGACATCTGATCCGATCATCGCCGATACCAAGACGGGCGTCTCCGGGGCGGGCAAAGCGCTCAAGCTCGACTCGATGTTCGTGGAAGTCTACGGCGACGTGAAACCCTACAGTATCGGACGCACGCACCGCCACGTCCCAGAGATCGAACAAGAATTGCACAAATTGCAGCCTGATGTCGGCGCGTTGATCTTCGCCCCGCATTTGATCCCGATAGACGTGGGCCTGCTGGCGACGGTCTACGCGCGGGTGCGTCCTGGTTGGACGGTTGAACGCGCCCGCGACGCATTCGCCGCCGCCTACGCGAATGAGCCGCTGGTCAAACTGCTACCAGCCGGGCAGGTCGCCCGGATCAAGTCGGTGGCACACGCCAATCACGCGGAAGTGGCTGTAAGTCCGGGTGCGGGCGATACGCTGATCATCACCAGCGCGATCGATAATTTGCGCAAAGGTGCTGCCAGCCAAGCCGTGCAGAATTTCAACCTGATGATGGGTTTGCCCGAAACCGAGGGATTGCTGTAAATGGCCGGGACGACACCAATCAATGTCCTCAAAATTGGCGGCAACCAGCTCGACGATCTCCGATTTATCGCGGAGATGGCAGTGGCGGTCGCGCAACTACCCAACAAACCTGTGATCGTTCACGGTGGCGGCAAGCTCATCAGCACTTTGCAAGAAAAACTCGGCGTCGTCCCGAAGACGATCGGCGGCTTGCGCGTCACCGACCGCGACTCGTTGGCGATCGTGATGATGGTGTTGATCGGTCAGGTCAATCCGACATTGGTCGCGGCGCTCGGCAAAGCAGGCGTTGAGGCCGTAGGTTTTAACGGCGCAGATCGCGGATTATTGCGCGCTGTCCCGCTGACTCATCCTGATGGTGATCTGGGGCGCGTCGGCACGATCAAAAGTGTGCGCGCCGAGATTATCCGTGAGGCGCTCGATCACGGCTTGGTGCCTGTGATCGTGCCGCTTAGTCTGGGCGACGACGGCGGTTTTTACAACGTCAATGCCGACCAAGCGGCAGGTGCGATCGCGGCGGCACTTGGTGCGGAGCGCGTCACTTTTCTGACCAACGTACCGGGCGTGCTCGCCGACGGCCATACGATCGAACGGCTCACGAAAGCCGATGCCCAGGAGTTGATCCGGCTGGGCGTGGCAGAAGGTGGCATGGCCGTCAAGCTGGAAGCGGCTTTCACAGCACTGGCGGCGGGCGTCCCCGGCGCGACGATCACCGATCTGGCGGGTCTGCTCGATGGCAAAGGCACGTTGATCGTGGCTGATAATTCAGCATAATTGGGGGTGTATAATAACCAAAACGTCGATCGAACAGAGGTTCTAATGATCATGGCTAAAACACCCCAAACTGCCGAGGCTAAAGCACCGACGGTGAACGATGCGCTTTTCGATGAACTCGCGGGATTGACACAGCGCGGCTTCGAGCGTTTTTCGTCGGAGAAATTTTTGCGAGGATAAGCGAATATCGAGTATGATATATGATTACTCCTGATAACAGTTATTATCAGAACTAATCTCGAATAACGGCGTTAAATCAACACAAGAGGAGATTCGCAGCGTGAACCACATCGATCGAGTCGAAACCATTCATCCAGGCGCGGCAGCCGAGATCATCGCGCAGGAAAATCAGCACATCGTTCAAACTTACAAGCGCGCGCCGATGGTACTCGATCGCGGCCAGGGCATGACGGTTTACGATACTGACGGGCGCGCCTATCTCGATTTCGTGGCCGGGATCGCGGTGTTGGCGCTCGGCCACAGCGATCCCGGCGTGGTGGCGGCCATCGCTGAACAAGCTGGCAAGTTGATCCACACCAGCAACCTGTTCTACACCGAGCCGGGGGTACGTTTGGCCGCGCGGTTGTGCGAACTCAGCTTCGCCGATCGCGTATTTTTCAGCAACAGCGGCAGCGAGGCGAACGAGACTGCGATAAAGTTTGCCCGCAAGTTTGCTAAAGAGTCTGCCGATAGTTCCGCCAAGATCGGTATCGTCGCCTTCGATCACGCTTTTCATGGGCGGACCATGGGCGCGCTGGCACTCACACCGAAAGAAGCCTATCAAGCGCCGTTCCGCCCGCTCATGTCCGGCGTCACGATCGCGCCGTTCAATCAGATCGCTGGACTCGACTCGGTGATCACGGCGGAAACATGCGCGGTGTTCGTCGAACCTGTGCAAGGCGAAGGTGGCGTTTATCCGGCCTCGCCAGAGTTTTTGCGCGCGCTTCGTGAACATTGCGATCGGGTGGGTGCATTGCTGATCTTCGACGAGGTGCAGTGTGGTCTCGGTCGGACGGGCGATCTGTGGGCGCATACGGCATCCGGCGTGACTCCAGACATCATGACGCTGGCGAAACCATTGGCCGCCGGGCTGCCGATCGGTGCGGTTCTGTGTACGGAGCGCGTCGCGGGTACACTCAAGCCGGGTGATCACGGCAGCACCTTCGCAGGTGGGGCTTTGATCTGCCACGTTGCAGAGTATGTGCTCGATCGGATAGCGCAGCCGGAATTTCTGACACATGTGACCGAGATGGGCGAATACCTGCAAGAGCGACTGACCGAGATCAACTCGCCGCACATCAAAGCGATTCGTGGGCGCGGGCTGATGGTCGGCGTCGAACTCGACATTGATGCGAGTGAAGTGATCGATCAGGGTCCCACGAATGGCTTGCTGTTGGTCGGTGCGGGGCCGAACGTGCTGCGGCTCGTCCCGCCGCTGATCGTCGAGAAGGCGCATATCGACATCCTGGCCGAAAAGCTGACCGCGATCTTGGCCGGGCTGTAAGGTCAGCGTGATTGACGAGTACGATTTCAGCAAAGGAAGGCGGGGACCTGTGAAACCGCTTCCACCCGGCAAAAAGCGTATGTTCATTACGCTTGAGGAGGAGCTTGTGAACTGGTTCATTCGTCAAGTACCTCCAACGGGCGGAGATTTTCAGGTTTACATCAACGACGCATTGCGCGAATATATTGCACGGCACGAGGAAAAGGAAGCTCAACCCAAATGACACAACCCCACTACAAAAAAGTCGTGCTGGCCTACAGCGGCGGCCTCGATACCTCCGTGATCGTGCCCTGGCTGCGCGAAACCTACGGCGTCGAAGTGATCTGCTTCACCGCTGATCTCGGTCAAGCTGAAGAACTCGACGGACTCGACGCGAAGGCTAAAGCTAGCGGCGCATCCAAGCTGATCATCGGCGATCTACGCGCCGAGTTTCTGACCGATTTCGTCTTCCCGACCATGCGCGCCGGAGCGATCTACGAGCGCGAATATCTGCTTGGTACCTCGTTCGCGCGGCCTTTGATCGCGCGTCATCTGGTCGAAGTGGCCGAGGCGGAAGGCGCGGATGCGGTCGCACACGGCTGTACCGGCAAGGGCAACGATCAGGTGCGCTTCGAGGTGTCCGTGATGGCACTTAATCCGAAGCTCGGCATCATCGCCCCCTGGCGCGACGACAAATGGACGATCCGCAGCCGTGAAGACGCGCTCACCTATGCCCACGCCCACAACGTCCCGGTCAGCGCCTCGCTGAAGTCTATCTACAGCCGTGATCGCAATCTGTTCCACATGAGTCACGAGGGCGGTCCGCTCGAAAACCCCTGGACACAGCCCGACGAGTCGATGTATACGCTCTCGAAGAGTCCGCAAAACGCGCCCGATCAGACCGAGACGATCGTGATCGGCTTCGAGGCTGGTTGCCCGGTTTCGCTGAATGGCGATCGTCTGGATGCGCTGCCGCTGTTCGATAAGCTCAACGAACTGGGCGGCAAACACGGCATCGGGCGCATCGATCTGGTCGAGAATCGACTGGTCGGCATGAAGTCGCATGGCGTGTACGAGACCCCTGGCGGCACGATCCTGTACAAAGCCCATCAAACGCTGGAGTCAGTCTGCCTGGATAAGGCGACACTCCACCAAAAGCTGGAACTGGCGCTCAAATACGCGGAACTAGTCTACAACGGTCAGTGGTACTCGACCTTGCGCGAGGCGCTTGATGGTTTCGTCGATGTGACACAGCGCCATGTCACGGGCGAGGTACGGCTCGATCTGTACAAGGGCAACGTGATCGTCACTGGGCGGCGCTCACCGTTCAGCCTGTACCGTGAGGATTACGCCTCCTTCGGCCAGATGGACATCTACAATCAGAAAGACGCTGAAGGTTTCATTCACCTGTTCGGGTTGCCGAACAAAGTGCAGGCTATGCTCGAAATCGAGGGCGGCGGTGCGAGTCGTTATCGGTCGCCGGACTACGACACCTTCAAGCGTGACTAACCCCCTGCCGTGAGTTGGTTAGCGGACGCGGCAAGCCGTCGTCCCTACGAATTTAGATGCAATTGCTCTGGGAGTGACCACCCTCACCTGTGCATTGATCCGATTGATCCATTGATAATTTGGGAAAGCTCGGATCAATGCGGTGTGGCGGGTCGTTCAGCGCATTATGAGCGGCGAGCCGCAAAATCTGGGATGCACTGGGCAATGCGGATCAACGTTGTTCTTTGGAACTCGTCAAGGGCAGAATCTAGTGTGGGAGCTGAGAGGCTGAGAATTTTTCTCATTCTCAACTGGTTTCTCACCTTTGCCGAAAGTCAGCGATCAAGTCTTCTAATCGGGGAGGTAAGTCTATTGCAGGACATATGTTCTGCAAAGAGAGGTTTTTAGAGAAGTCGGGCGTGTCAGCGACTCGCCCTTACGTGAAGAGGGGTAAGATGAATGCGCGATGCTCGATCGGTTTTACTATGAACTGCGCAATGTTTATGGTGCTCTCAATGGATTGCAGGGGTTGAACTCGGCGATGGAAGTGCGTCGGGTTTGGCGCTGTCTGGCAGGATACAGCGGAAGCCAATCCAGTGGTGCCGTGTAGCAGGCGGGAATCCATCGCGCCAACCCATAAGAAAGGGCATCCCATATGGCGAAGCGACATAAGAACTGCCCAGTGTGACCCGTTCCGTGCCTTGTTCCGGCCCTGGCGGATCGCTCCTCACAGTGTTTTTAATATAGTCCTCGTTATTCCAATCCAGCCCCCACTCTGACACATTGCCAGCCATGTCCAGCGCTCCAATCCACGACGCCCCGGCAGGCCTGCTGCCGACATTGGCGGGCCGAGACCTATAATCCTGGTAGTACACCTCTTTATCGTAGTCTTCGTCGTTACCCCAGGGATAGTTCAGGCCCTCTGGACCCTGTGCCGCGAATTCCCATTGCGCTTCAGTGGGCAAATGTCCGCCCCGCGCAATGCAAAAGGCGTGTGCTTCACCCCATGAAATATCGTTGCGGGGACGCTGTATTCCGAAAAAACGCGTGTCGATCAGAGCACGTCCGCCCAGCCGTGTAAACGCCTCATTGGTGACTTCAGTCTGATCGATCCAAAAGGGTTTCGTGATACAGATTTCATGTTTCGGATAACCATACTCTAAGCCAGTGTCGGCGTCTCCCCGAATAAAACAGCCAGCCGGCACGCGCTGCATCGGGATGCCCTTGAATGTGGCGGTGATCGGCGTCCAGATTGTGTTAGCGGTGCCTGCTGGGATCAGAACCAAAATGGGAGTCACAGAGGAGGCGGTTGGCGAGACACTGGTTGGCTGCGGGGTTGGTACAATCGGTGATACGGTTGCGGTTGGGTTCGTCGTACTCTGAATCGGGCGGATGCAGCGAATTCCAGCATCCGCCGCTGGCACATCCGGTCGGTTGAAATTACGATAGGCCGCGCGTCCGCTGAGACCAAGATCCCCATTATACGAACCCCCACGCAGGACACGATAAACGCCGGAGGGGGGACCATGCGGATCATTGAGCACACTCTGACTGTATGCATCAAGCGCGTACCAATCAGCGACCCATTCCATCACACTTTCGGAAAAGTCGAACGTGCCGACCCAAGATCGACTATTCGGATTGAGGAATCCACTATTTTGTACGCTATCGAAATCATTCCCCCAGGGAAAGAGAAGGCTTTGTGGGCCGCGCGCCGCATACTCCCACTGAGCCTCGGTCGGGAGTTGGTCGCCGCGCAACTTGCAGAAGGCATCCGCATCGTTCCAACTGATCGGCGAGACGGGCAGACCGCTATCGGCCAGGATGCTGAGCGCTTTCCCCGTCAGCTTTTTGTATTGCGCATTCGTCACTTCGTATTGGTCAATCCAGTACGGCGCTGTGAGGCATACCCGATGCTGTGGGTTTTCGTTCCTGAAACTTGGGTCGGTGGGATTATCCGTCCCCTCGATAAAATCCGTTCCCATATCAAAACAGCCTGCCGGGACATAATCCATAATCGTATCCCCGAAAGTCTGTGCGACGGGCATCCAGGTGCTGTTGTTGGTGCCTGCGGAGATCAGCGTCGCGTTGGGATCGATCGTCCCCGGACGCGGTACACTTATTGGTGTGGATGTGTCAGTGGAAATGTTGACAGGGAATTCTTTGGTGGCGGTGGGGTTTTGTACAGATTCTTCTGGTTTGATGCAGCGAAAACCCGCGTCCCACGCTTCGTTGTTGGCATCGGCGCTCATGCGAAACGCCGTTCGATATTCGGCTGTATCGAAATTGTCGGAGAAGCTGACTGACCCGCCACGAATGACGCGCTGATCCCTGATCCTTTCTTCGAAAGGGCGCAGAGTCCATTCTGGTTGCATGGCTGTCCATTCCCAGACATTGCCGATCATATCCTGCGCGCCGACCCAAGAAGCGCTGGCGGGATAGCTGCCCACATCGGCCACCACCCCATCCGCCCCATCCAGGTGGAAACCGGCGAACGTGCCATATTTCAGATCGTTTCCATTTGGATATAAGAGATTCTTGGGGCCACGCGCTGCATATTCCCAGTCTGTCTCGTCGGGCAGCAGCGCCTCGCGCAATTTGCAAAAGGCATCTGCTTCGTACCAAATGATGTGGGCGCGCGGTTGGCGTGGATGTTTGGAATCGCTCGGAATGACGGATTGGCCGTGCAAGCGTATAAAATCCCCGTTTGTGACCTCATACTTGTCGATCCAGAAGCCGCTCTCGAAGCATCGATAATCATTTGACGGTCCGGGTGCATCGCCATCCGTTCTGGGATCATCGAAATAGAAGCAGCCTTTGGGCACGTGAACCATCACTACGCCATCAACGAACTGTTCTCCAAACGTCATTGCTGAAACTAGCGGTGCATTGGCAACCATCTGACTCAGCAAAACGAGCAGTGTGGACACTACGACCACGACAGATCGACACACGAGGCTCTTGCGAACGGAAATTCGGCGCATCGTAACCTCAAAGAAGTCAACAAAGTATCGGTAAAAGCGAAGGCTCGACCCCCCTCTCCGTCCTCACGGAGAGGGGCTGGGGGTGAGGTGGATCCTGTTTGCTAAACGACTTTCACCACCGTCAGCAGCGACTCCCGCTCCCGATTGGCCGCCGCAATGTCCTCTGCTGAACCCACGACGGTCACTGCTCCATGCACCGCCACTTGGGCAATCACATCGGCGAAAGCGTGGAAGTCCGCTGCCGTCGTGCCCAGCACCTCGTCGCGCAACCGCTGTCGATCGGCGTCGGCGTCGCCCACCAAGTAACTCGTAAGCGACGTGTACCCTTTCGCATCGGGCAGCAGATAGCCATCAATGTCGCCGATTGTGCCGATGATCGCGCGCGTCAGTTCGGCATCGTCCAGTTTCAATTCGCGCAAAAAGCCCCCCGTCGCGTCATAAATATCAAGTGTGTTCAGCAGATTGGGATCGCGGTATGAAACGAATCCAAATGTGCCAGAAGTGCGGCTGAACACGGCGAATCCGCCATACGCGCCACCTTGCACGCGCACCCGCTCCCATAGCCACGTCGTCCGCAGATAGTTTAAGATCACCATGTGCGAGCCGTGCACCTGATAGCCGTGCGCGTAGAGGTTCGCGCCCTTCGCCACATAGTTGACCTGGGTCGGAATCGTCAACCCCTCGTTTCCCATCGGATATTTTGGATTCCAGGCTACTCGCGTCGATTCGGATTCGGGCAGCGCCGCCAGAAATGCTGTCAGCTTCGGCGCGACGATCGCCCAGTTTGCTGCGTCCAGCGTGACATTCGTGAGCATTGTCCGCCGATTGAGGAGCGTCCGCCGCATCGTTTCGAGCTTCGCGCGCACCGACGACCAATCACGGTCGATCTGATCGATCAAATCACGCAGGAAGAACAGGTAACTAACGCCGCTGGTTTGTTCGGTCGCCCATTCCGCCTCGCTGAAATGCGCGCGCAGCCGGGTTAGTGCCGCGATATGGCCGCTAGGCACGATCCCCGCTTCGAGATCGGCTTTTTCTTCGACAGCGATTTGCTTGAATCGCTCCTGGTTATCAAAATTGACCGTCTCCAGCACATCCCGCAAGATCGCCAGCAGATCGTCCACTTGGGCAACCGTCGATTTGCCTTGCAAGAATAGCCAAGTGGTCGCCTCGCCCGCCTTGCGATTGGTGGCGAAGAAAGTAGCTGTATCGAGACCGCCGGTTTTGCGCCCGATGCGCTGGGTCAGTTTCACATAATCTTCGGTTGCAGTGCCCATTTCGAGCAGCGCCCGACTGAACAGTTCGACATAGGGCAAATCCGCGTCGGGCAGCATATGTAAATCGAAGCCTACGTCGAAATAGGCGATCCCGTTGGTGAACAGATCGTGATAGATGATGCGACTCGCGCCGTCCGTGATCTGAGCCAGCGGAATCGTCGGATTGTGCTTGTCGAGATCGCTCAGTTTGAGCGTTGGGATCAGCGCCAATGCTTCCGGCGAATCGGGCGTTTCTTGAGCGTGTCGCAAAGCCTCGGTGTTCGCCATGACAGCGCGCAGTTTGTCGGCGGTCATGTTCGATCGCGCCCGCGCCAACCGTTCGGTTTCGGCGACTTCCTCGCGCTCGCGTACCGTCGGATCGGGTGTCAGGATGACGGTTGTGCGATGCGGGTTGTCAAGCAGATACTGGGTGATCAGCCGCTCGAAATAGTGATCCGCCGCCTTTGCTTTGATCGCCGCCAACGGTGCTTCAAATGCCACTGGAGCCAACGGATCGCCGCCATAGAGCCACGTCGTCAGCGCATTTAGCATCAGCGCCAACCCACGCGGAAATTGTCCGGTATTGTTCTCGCGCAGCCGAAACTCGACCGTATTCAGCGCCGCTTCGATGATGTCCGCCTCGATACCACCTTGCACCAACCCGCGCAGTGTATCGAAAATCAACGCTTCAACGCCATCGGCAGCCTCGGCGGCGATTCCTTTCAACCCGGTTGAGAAGATCATCTGCGCGATCTGGTCGTCCAAGCCGCCGCCCGCCAGACTTTCGCCGAAGCCAGAGTCGATCAGTGCTTTGTACAGGGGAGCGGCGGGTGTTCCCGTCAGCAGATAAGCCAGAATTTGTAAACCGAGATGGGTTTCGGTGTCGGTCGTATCGGCGAGCACCCAGTTTACCGTGACCATCGCCTTGTTCGCCGCTTCATCGGATTCGTCCGTTTCCTCCGCGCCCATATCGTAGGGATAGGTGAAACGGCGCGGCTCAGTAAAGCGAGGCTGATGCCGCACCGTCTTGTCGATCGGTCGCGCCTCAAAATCTTTCAAATACCCATCAGCGATCTGCAAGCGCATGGTTGGATCGTCGTCACCATAAAAGTAGATCAGCGCATTGGATGGGTGATAATACGTATCGTGAAACGCCTTGAACTGCTCATACGTCAGATCGGGGATCACCTTTGGATCGCCGCCGGAATCGACGCCATAGGCCGTATCGGGGAACAGCGTCGCCTGCGAATAATTGCCCAGCAAGCGATCGGGCGACGAATAGCTGCCCTTCATCTCGTTGAAGACGACGCCCTTATAGATCAGCGGCGCATCTTCGCTCATCAATTCATAGTGCCAGCCCTCTTGCTGAAGCGTCTGCGGTGCGATCGTTGGATAAAAAACAGCATCCATGTACACGTCGATCAGGTTGTAGAAGTCCTGCAAAACTTGGCTGGCGACTGGATAACAAGTCTTGTCGGAAAAAGTGAAGGCGTTGACGAATGTGTTGAGTGAGCCTTTGATCAACTCGACGAACGGTTCTTTGAGCGGATACTTGCGTGATCCGCACAAGACGGAGTGCTCCATGATATGCGCCACGCCATTCGCGGTGGCGGGCGGCGTATAAAAATTGATACTGAAGACCTTGTTGGTATCCGCATTTTCCATCGAGAGCAGTTCCGCGCCCGTGCGAACATGTCGGAATAAGCGTGCTTTCGTGTTCAGTTCGGGGACGGCTTGCTCATGGATGAGTTCAAAACCGTGAAGGGTGGACATATCTGTTTTTTGCCTTTCGCTGTTTCATATTGCAGGAGCTTAATAAACGGTCAAAACGAGGCCGATCAGCTGGCATTTCGGCGTCGCAAAGCCGTCAAGAACCAAGTGAACTCTTGCAAACGCAAGATGCGCGCCATGCCCAGATACGCGCTCCCGCCTAACGCGGTCGGCACCAGCACCAGCGCATACCGCAGCGCCAACGGTGTCCGCTGCCGCACATCATCGCCGCCCAGATCGCTGACCGCGCGCATGACCGCGAAAACAACGAGCGCCATCATTGTCGTTGCCAGCGCCGTCTTGATCACCGTGATCACCAAACGCTGTCGGCCAAGCCCATTCAGTCGGCGTCGCAGCAGAAAGATCGAGAGCACGACGTGTATAAAGAACTTCACAGAGTCGGCGATCATCAAACCATAAAAACTATAGCCCGATTGCAAAGCCAGCGCGACCAGCATATAGCACCCTAGACTGACCAAGCCGATCAATGCGGGCGTCAGCGTATCTTTTTGGGCATAGAACGCGAACACCAAGAGCAGATCGACCGCCGCAAAGGGGATGCCCACCAGATACAGGCGCAGCGCCAATGCGGTGATGTCCGTATCGATCGCCGTGAACGCGCCATGCTCGAACAGCAGCCCGACCAGCGGTCCGGCCAGCACGAACATCCCAACTGCCGCCGGGCTGATCAGCGTGATCACCAAGCGCAGCCCCTGTCCGAGTGTATCTCGAAAAGCGGTACGCTGTTCCACTGTGAGCGCCTGCCGTGCCAACGTTGGCAAGATGGCGATCGAAATCGCCGTGCCCACTAATCCCATCGGGAACTCGCGCAGCCCGGTCGCCCAGTTCATGTAGGCAATGCTGCCATTGCCCGCTTGCGACGCCAGATGATAACTGAATGTCCGGTTGATCAACACGTCCACCACCAGCGAGAGGAGCACGGGCAAATACAACAGCCCGATCCGCCGCACGCCAGGATGGGTCAATGCGGCGCGCACATCGAACAGCCAGCGACCAAAATGGACATCACGCAGACTCAGAAATTGCATCGCCAATTGCACCACCGCACCGATTACCCAGCCGATGGCCGCGCCACGTACACCGATGCGGGGCGCAAGCGCGATGATAGCGATCACGACGCTGCCATTGAATACCGCCGAGGCAAACGCGGGCATCGCAAATCTTTTGAGCGCAAACAACATGCCCACCACGATGGCGAACAAGCCCAAAAAGACCAGCGCAGGCGACGTGATGCGCAATAAATCGATCGTGAGTTGGATGTCCGAGGCGCTGATTGGCGTGTGATACACCAGATTCGTCAGCGGGATCGGCTCGACACGAGCCGGCGTGCCGCGATAGAGCGTGACGATCGGCGCGGCGAACAGTTCGAGAAGCAAGACGAGACCGCCGAGGATCAGCGTGATAAGGCACAATAGGTGGCTGACCAAGCGCCACAATTCGGCCTTATTTTTGGTGGCGTACTCGCTGAGCACGGGGACAAGCGCCGAGTTGACATGGCCGCTGATCGCCAGATCGTACAGGTCGCGCGGCACGGTGATCGCAATCTGAAAGGCATCGACCAATGCCCCCGCCCCAAAATAATGCGCCATGAGCAGTTCTTGCGCGAAGCCCAAAATACGGCTGGCGATTGTGCCCAATGCCAGAATTGAAGTGGCGCGCGCGATGCCACTGCCCGTTTGTTCGGCGCTTTCTAGATCGTGAGCGGCGGCGGCGATGGCAGGTTCGAGGATCGGTGCGCTGATCGCTGGATCGAGGACGGGTTCGATGCTCACTGCCTGGAATCCAACGAGTCTGGAAAAGCTGGCAGCGCACGCACCCGCGCGATCAAGGCGCTGGTGCTGTGTCCCGGCAAATACGGGATCAATGCGACCGAGCCACCATAACCCACTACCATATCGTGCTCCGGCCACATCTTATCCGCATAGTCGCCGCCTTTAACGTATATTTCCGGGCGCAACGCCGCGATTAGGTCGTGGGCGGTCAGCGCCTCGAAGATGATGGTTGCCGTCACCGGGGCGAGCGCCGCGATCAACCCTGCCCGCTCAGGGGCAGGAATTAACGGGCGGCCTGCTCCTTTGAGTTGCCGCGTCGAGTCGTCACCATTGATGCCCACGAACAGCGCATCGCCCAGGGCACGCGCACGTTCCAAGTAATCGAGATGGCCGAAGTGAATCAGATCGAAGTGTCCGTTGGTAAACACGAGCCGCGCACCGTCCGTGCGCAGTCGTTCACGTAGTTCAAGCGCGTTTTCCAGGTTGAGAAGAATACCCATAGCATAGATTGTACCGAAAGAGCACGCGCCCGACGATTATTGCAGGGCACAGAAGGTGCATTCAAGGTTGGGGCCGGGATTTGGGAATGGACAGCCCCCTGTACCTCCGCCCCTGCCCTTGCCTTGCAAATAGGCGAAAGAACCCCTCTATCCCCAGCCCTTTCCCCCCGCCCGCGGGGGGAAAGGGAGCAGACGCTTCTGCAAGCGTTCACAATCAGCAGGGCAGCGATACGGGTGAGGGCACGCAGGCGGGGCAAAGGGAGCACCCGCTGGCTGAAGGACGTGGCTATCTCGGTCAGCGGTCGGGTGTGACTCCCCTTTCCCCCCGCTTGCGTGGGGGAAAGGGGTGGGGGGGTAGAGGGGTTCTATAGTCTGCCCCCAATCTTGAATGCACCCGGGCACAGCAGGGTGGGGCGTGGCTGGCCGCCGCCACCTTTATACTGCCACGCCACCACCCTTTCGTTAGCTGCGCGAGATCGCGTAAAAATCGAATGTGCCCAGATACAGCACATTAAACACTTGATTCTTGATCGCCGCGCTGACCACCGTTCGATCGGGCGATTGCGCCATGAAGATGCCCGCCGGATCATCTTTACTCAGGATTTGCTGTGCCTGTTTGAACGGCGCGACGATCTGATCGACGCTTGTCCCCTTCGAGCCTTGATCGATCAATTTATCGACGGTCGGATCAGTATAATAGCCCGCGTTTTGGCCGTTCGCGCCCGCCGACTGCGAATAGAACAGGGGATAGCTGTAGTTGAGCGGGCTGTTGTAATCCGGCCACCATGCTTGCAAGAAGAAATCGGGGCGGTCGGGCTTAATTTCT
>JBBRMW010000010.1:0-43811 GCA_038230635.1 Aggregatilineales bacterium | reverse complement strand
GCTAGTTGCCACATACGGTGACATTGACTGACTAAAAAGACTTGGTCAGAGCCGATTTTGCAGTGTAGGTCAATCCAGATGTGATTGAGGTACGCGCGCAAATCTAGCATTTACACTAAAGCGAAAATCCTGACCCTTTATCCTCGTGCTTTGGATTAATCGCGGGAAGTTATACTTTTATGAGCCCTAAGAGACTCAAGCCCAGGGCGCACTGTCAGGCGGCGCTGGCCGAACGCGACATCCGCATGGTCAAACTCCAACAGAAAAATTCCGGCACTTTTCGCTCCATGAGCGGCGCCCAGGCTTTTTGCACTCTGCGCGGCTACTTATCCACCGCCCGCAAAAACGGCCTCTCCGCTCTCGAAGCATTGACCCGCGCCCTCCAATGTGATCCCTTTTTCCCGCCCTGCCTCTCCCCCTGAGCAGTTACTAATACGGTAACTCACCCCATACAAATTGTGAGTTCAACCAAGCCATTGGGGATGGCATTTTGAATTGTCCCCGATGTGTGCGAGCCAAATCGGAGTCTCAGTTTTTGTCTATTTTCCTTCCCTTAAAATTCTATTGGCTATTGCACTCCAATCATTTTTATATTTTTCCATATATGCTAAAAATTCGGCGACTGGTTTTTCTCTAAGCAATTTACTTACCAATTGTTCAATAATGGGACCGAAATCCTTATTTTTAAGTTTATACTGCACTGCAATCATAGGAATAGGGCTTATGTAAGCAACATTGATAATTTCAATGTTGATATTATCTAATTCTGTTTTAAGCTCAGCGTCCAACTCAGATACAATCCAGGAAAGGAAAGAGACATAAAATTCCCAAGTTGGATAAAATTTGAGTATTTTGTCCAACTCTTCAACCATAATTATTTGATAACCCTTGCTCATCGTTTTATGCTCCTTGTTTTTCATTTATTATACAATGGTACTGGTTCAGGAACTCCCCACTCACGAAGCCGGCCCAATTCAAGCCAAGTAAAATATCCGTAATTGCTCAGGGGAAGAGGCAGAGCGGGAAATAAGGGATGACCTTGGAGAGCGCGGGTCAAGGCCTTGCTATTTTCGCATTTTCGCCACGTATCTGTGCAGTCCTCCTCATCCCCACTCCCAAAGGGGCCAGGTGTGAGGTGAATTTGCGCACGTTTGCCTCATTTTGCATAAAAAAAGCCGCTCCCAGGCTGGGAACGGCTGAGTACTGACTCCCACGCACCAATGACGTGGGAGCAGCGCGAAACGGGGCAATTTACTTCTTGGTGGCTGAGGGCAGAATGTTGATACGGCTGGATTCTTCCGCTTGCGGCGGTTGATTCTCCGCGTACTCATCGGCTGCACCGGGCTTCGTGACGTTGGTCAACTGAGTGGCCTGTTTCGCCACATTGATCGGCGCGGCGTCCATCGGCAGCGCATCGGCGCTGAAGACGTTGGGGTTGCCTTTGGCTTCGGAGGTGAAGATCACGACGCTGCTGTTGCAGTACCAAGTCGGCGCGAAGTGATTGATCTTATCCGCCGAGTCGGTCAGCAGGCGTGTCTTGCCCGTCGAAATCTGGTAGACGAAGATGTCGTTCTGGCCGTGCAGATCGGATTGGAAGGCGATCAGATCGCCATCATGCGACCAGCTTTGATTGGTGGCCGTCGCGCTCGGATCGGAGAGCGGCTTGGCGTTCTTGCCATTGCTGTCGCTCAGCATCAAAACGGCAAGGTTGGGCTTGGCGGCGTTGTAAACGCGGTAGGAGATGTGCTTGCCATCCGGCGAGTACGCGGCGTTGAAGGCATCGGCATCCTTCAGGCTGGTGATCTGAGTCGTCTGCTTGGCGGCCAGATCGTACTCGTATAGGTCATAGTGGCCGCTCAAGTTGCTCTCGAAGACGAGCTTCTTGCTGTCGGGCGACCAGTATGGCTCGAAGTTGATGGCGGGCGTATCGGTCAACTGCGTGGTGACGCCCGTCTGGACGTTGAACAGGAAGATATTCCAGTTACCGCCCGTCGCGCCGTTGCTGATGTTGGCGACATAGGCGATGTTCAGGCCATCCGGCGACCATGCGGGCGCGATGTCCAACTCGCCGGACTGCGTGGCGGTTGTCTTGCGACGCACGCCGCTATTGCCGTCGGTCGGCGCAACATAGATGTTCCAGTCGCCATCGCGGGTGCTGGCAAAGGCGACCCAGGCGCGATCCGCCGAGAGGCTCGGACCGGCGTTGAGGACGTTTTTGCCGGGCGTCTGGCTCAGATCGTCGGGCGTCGAACCCTTGCCCGGAATATCACCCAGGCGCATGATCTCGAAGTTCTTGTTGGCGTCGGTCTGGAACTGATTGGTGTGGTAGATCAGCCACTGCTCGCAGACGGCGGGCCCAACCTTGATCGGCTGCCATACGGCGGGTGGGACTTTGGTCGAAGGTTTGGTCGCCGTCGGGACGGGCGTCGCGGGCACGTTGGTCGCGGGGACTTTGGTCGCTGTCGGCGCGGGCGTCACAGAACCAGTTGGCACGGCGGTTTTCGTAAGCGTTGCGGGCGGCGTGTTTGTCGGCGCATTCGGCTTGGCGCAGAGCGTCGTGCCAATGGCTTGCGGCGTTTCACCACTTGTCACGCTGATCGTCACGTTGCCCAACTTGGTGATGTCGAACGCGGTGGTTTGGGTCTGATACGACTCACCCGCCTTCAACTGGATCGAACCGCTCAGGATAGTGGTTTTCAGGCCGTCGCTGCTGACAGTGAACGGCTGCGCGCTGAGCATATCGCCGCCGTTATTTTTGATGGTGAGCGAAACCGCACCATTCGCGCAGGTCAGTGATGCGACCAGGGCGGGTGGAACGGGCGTATTCGTGTTGGTCGCCGTCGGTGGAACAGGCGTGTTCGTAGCCGTCGGCGGCTTCATGCAGACCGCCGTGCCGAGCGTCTGCGGCGTCTTTCCGTCCGTGACGATGAGCGTCAGATTGCCGAGCGTGGTAATGTCGAAGGCGCTGGTTTGCGTCTGGTAGGATGCGCCAGCCTTCAACTGTACGCTGCCGCTGAGGATGGTCGTTGATACCGAATCGCTGGTGACGGTGAACGGCTGCGCGCCGAGCATATCGCCACCGTTATTTTGGATGGTGAGCGCGACGGCTCCATTCGCGCAGGTCATCGATCCAACCAGGACGGGCGGCACAGGCGTATTGGTATTGGTGGCCGTCGGTGGAACGGGTGTATTTGTGTTGGTGGCCGTCGGCTTGATGCACACCGTCGTGCTGAGCGTCTGCGGCGTCGCGCCACCGCTCACGCTGAGTGTCAATGTGCCGAGCGTCGTGATGTCGAACGAGCGGCTTTGCGTCTGATAGGATGTGCCCGCCTTCAACTGGATCGATCCGCTCAGGATGGTGGTTTTCAGGCCGTCGCTGGTGACGGTGAACGGCTGCGCGCTGAGCATATCGCCACCGTTGTTTTGGATGGTGAGTGCGACTAAGCCTTCGGCGCACGTCAGCGATCCGACCAGGACGGGCGGCACGGGCGTGATCGTGTTGGTGGCGGTAGGCGGTACGGGGGTATTCGTGTTGGTGACCGTCGGAGTCACGGGTGTATGCGTGGCCGTTGGCGTATCCGTCGGCGGCACGGGTGTATTCGTCGGCGTGTTCGTCGGGATCAGCGCACAGCTGCCGCTGACACTCAAGTTGATCTGAACGCCGTTGGAGTCGCTGTAGTGGATGTTCACGATCGAATAACCGAGCTGGTTATTCAGATTGAGCGTGCCACCCGCCGCCAGCGTCAAGCCATTGGTGGTCGTTTGCCCAGTGACCGGATTCTTGATGCCATAGGTGCCGCCCGTCAAGGGTCCACCTGTGTTTTGGATGGTGAAGTTGGCGGTCTGGTCATCGTTGCAGGATACGCCCAAGAGCAGGTTCGGCGGCACGAGTGTGGCTGTTGCCGTGAACGTCTGGCTGGGCGTGAAAGTGATGCTTGGTGTCAGGGTGATCGTCTTCGTCGGGGTCGCCGTCTTGGTCGGACGCGGCGTATTCGTGTTCGACGGTGTTTTCGTCGGCAGCGGCGTAAACGTCTGGCTGGGTGTGAAAGTGATGCTCGGCGTCAGCGTGATGCTGGGCACGGGCGTCTCACTCGGCACAAGCGTATCGGTCGCGGTGCCAGTGGGCGTCTTGGTCGGACGCGGCGTATTCGTGTTCGCTGGTGTTTTCGTCGGCAGCGGCGTAAACGTCTCGCTCGGTGTGAAAGTGATGCTCGGCGTCAGCGTGATGCTGGGCACGAGTGTCGCACTCGGCACGGGCGTATCGGATTTGGTGGGTGTGATCGTCTTGGTCGGCGTAAACGTCTTCGTAAATGTCGGCGTATTGGTCGGGCGCGGCGTATTGGTCGGCGTATTGGTCGGCTTCAGGCAGTTGCCCGTCGCTTGCAGGTTGACCGTTTGAACCGAGTTGACATACGTCACGGTAATATTGGAGTTGCCGACTTTATTCGCCAGGACGAGCGAGCCGCCTGCGCCGAGCGAAACCGACCCGGTTGTCACGCCAACGGACGGTTCGTTCAGAGAATACGAGCCAGCATTCTGCATGGCCGCGCCGCTGTTTTGGATGGTGAAAGTCGCCGTGAAGTTGGTCAGATCGCAGCTCACGAACAAGTTGAGGAATGGATCGCCAACAGCGGCCACATTGATCGCCACCGTCGCTTTGATGGGTGCGGTGGGCGGCTTGGTGGGCGCTGTTGTTGCAGGCTTGGTGGCCGCTGCCGTCGCTGCTTTGGTGGGCGGCGCTTTAGTGGGCGGCACGGTGTTTATCGCCACTTTGGTGGGTGGCACCGCGGTCGTCGCCACACTCACGTTTTGGGTGGCGGGTGGCTTGGTGGCCGGAACTTGGGTGGCAGGCGCTTGGGTCGCCGGGATTTTGGTGGGTGGAACTTTGGTGGGTGGCGCTTGGGTCGCCGGGGCCTTCGTGGCCGGAACTTTGGTGGCCGGTACTTTGGTGGCGGGCACGCTGGTGGGCTGGATGGAACCCTTAACGGGTACGGGCGTGCTCGTGGGCTGCTGCGCAACCACCACATTGGTGGGCGTCGGGCCGGTGAAGCCCGCCCCACCACCTGCGCCGAGGATGATGGCACCCACGACCAGAATGGCGACGACGGCGCCCGCCACAATCACGACTTGTCGGTTTAAGCCTCTATTTTGCATCGATTGGACTCCTTGGTTGCGCGTAGCAAATCTCAAAAAAACACGCTGTGGTCGATGGTTCACCACGATGGGCGGCCAGCGCGAAAAATATCGCCGTTCTTGCTGATGTTCTTATGTCGTCGAGATGCCCCGGAAAGTGTCGCAGGCGTCCCCCTAAACTGAAGTGTACCGCCCGCGCGCGAATTTTGGAATAAGGTTTGAGAGTTCTAACGTTACGAGACTATCAGTCGATCGCGGTTTGATCAAAAACCTCATCCCCGGCACCTCCCCCTACTGCGTAATACGGGTTCCACGTAAAGCGGACGCGGCAGGTCACATCCCTACCAAAGAACCATCTGGTGTAGGGACGCGGCCTGCCACGTCCGCTGATTTGCCTGGAATGGTGATAATAACTGCCCGAAAGTGAGGGAGTGAGTCATCATGAACGATAAACACATGCGACATCATGAAAATCGCGCGACGTGGCCTCTGTCTCTCCATCTCCGTGATGACGGAGAGGGGGCCGGGGGGTGAGGTCAATGACCCCATTTTCATGAGAGCTGTTCATGGGCGGCGTACTGCCCACTACAAAGGGATGAAAATGTCGCGGTGTCGCGTCTTGACTCCCTTTCCCCCCACCTGCGTGGGGGAAAGGGCCGGGGATAGAGGGGTCTTCCCCAGTCTATTTTCATGTGAGGGTTACGCGGGAAACGGCAGCAGCAATTCGCTTTCATCACGCACGACGAGGCTGAGCAGCGCATCGTTTTGATAGCAGGCCGCGCCCACGTTCAGACCGAGGACGAACCCGTCATAATCGCTCAGAATGAGGCCATCGTTGCTGCCGATCGGGCGCCCGTAAATATCGGTCAGACGCGCTACCGCGTCGCCGATTGTGACGGTATCGCCCGATCCCACGAAATATTGGATGACGCCGCTGGCGGGCGCATACGGGTGCATCATGCGGCGCACGGGATAGCCCGGCTGCAAAATTTTGATGCCGCTGATCGGCTCACGCTCGCCCGACAGCATATCGGCGAAGCGCAAAACATTCCGCACGCCCGCCGCCGCCGCCGCCACGATCGCCGGATCGACCGTCATATAGCCACCTAATTCGACGGTGAAAGCCGCAATCCGGGCGGCGTTGAGCGTCGAGCCGCTGACCGAGCGATGTAGATTCTTTTTGAGGTATTCCGCCGACACGAACTCGTTGATCACGGTGTGTCCAAACGCATCCAACATGCCGCCGACGGTATCTTGCAAACGCTGCGCCGCACCTCGATCGCGTCCATCCCGGTAATAAACCGGATCGCGGAAGGCGAAGGGCAGCGAGCCGATCGAAAAGTTATGCAGATCGATCAAATAATTTCCGGTCGCCGCGATCAGATCGAACAGGCGCTTGTAGGCCAATTCGAGCGGTGAGGCAGGCGCGACATCCGCATTAGCGGTGGATTGGCGCGTGGCGGGCGCGGGAAACAACCGATTCGGGTCCTGGCCGTTCAGATAATACGGGCTGCGCTGGGCGGTGCGCAGGCCAGCCGGGTTGAGGGTCGGAATCGCCACGATCGAGCCGCGCAGCCCGGCCAACAGTTCGGGCGTGAGCAGACGATGGATGGTGCTGATGCCCGTATATTCCGCGCCGTGAATCGAGGCGGTGATCCAGAGAACGGGGCCGGGTGTCGCACCCTGCGCAACGATCACCGGGAACCGATCGACGCCGCCGCTTGGCAGATCGACGGCATCGAGCGTGCCATAGACGAATTTCCCTGGCTGCGCGCGCGCGGTCCCGATTTCGAGTGTATGCGCCATTAACCGCGTGCCTCCTTTGCCAATGCCGCCGCCAACTGATGAGCGATCAATTCGAGCATCAACACGCCCTCCCCCGTAATTGAATTGGCTTGCTCGCGGCAGGCCAGAAATGCGCCGAAGCGCAGCGCTGTCCCGACAGGTACGCACGCCGCCGCATTATATTTGCCGCGATCAAGTAACATATGGCTCAAGGGATCGCCCGCGTTGACGATCTTGCTCTGGCCGTTTTGCAAAACCCAGCCCAGCACGCCACCATACTCGATGCGCGGCGGCACCATCGTGAGGATTTCGGGCGGTCCGACGTGCGCGGCCACCGATAAAGTGGGCGGATCGGTCGGTGCGACAGTGTAAAAAGCGACATAATCATAACCCAGTTCGCGCACCGCATCGACGGCGGCTTGGTGCTTACTGAGTCCTTTGCCACTCTTGCGGAGTGATTTGGCGAAATTGCGAACGGGTGGCAGCGCGTCGGCGTGCAGCGTTTCGAGCCGACGTTCCTGGACGAGCCGCTTAATCTTGCGGATCAGGTCATCATCTTTGAACGGTTCGGTCGAAACATCGTCGGCACGCCCCGGCATCCCAAAGTCGGCGTCCTCATCGACCAAAACGATGAACAGGCGCGCATACATTGGGCGCAAATCTCTGATCAGCTCATAGACGTTGCCCAGGCCATTATCGACGACGAATACATCGGTGCGCTTATCGGCATCGGCCAGATGATCGCGCGCGCTCTGCTCGGAGGTGACGACGGTCGGTTTCAGTTTGCTATCCTTGGAAAGATATTCGCGGTAGCGGGCGACCGACGGCAAGCGAACCGCCGCCAACACGTTTATCGTAGAAGCATCCACAGCATTGTTCCATCGATTAATAACGGGTACGAATACCAATTATAGGCGTGTGTGACATTGGGTACAAGTGCGGGAATATTCCGGGGCATTCAAGATTGGGGGCGCGGTTTTTGAGAGTGGGCGATCAGACCGGGTGCGCCCGTCCCTGAATCGATCAGCGGCCATCCCTTATCGGGGGTAATAGACGGACGCGGCGGGCCACGTCCAGTATGTTACGACAGCCGATCGACTGGATCGGCTGTCAGCGTGCATCACCCCTTGATGCCCGTCATCGAAATGCCCTGCACGAAATAGCGCTGCAAGGCGATGAATACCAACATTGGCGGCAGCGTTGACAGCGCCGCACCCGCCATCACAACGCCATATTTGACCGAACCGGGATTGCCCGTGATCCCGCCAAAAATCGTCGCCAGACCCGCCGGAAGCGTTCGCGTCAGATCGTCGCTGGTCACGATGAACGGCCACAGAAAGTTGTTCCAACTCGCCATGAAAGTGAAAATGACGACCGCCGTAATCGCCGGACCCGACAACGGCAAAATGATCCGCCACCAGATGCCGAAGTCGGTTGCGCCGTCGATGCGCGCCGAATCTTCCAAATCTTTGGGGATACCCTGGAAAAACTGCGTCAGCAAATAGAGGCCAAACGCATTGGCGACCACCGGCAAGATCAAGCTCGCATAGACGCCGAAATCCGTGCTCAACACTCTGGCGCGCGCCAAACCGAGATAGAGCGGCACCATCGTCGCCTCGACCGGGATCAGCATCGTCGCCAAAATGCCGATAAACACCAGCTTTTTTCCGAAAAATTCCAGCCGTGCCAGCGCATAAGCCGCCAGTGCATCGACGATCACGCTCAACACCGAGGTCGCGGTGGCAACGACCGCACTGTTAAAAAACCAGCGGGCGAGCGCCGGATAATTGCTGATCGCCTCCTTGAAGTTTTCGAGCGTGAAATCGGGCGGGAGCAATTGAATCGGGTAGTGGCGCACGGTGCTTTCAGGCCGGACGGCGGTGCTGAACATCCACAGCACGGGCACGGCCATCAGGATCGTGACCGTCAGCATCAAGAGATAGGCCGCACCGCGCTGCCAGAACCGAGTCACGCGCATATCGGGAGCAGGGCGCACCGTTGAAATCATCGGCGGGATAACAGTAGTCATCGTGAAAATCCTAAACCTTAATCTGAAATGACGGAAAGAAAAGAACCTCACCCCCCGTCCCCTCGCCGTCCTCACGGAGAGGGGTGCTGTGCGGATTAACACCCCTCGCTGTGGTTACGGAGAGGGAGAAGGGGGTGACTTCTCAGGCAGCTCGGAAATAGCGCAGCTGAATCAGCGTGAAAACCATCGTCACGGCGAACAGAAATACGCCCACCGCCGACGCCTCGCCCATGAACTGGTTGATCCAGCCGCGATTATAGAGGTGCTGCACCAGGGTATAGGTCGCCCCGATCGGGCCGCCATTGGTCATCACCACCACCTGACCGAAAACGCGCATCGAGGAAATAACCGACATCGGAATCACGAATATGTGCATCAGATAGAGGCTGGGCAGCGTGATATAGCGAAACTGCTGCACCGCACTTGCGCCATCGACGCGCGCTGCCTCGTATAACTCTGTGGGGATTTCTTGCAGGCCAGCCAGATAGATAATCGTGTTCGTGCCGATCTGCCACCAAATCGTGGTCAGGGCGACGGCGGGCAGCGAGTTTTGGACGCTCGTCAGCCAGGGCATTCCGCGCGCCGAGGGAATAATCACGCTCAAATAGTAATTGATCAATCCAAAATTCTGGTCATAAATCCAGCGCCACAGCACACCCACCACGATCACCATGATCGCGTAGGGGATGAAGATCACCGTGCGTGCGATGACGCGACCGCGCAGCCGCATATTCAGCAGCACCGCCAAACCCAGCCCGCCCGCCACCAACACGGGTACGACCAATCCCGTGAACGACAACGTATTGCGAAACGCTTGCCAGAACATGCCGTCGTGGAAGATCGAGTCGAAATTGTCCAGCCCTACCCACTTGGGATCGCCCAGAATCTGCCAATTCGTAAAACTGATGACGAACCCGGCGATGGCGGGTAGCAGCAAAAACAAACCAAAGATGATCAAATAGGGCAGCAAAAACAGGTAGGACGTTGTGTTTCGGCGCGGTTGTCCGTTGGCGGCGCTGCGACGTGTGTTCGCGCGCGTTCGTTCAAGGGTGGCACGCGCTCCGGTTTGAATGTTCAACGCGATAAATCCTCTGGTACGCTCACTGCCCGGCAGCTTGCCGCGCACGCACGATAATCGGTTCGGTGGTGAAATTTACAACGATGCTTTGTTTGACGCCGCCTGGAAAAGCGTTCAGTGTCCCACTCAGCGTCAACGTGACGGGCTGCTGATCGCGCAGGCACGCCAAGATCGCCCCCTGTGCCGGGGTGGTTTGCTTGACCAACGTCAGGCTTTGCAGCACGATGCCCTGCTCACCGTTTGCCGGAAGCGTCCCGGTTTGGAAGTCGGTCGAGGACAGCGCACCCCAGGCCACATCATCGATCGCCAATTGAAAGCGCGGCGACTCAATATGCAGCGACTCGGCGGACTGGCTCTGAAAAATGAACGAAAAGACGATGATCACGGCCACTGGTTTGACGGGATCCGGGTTGAAATGGATGTCGGTCGGTGCGAAGCTCACCAGCCGGATCAAGGTGTTGTCGGGCGTGGCGGCTGTGGTGGCCGCAAGCGTTGGCGTCACTGTGACCGTCGCGGCGGGAGTCGCCAGTTCGGTGGCGGCGGGCGTACTGACCGCGTTGCACGGGCTGCTGGGAACGATTGACGATGCGGCGGCAGTGGCTTGGGCGCGGTTCGGTCTCGACGCGGCTGACTGACCCTGCGCCGTGCCCGCAATGCCAATGGTCAAAATCAAACATGCAACTGAACCCAGCAATTTTGAAGATGGCACTTTTTTTGCTCCTAAAAAGACCTCACCCCTGACCCCTCTCCATGTTGGCGGAGAGGGTGAGTCGCATACCGCCCCCCCCTCTACCTGCGCGAGAGGGGAGGGGGTGAGGGCGGCTTTACGATCTTACTTGTTGCTCTTATCCAAGACCGACTGGATGCCGTCTTGCATATCTTTGAGGGCGGTCGCAACGTCTTTCGCGCCGAGCAGTGCCGCTTGGAAGTTGATTACCAACGGCGTCTGATTGTTTTCGGCGAAGATTTCGGTGCTTTGGGCAATGACGGGCGTCAGATGGGTGTAATCCAGCTCATCGACGAACGCCTTCTGATATTTGTAGATGTCGCTGCCGGTATAGGCTGCGCCTTCGCGCACGGACTTATCGGCGGGCACCATCCCTGACAAACCCCACAGGTTCGCGTGGTCGATCGTCCACTTGATGAACTTGGCGGCGTTCAGTTGATGAGTGGCGTCGCTCTGCTTGGAGACGGCCATGAAGTGGTCGCTCGCCCAGACGCCGGGGTGCTTGAAGATCACGGGTTGCGGCGCGGTGATGTACGGCACCTTGGCATCGATGAAGCCGTGAATGTACCACGGACCCTGGAAGGTGATGCCGCACTTGCCATTGATGAAGTCGGTGTCGGGGTCTTGTTCACCCTGGGGCGCGACCTTGTACTTGTTGATCAGATCGACCGCGAATTGCAGTGTTTCGGCGGCGGGGCTGTTGACGGTGATCTTCTTGCCATCGTCGCTGATGAACGGTGCATCATTCTGCCACAGCCAGCCGTACCATACACGGAACGACTGCGTGTTGACGGAGGCGAAGCACACACCGTACTGGCTGCCATCGGCTTTGGTCATCTTCTGCGCCCAGTCCAAGAACGAGGTCTTGTCTGTTGGCGGCTTGGTCACATCCAGACCAGCGGCTTTGGCGATGTCGGTATTGATGTACATGCCCATCGGATGCACGTCGAGCGGCGCACCAACCAGCTTGCCATCATACTTCGAGTAGGTCTGCTGGGTCTGCGGAAAACCGCTGATGTCCAGGCCGACCGTCTTCGCCAGATCGTCCATATTCGCCATCGCGCCGAGCTTGGCGTACTGCGGCACTTCGTTGATGTGCAAAACGACTGCATCGGGAGGATTGCCCGCCGCGACGCCGCTCAGCCACTTGTCGAAGAACACGTCCCAGTTGTAGACGGTGATGGTGACGCACAGATTATCTTTGTTTTCGGCATTGAACTGGTTAACCAGCTTGCCTAAATAGGCACCATCGGGGCCGGTCAGACCATGCCAGAAGCTGACGGGGGTCGCGCCCGCTTTGCACGCGGCGGCGGCTGCGGTGGCGGGCGGCGTGGCCTGAGCGGCGGCGTGCCCCATATTCCCGGCGAGTAACACGGCCACCATTGCACAGGCGGCCAGTGCGGAAAAGCGTTTGAACATTTTTGCTCCTCGTGAAAAGTTTTGTCTGTTGCGAACGATTTGGATCGAGCTTCTAAGTGAACCGAGCGCGTTAATTATGCGGCGTATGACACCTCCTGAAAACTGGTCGCACTGTGCGGCTGATTTTTAGCCTTCCCCGTGTGTGGTTTTCCGCGTTAGACTGTTTGTTCGATCCGCGAGCGTATGAACCGCACCTGCTATCATTATCGGCGCGTTCGGATTGCTTTTCAATGCCATGCAGGACGTTTTTGTGACACGTTGTGACATAAATGCCATTTTTTTGAGGTTTTTACAATGGATGTGCCAGAAGTTTCGCGGTCTCAAGCTCAATCTCAATATATCAAAGAGGTGGCCGACGCCTATGAACATATTTACGATCTGGCCTATTTGCGCGCACAGCCGCTGCTCGATCGGCTGTTGACCGATCCGGCGGTATCCAGCAAAGATCGCGTGTGGCAGTTTCATCACTTGCTGCTCGATACCATCCATGAACTTGATCCCGGCCCCGGCGCGCCAATTTTCTCGCGCGAATGGCGGCGGCATCGGCTGCTGACGCTGCGCTATATCGATGGCCTGACGCCCCAGGCGGTCGCCGACCAACTGGCGATCAGCCGCCGCCATTATTATCGTGAGCACGAGTCGGCCATCGAAGCGCTCGCCGAACTGCTGGCCGCGCGCATGATCCCGCTCGCGGCGCCCGTAACCGCCCACGAACCACCCACCATCGTCACCGATCGACTCCAGTTGATCCGTTTGGAGGCGGCGCAATCCGCGCAAACTGAACGGCGCGCCGATCTCCTAGAAGTGATCAGCGGCGTGCTGTCGCTGCTGGCCGATAAAATGCGCCAGCGCGGGCTGACGATCCATAATCGACTCGACGGCACGACTCCGTTTGCGCACAGCGATCCGCGCCTGCTGCGGCAACTGCTGCTGGGCGTGCTGGCCTATCTGGTGGATAAGGCCGAGGACGGCGCAATCGACATCGCCGCAAAACCGAATCACGACCATCTCGATCTGATACTGACGATCGCCGACGGTACGACCCTCGAAACCGTGCCAGGGGATGGAAGCACTTCTTCCGCCGCCTTCGAGGAATTGGCGACATTGTGCGCTGCAACCCTATCGCCCCTGACGAGTATGGATACCGATGGCGGCGTGTGCGGCTTCCGGTTGGTACTGGCCTGCTATACCGAAAATCGGACGGTCTTGGTAATCGATGACAACGAGGACATCCTCGAACTGTTCGATCGCTATCTGACGCCGCGCGATTACGATGTGGTGGTGCTGCGCACCTCGATCGATTTGCTCAGCGTCGCCAAGCGCGTTCATCCCTCGGTGATCATCCTCGATTTGATGATTCCGCACCAGGACGGCTGGGATTCGCTCCAGATTTTGCAGCAGCAGCCGGAAACGCAAGCCGTGCCGATCATCATTTGCAGTGTGCTGCGGCAAAAGGAATTGGCGCTCTCGCTGGGCGCAACGGCATTTTTGGAAAAACCGATCGCCGAAGATGAACTGATCGCGCTGCTCGATGCGCTCACCCTCTAAGCGCGTATTTTGACGGTGACAAACAACCTTCACCCCGAAAGGGGCTGGGGGTGAGGGCTTTCCAAACACCCGCTCATTCCGATCGCCCCGGCGACGCGGATCTGCTCACAATCTTCTCATGCAGGCCGTCAGCCGCACCGTGCCGCGCCGCATCGACCAAATGCGACGCCCTGCGCCCTGTCGCCCGCGTAAGGCTGAAACCGATCGGGCGATCCGGAGTCGTAAATAACCTATTCATTCCTTTCAATGAGGCTTAGCCGATGATCAATTCAACCGCAAATCCGAGTCCACGCAGTGTTTCGCCGCTCACAGGCGCACTGATCGGCCTGCTGGCGACCGCGCCACTCATCGCCATTTTCTATGCAGGGGGTCAGTTAGCCTCGCTGCCGCAGCCCTTTTTTGAGCTATTTGATAAACTCTCGCGCTCGCTGCCCGGCGCGGTCGTGACATTTGGGATCGACACGATGGTCTCGATCTTCTCAAAGCTGCCGATTACGACAGATGTCGCGTCGAAAGCCGCCGAACAGTCGATCGCCATCGGCCAATTTTTGGTGCTCGGCGCGATCTTCGGCGCGTTGATCGCGTATATTTTGGGGCGCGTGCGACCGTCCATGCCCAGCGCCTATATTGGAGTCGGCGTCGCGCTGATCCCGCTGGTGCTCACGCTGATCGTCACGAACTTTTACGCGGCCAATGCCAACGGCACGCTCACCGCCGCATCGTGGGTGCTGCTTATGTACGCGATGTGGGGGATCGTCGTCAGTTCGGCGCTGGAGTACGTGGCCGCGCTGCGCCGTCGTGCCGCGCCTACCGCTGACGTTTCCGCTACAAAGACACCTGCAACTGCGAACGCGAGCCGCCGCGCCTTTTTGATCCAGTTCGGCGGCGGCGCATTGGCGCTCACGGTCGTATCGTGGGCGGCGGGGCGCTTGCTAGGTGGATCCTCGCAGGTGTTCGTGGCAACCGATCAAACGTCGCCGGATATGCCGACCGCGACACCCTTGCCCGGTGGCGTCACGCCCGACGTGATGCCCGTGCGCGGCACCCGACTCGAAGTGACGCCCAATAACATGTTCTATCGTGTGGACATCAACAGCGATCCGCCGCACATCAGCCAGTCGGGCTGGGCGTTGACCGTGACGGGATCGGTCGAAAAGGCACTGACCTACAGCTACGACGAGTTCCGCAAACTGCCCGCCACCGAACAGGATGCGACGTTGGAGTGCATCTCGAATCCGGTAGGCGGCGGCCTGATCAGCTCGACCCATTGGAAGGGCGTCAAACTGGCCGATCTGCTCAAGTTGGCGGGCGTCAAAACGAGCGCGGTGGAGATCAAATTCACTTGCGGCGACGGCTATACCGAGTCGATTCCGGTGGCTTCGGCGATGGATGAACGCACGCTGCTGGCCTATGACACCAACGGCGAACCGCTGCGCCCGGAGCATGGCTTCCCGCTGCGCCTCTGGACGCAGAACCGCTACGGCATGAAGAATCCGAAGTGGATCACGGCCATCGAAGCGATCGACGCGCCTCACACGGGTTATTGGGTCGAGCGCGGCTGGAACAAGGACGCCTTCGTCAAGAGCACCTCGGTGATCGACGTGATCGGCACCGATCAGGCGGTCAACGGCCTCGTGCCCATCGGCGGGATCGCGTTTGGCGGCGCACGCGGCATCTCGAAAGTCGAGGTGCAGGTCGATGGCGGCGAGTGGCAGGTCGCCAAGCTGAAAGACCCGATTTCGCCGCTGACGTGGCGGCTGTGGCGGCTCGATTGGCAAGCGCCGAAGGGCTACCATACGATCGTCGTGCGCGCCACCGATGGCGACGGCATGGCGCAGATTCAGGCCGAAGCCCCGCTGCATCCGAGCGGCGCGTCAGGATATGTGTCGAAGACGGCGAACGTGGCGTAAGATTCACCTTACCCCCAACCCCCTCTCCGTCCTCACTGAGAGGGGAGTCGCCTGCGCATTTGCTTGGGTGCATTCAGGGATTGGGGCGAGGGATGCGCTGTGGCTGAAGGCCATCGCCGTGGCGGACGAGGCAGGCCTCGTCCCTACAGAAACGGCGTCTAGGGTAGGGACGAGGCCTGCCTCGTCCGTCTCAAAAGTGCATCGTCGGGGACAAGCCGTTCGGAACGACTCGCCCCAATCCCTGAATGCACCCCATTTGCTTATCGTGTTTGATAAAAAATGCGCGTCATGTTACGATACCCGCGCTCGTCCACATAGATATCGGAAGGAGGTCGACGCAATGCCAACCAGTAAACTTATCGCTTCCCGGTCGATGCAGGCATGTTCGTGGCTTGTGGTGCCGAGGCCGTATCCAGCGCAAATCTAACCCGCGTCGGGCGCGAGCTATTTTCGCTCGCCCATTGTCCGCGGCCCAATATGATCCTCTGGATAGGCTCCATCGAGTGCTGATTTTCCTCTAGCGCCGACTTCACTTGCCTTGCCTGCCGACCTGATACCGTGAGGTGGTAAGACTGTGCTGTCTGGCGATTCGCTGAGCAACTTTTGAGATAACACGCCGCACACTTCCTACCCCTCTGAGCAGTCAGCGGCTTATGACCCGCTGCATCCGACGCGACCGTTTCTGTGTGAAGGATGAGGGGAATTTCGTGAACGCTCGAAGCCAGAAGTTTTTGTCCTATTACAAACCCTATCCAGGATTGTTCGTGGCCGACATGACCTGTGCGCTTATCCGGTCGGCCATTGTGCTGCTGCTGCCCCTGTGCGCCCGCTATATCACCAAAAATGTACTCGAAGATGGTGCGCCTGCGCCGCTCAGCCAAATCTACCTGATGGGCGGGGTGATGCTGGCGTTGGTGATCGTATACACCCTCACCGGCATCTTCGTTGACTACCAGGGGCATATGATGGGTGCGCTGATGGAACGTGATATGCGCGCGGAGCTTTTCGATCATTATCAAAAACTGTCCTTCAGTTTTTACGATGAACAAAAGACCGGGCAGTTGATGACACGGATCACCAACGATGTATTTTGGCTCGGCGAGCTGTATCACCATGGGCCTGAAGATATTGTCATGTCCGTGCTAACGTTCATGGGCGCGTTCGTCATTTTGCTCGCCACCAACTTCACGCTGACCTTGCTCGTTTTGGCATTTTTGCCAATCATGGCCGGCTATGCGTTTTACTTCAACAAGAAAATGAACATTGCCCTTCGACAAAGCCGAGATCGCATCGGCGACATCAATGCGCAGGTTGAAGATACGCTGGCTGGCATCCGGGTCGTCAAATCGTTTACCAACGAAGATGTCGAAAAGCAGAAGTTTAGCTACGAGAATGGGCGCTTTCTCCAGAGTCGACGCGACGGCTATCGCAGTGAAGCCTATTTCGACGGCGGTCTGATTGGCTTTACCCAACTCATTACGATCGCAGTGATCGTGTTTGGCGGCGCCAGTATCGTCAGCGCGCGTTTGGATTTGGCGGACTTACTGACCTTTATCCTGTGCGTGGGAATCCTGATCGATCCGATTCGAAAGGCAATTAACTTCGCCCGGCTGTATCAAGAAGGCATTACGGGCTTCAACCGCTTCATGGATATTTTGGAGGTGGCACCCGATATTCAGGACGCCGCCGACGCGATCGATGTGACGCAGGTTCGGGGCAACGTGGTGTTTAACGCGGTTAGTTTCAGATACAAGGAGGGCCAAAACGACATCCTGAAAAACATCTCGCTGACCATCAAGGCGGGGGAATATGTCGCGCTAGTCGGTGCTTCGGGTGTCGGTAAAACAACCCTCTGTTCCCTTATTCCACGCTTTTACGAGGCCACCGAAGGCAAAATCCTGGTCGATGGCCGCGACATTCGCACGCTGAGTTTACGCTCGTTGCGGCAGCAGATCGGCGTGGTGCAGCAAGACGTCTACTTGTTCGCTGGCACCGTTGAAGAAAACATTCGGTATGGGAAGCGTGACGCCACACGAGAAGCGATCGTTGTGGCCGCCCGCAAGGCCAATGCCCACGACTTTATCATGGCACTGCCGGACGGGTATGATACCGATATTGGACAACGCGGCGTCAAGTTGTCCGGTGGTCAAAAGCAGCGCTTGAGTATCGCCCGCGTTTTTCTGAAAGACCCGCCGATCCTCATCCTGGATGAGCCAACGAGTGCTCTGGATAACGAAAGTGAACGGGCAATTCAGAACTCGTTGGCACGCCTGACGGACCACCGAACGACCCTGGTTATCGCCCATCGTCTGTCAACCATTCGCATGGCCCATCGCATCCTGGTGTTGACAGACGCCGGGGTGACCGAACAAGGCACTCATGATGAACTCATCGCGCGAGACGGTGTTTATGCGAATTTGTACAATATGGACGTAGAGGTATAAAAGCCTGTTTTGAAAGCCCTCACCCCCTACCCCTTCTCCCGCAGGTAGAGGGGGGAAACCGCGCTCGAAAGGCCCTCGCCATGAGGGAGAGGGGTTGGGGTGAGGGCTGTTTGTCACTTTCAAAACACCCTCTAAGAGCGGCTGAATCGCTTTCAGTGCACCGCCACCGCCGCTATCGGCAGATCGACGCCCTGCACATAGCCGTTCGCTACCAAAAGTTCGGCGTTGAGGATCGCGCCGCCTGCCGCGCCTCGGATCGTATTGTGCGCCAGCGCGACGAACTTCACATCCAGGATCGAGTCTTCGCGCAGCCGCCCGATTGTCGTCGCCATGCCGTGTACCGCATCCCGATCGCGGCGCGGCTGCGGACGATCGGGCAGATTGTTGTAGATCAGGATCGGATCGGCGGCGCTCGGCAGCCCGCGTACCGACTCGTGGCCGCGATAATCCGTCCACGCCGCGCGAATCGCCGCGAGCGAAGGTGCGCGATCGAACTTGACCGAGATGCACACGATATGCCCATCGAGCACCGGGACGCGGTTGCAGGCCGCACTGATCGCCGTATCGAGCCATTCGATCCGATCGCCCGCAAACGATCCGAGCATCTTGCGCGGCTCAGACTCCACCTTATCTTCTTCGCCGCTGATATACGGCACGACGTTATCGAAAATATCCATGGAGGCGACGCCCGGATAACCCGCACCGCTGACCGCCTGCAAGCTGACCACGTTCATCTGTCGGATGCCGAACGGGACGAGCGGGGCGAGCGCCATCACGACGGGCGTACTCGTGCAATTGGGCGTCGTGACCAGCGCGCCCGATGTCCAGCCCCGATTGCGACGCTGCACATCGATCAACCCGGTGTGATCGGCGTTGACTTCGGGGATCAGCAGCGGCACATCGACGGCCATGCGGTGCGAACTGGTATTCGAGCACACGACGTGCCCGCGCGCGGCCAGTTCCGGTTCGAGCGATTGGGCAACATCGCTGGGTAGCGCCGAGAGCACAATCGGCGAGCGGAGCGGCGCATCGAGTGGCAGTACCGTCAGCGCGGCGACATCGGCGGGCGCGCCATCGGTCAACACCCAGCGGCAGGCTTCAGCATACGATTTGCCCGCGCTCCGGTCAGAGGCGACAACTTCCGCCACCCGAAACCAGGGGTGTCCAGCGAGCAGTTGAATGAAGCGTTGACCGACGGCTCCCGTCGCGCCGAGGATCGCCACGTCGATGGGGTTGATTGGAGATTCTTTCATAAAGCACCAGTTTTCATCATCGTTTTTGTCAATGCTATCGACAATCGGCTGAAAGTGGCACGGAACTTTGCACAATCGCACGATCAGCGTGCATAAATGTCACCGCTATCCGACGGCGCTATCATCATCCACCTGCGATTTATCAAAATCGCCAAAGTCGCCGTTTTCGTCACCGTCACAGTGGATGTATTTGTTGGTATTAGCCCAAGAGTGGGTGTTGAGGTTGGCGTATCCGCTGGACACAAAACCGAGTTGCTCGTTTTAGTGTCCAAAAGCGTGTCGCTTGGCGAAAATATTTGTACAGAATCGGGATCGGACTCAATAGTGGTGTTAAAGTATCGTTCCCCCATAACGCCACTTGTCGCAGCAGGTATCACCGCTTGGCCTTGTTGCTTTTGAGTTGAATTGAGGATGCTCCAGTAAATCTGCACCTCAAAAGTGTTAGGGTTTGCAAGATGCCATTTTCGATACTGACCCGTACTCGAATAGCATACCGCCGTTAACCGAATGGCTTGCGGAGTAAACGCCGTTGCTGTCGGCATCACGACCGTTTGGAAAATAATTTGTCCGGTCGTCGTATTTGCGATGATAACATCGCCGTCGGGGGAAGCAGCAGCTAGTTCTGACCCATCAGGGTTGAATGACAATGAAATCACATTGTAAGGAAGCACCACATCCGCCGCATCAAGGCCAGTTGTGAAATCAACAAAACAGACGAACCCCCCCGTATCCCGGAGGCCAGCTACCGCGATCCATCGGCCATCAGGACTCCATGCGGATGCTTGAGGTCCATCACATGGCGTTATACCAATAGACTGTCCTGTCGATACATCAACAACGACTGGGTTATTAAAAAGGAGATATTTACTATCGGGACTCCAAAATAATGTGTTCCCATACCCAGCCGGTACAGCAAAATCTTGGCGAACTTGAAGACTTGAGGCAGTCACAATTCGAATGCGATCGCTTCCAATTGCTAACAGCGTACCATCAGGACTCCATGAGACTGCATACACCGGCTGCAGGCTTGGATTGCTCCATATTTGAAGAAGGGTGCCATTACTTGCATTCCAAATACGTACTGTCCCATCAACTCCGCCGCTCGCAATCTTACTGCCATCGGGACTCCCTGAAACGCTATAAACTAAATTCGTGTGCCCCACCAATGCCTGTGCTAATTGACCCGTTTGAACGTTCCAAACCCGAACCTGGTAATCAGCATCGGCACTGACAAGTTGTTGATTGTCGGGACTCCAGGCGACTGCATCGACTGCATCCGTATTAATTTGTACAGACAGTGGCTGCAACTGGGCATTAAAAAGATGGATCCCAAAGCGACCAGAAACTGCTATCTTCTGACCATCAGGACTCCACCTCACGAATCCTCCGGCAGGAGGTGTAACCTGTGCAGAAACACTCACAGCAGAAGTTACTAAAACAAGCATTATTAGAGCAAAGCCCTGGATTATTCGCGTTTTGACCATGATTTGTCGGATTGAAATCGACATGAAATACCCTTTTATCACTGTGAGCAACTCAGTGTGCTATCCAAAAATCAGCTCGTGATGCTAAAAGCATATATGTAACAATGGTGCACGTTGAAGTAGTCACAAAAACGCGCCTTTCCTATCGGTATTGAGACGATAGGAAAGGCGTGAATCGTGACTATCGAAGATATTGTCATCCACATTTTCTGCATTGTCGACAATCGGCTGGGCGCCGTTCAGAAAGTTCCGCAAGCCAAGCTGTATCCCAGCGAGGTGGTTATTGCTCGCTCCAACCGGGGTTGCGCCTGTTCGTTTTACTGCGGCGTCGCTCGCGTACCCATGTTTCGGGATCATCGATTGCCATTTGATCGGCTTCCTCCAGCGGGAAGTTCTCAATCAGGTCGGCCAGCCTTTCGCCCCAGGTAGGATGGCTCATTTCCATTTCAAGTTATTCGAGCGGAGGCGCGTCGAGCCATACCCTCAGACGTTCAACCTCATCGGGTTCCATTTGCTCGATCAGGTGTTTGACCTGTTCAAAAATGACATCGCTCATGGTGCCTCATGCCTCACTCGTCGATCGATTTGACAGGCTTTGCCAACTCCGATTTTACCATGTCCGCGAACAGTGACGATCCGATCGGAGTCTCGCCCGGCGCGGCAATATCGGCTGTGCGCCCACCCTTTTCGAGGACGCGCTCCACCGCTTTTTCAAGCGCCGTCGCCTCGGTTTCCAATTTCAGGCTGTGACGGAGCAGCATCGCCGCGCTCAGAATCGTTCCGCACGGGTTGGCGATCCCGCGACCTGCGATGTCCGGCGCGCTGCCGTGAATCGGCTCGTAGACGCCGAATGTGCCGACGCCCAGCGACGCCGAGGGCAGCATCCCCAGCGATCCAGCCAGCACCGCCGACTCGTCGGTCAGAATATCGCCGAACATGTTTTCGGCCACGACCACATCGTAGCGATTCGGCGCGCGGAGCATCTGCATAGCGAACGAATCGACCAGCGCGTGCTCGATCGTCACGTCGGTGTTGGCGGGTTTCATCTCATCGACGGTGCGCCGCCACAAGCGGGACGAAGCCAGCACGTTCGCCTTATCGATCGACGTGACGTGGTGGCGACGACCGCGCGCGGCGTTCAGTGCGACTTCGACCACGCGCTGCACTTCCGGCACGGTGTAAATCATCGTGTCCCAAGCCACGTCGCCGTCGCCTTGCTCGTGCTTTTCGCCGAAATACGCGCCGCCCGTCAATTCGCGCACGAATAATATATCAACGCCGTGCAGCAGTTCGGGGCGCAAAGGCGATCCCGACGCCAACATCGGATAGGCTTTGACTGGGCGCAAATTGGCGAAAACCTTGAAATGGGCGCGCAAATTGAGCAAACCTTGTTCCGGGCGTGGACGCGCCTTCGCGCCTGACCACTGCGATCCGCCTGCCGGGCCGCCGACCGCTCCGAGCAGCACCGCATCCGATTCTTCACAGAGTTTGATCGTCTCCGGCGGCAGCGGATCGCCCGTCGCGTCGGTGGCGACATCGCCATAGAGCGCCTCGCGGAAGGTGAACTGGTGGCCATAATTCGCGGCCAGCGTTTCGAGCAACGCGCGCGTGATAGCGACGATTTCCGGGCCGATGCCGTCACCGGGCAGCAAAGCAATGGTGGCTTTCACGATGAACTCAATCCTGCTTTCTATTTTAACTGGATAATTCGGACTGGCCGCTGGGCAAAGGGCGCGG
Source organism: Aggregatilineales bacterium (assembly GCA_038230635.1). Classification (GTDB taxonomy): domain Bacteria; phylum Chloroflexota; class Anaerolineae; order Aggregatilineales; family UBA2796; genus JBBRMW01. Next base: position 21,264 of record JBBRMW010000010.1, on the reverse strand, counting down.
CTTCTTGGAAAATGCGGCCAACACGCCAGGACGCGCGCCATCGATGATCGGTTTTACGTCGCCCACATCTTCCGCAAGCTGATCATAGCCGAGGCTGTCGCGCCACTCATGCAGCGAACCGGATGTCATTTCGGCGATGGCTGTCAGAACCTGATCGGTGGCAGCGTCGTAATTGCGCACGGTGTCGTGCTTGGTCAGACCCATTTCTTGTTTGCGCTGGGTGGCCGATTTGCCATGCACAATTTCCGAGATTTGATTGGTGAGGATGGCGAAATCTTTGCCGCGCGCACCCCGTTTGCGCCACACGCCCGTGATCCATTTGCGCGTTTCGATGCCGGATGCGCGCCGTTCGAGCCATTGACGGGCTTCCTGCGGGCTGAAGCCTTCGGCGAGCAGCTTGCGATATTCGCGGCTTTCGGTGAGTCCGGCGGCGGCTTCGATCTTTTCCTCCGCCGCATCAACCATAAATTGGCGGATATATTCCCAATCCTTAAAATTGGCAACCTGAGCAATTCGGAGAAAAGTGTTGAGCGTGGCAATGGGCGTGGCTTGTCCGTGACGACCAAGCGAATCTGTAAAACGATAGCGTGTCAAAGTAGACACGCCATCAAAACCTTGTTCCTCTAATCTTTTTTGAACTCTTGTCCAATCACGACGCGCATTATTTACGTTGCTATAAAGCGCGAATACATCGTGGACAGAAAAATGCACCTCTCCATTGATCACAACACGGCGGATTTTTGAACTGAACTGCGGCATTTCGTTTTGCATGACCAGCCTCCTCAACACCAAAAAATAAAGCAATCGTCTATATAACGAAAATGTACCGCAATAAATCGAATCGCGGCACAGATCGGCTTGGGTAAATCAGACACAGGCCGCACCTTGAAAGTGGTCACGGCGCGGGCGATCCGTGTAAACTTGAGGCGTCCCCATTTTTGATAATCACGATTTTTGGAAAGGATCAATCTGCATGGACTACGTGCGTCTTGGCCGGACGGGTTTGAAGGTTAGCCCGCTGTGCCTCGGAACGATGAATTTTGGCCCGCAAACGAGCGAAGCCGACAGCTTCGCCATCATGGATCATGCGTTGGATGTTGGCATCAACTTTTTTGATACCGCTAATGTGTATGGGCAAAAGCTTGGCGAAGGCGTCACCGAAAATATCATCGGGCGCTGGTTTGCGCAAGGTGGTGGACGCCGCGAGAAGGTCGTGCTGGCGACCAAAGTCTTTGGCCGGATGAGCGAGCGGCCGAACGACTCGCGCCTATCCGCCTATCACATCCGGCGCGCTTGCGACGAGAGTCTGCGGCGGATGCAAACCGATCACATCGACTTGTATCAGATGCACCACATCGATCGGGATACGCCCTGGGATGAAATCTGGGGGGCGATGGAGCAGTTGGTGACGGCAGGCAAAGTGCTATACGTGGGCAGCAGCAACTTCGCGGGCTGGCATATCGCGCAAGCGAATTCAATCGCGCAGTCGCGGCACTTTTTGGGTTTGGTCAGCGAGCAGAGTCTCTACAATCTGAATGCGCGCATGATCGAACTCGAAGTGATCCCGGCTTGTGAAGCCTTTGGACTCGGCTTGATACCCTGGAGTCCGTTGGCGGGTGGTATTCTGGGCGGTGCGCTGCAAAAGGCGACCGAGGGACGCCGTGCGCGTGAGGACAATCAAAAGACGATCGAAAAGCTGCGCCCGCAGTTGGAACAGTACGAGGCGTTGTGTGCCGAACTGGGCGAGAATCCTGCTGATGTCGGGCTGGCGTGGCTGCTGCACAACCCGATCGTGACCGCGCCGATCATTGGCCCGCGCACAATGGAACAGTTGGATGGCAACTTGCACGCGCTGTCGATCAAACTCTCGCCGGAGAGCATGGCGAAGCTCGACGCGATTTGGCCGGGTCCCGGCGGCGCTGCGCCCGAAGCCTACGCCTGGTGAGCCTAAAAGCCCTCTCCGTGAGGTCATCGCGGAGAGGGGGAGGCTTGGAAGTCGCTACCCGGTGACGATCGGCAGCCGCCGATAGGGGCCGAGCAGGATCGCGTTTGTGACCCACATGATCCAACCCGTTTGCCCGCCCGATCGCACCTCGACCCAATCGCCGCGCACCGTGCGCGCAATCACGTTGAGGATCGCGCCCTGCGTTATGCCGCCCAAGACGCTGCTGCTGGCGTTGGGGGCACTGTACATCAAAACGGAACTAGCCGTGATTTTGGCGGTGACTGCCGTGCCAGGGATCACGAATCCGGTATTGGCGGGCAGCGCATCGGTGGCTGGACGGTGGGCGCAGGTATAGCGAACGGCAGAAAGCTGAGGCGATACTTGCGTGCCGTCGCTATCGATCTCATAGGCGGTCACGGCGATCGACGATCCGGTGGGAAGCGCGCGAAAATTTAAATAGCCGCGCACATAACCCGCCGCGCCACCCGGCCCGACCAATGTATAGCGGATCGGTTCGCCCGCTTCGCCATAAATGCCATTGCCGTTGAGATCAGCGGCGAACACGGCATAGAACGGCGGATTTCCTTCCGAAAATGAATCGTAAATGGCATAGGCAGTGATTGTTCCGCAGGTACGGCTGCCCAATACGAGCAAGGTCACATCGGCAGCGGCGCGGCGTGTGACGGCGACACTGGCGAGTACGATCGCGGCAATGGCGACGATCCGCAATAATGGCATGAGTCTTTTCATGGGGACGATCCTTTCAATCAGTTCGATGAAACACGATCCCAGCATATTTTGCCTGCGTCTATGGTAGACTTGTTCCGGGTCTGAGTCAATCGTAGGATAAAGTAACCATCGTGATCGTCCAACTGGCGCAGCAGTTCGTCAACGCGGCGTTTCTGGCCGCCGTTTACGCACTTTTTTCGGTCGGTTATACGCTCGTTTTTGGCGTGCTCGATGTGTTGAACTTGGCACACGCCACGATCTTCATGCTGGGCGCGGTATTATCCTGGTTCGCTATCGATCGGATCGACTTCGGCGCGCTGCCGCCGGGGATCGCATTCGTGGTGATTCTGATCGGCGTTTTTATCGTGACGGGACTATTGGGCGTGCTCCTCGATCGGATCGCGTTCGCGCCGCTGCGTCGTCGCAACGCCGGAACGCTGCCGCCGTTGATCAGCAGCATTGGCGTCTCGCTGATTCTGATCGCCGTCGTCGATTCGATCTTTGGCAGCGACCCTGCCGATTTCAGTCAGACTTTGCTGCCCACTTCGCCCGTTTTCGTGGGCGCACCGGGCGTCCGCGTCGTGACATTCAGTTGGCTTCAGGTGATCGTGCTGATCGTGGCCGCGATCATGATGATCGGTTTGCAAATGCTGGTCACGCGCACCAAGCTCGGTCTGGCGATTCGGACGGTCGCCGAGAATCCGCGTGCGGCGCGGCTGGTCGGGATCAACGTCGAGCGCGTGTTCATGCAGACCTTCTTCATCGCGTCAGGTTTGGGTGGCGTGGCGGGAGTCCTCTTTGCGATGGTCAGCGGCGGCAGTGTGGCGACGAACCTGGGCGCAAACGTCGAACTGCTCGGCTTGACGGCGATCATCATCGGCGGCCTCGGCTCGATTCCAGGCGCGGTGTTGGGCAGCACCTTGATCGCGTTCATTCAGGTATTCAGCGTGCAGTTCAGCTTTTCCAATTTGCGCGATGCGCTCGTGTTCGGGATTCTGATCGTGATGTTGGTGCTGCGCCCGAATGGCTTGCTCGGCCAGCAGGCGCTCCGCAAAATCTGAGCATGAGAAGATGCTCATTGAATGCTTACGACTTTTCTACACTGTGTGCTTGACGCTCACTGCCAATATAAAGTAGACTCATTGAAGGTATTCGATAACCGCTTTGGGTTGTCGAGTCGATCGGTTTACGATCGCTGCAAAATGGGAGAAACGAACAGTGAATTCATTCAAACGTGTCGGGCTGACGGCTGCACTGGCGGCAGCATTGTCCCTCTCCTCGGTCTTGGGCGCGCTGGCACAAGATAGCAAATGTACGTTGTCGGCGGATGATTGCAAGATCATCACCACCGCTGATAGCAACATGTCCAAGTTGACTTCATTCAACGATGCGCTCGAATTCGTGACCGACATCAAGGTCGGCGATCAGGTCAACGAGACGGCTATCACCGGCACCGGTACCTATACCTCACCTGATCCCGCCGCCGCCGACAAACTCGGTGCGACCCTGGATCTTTCAAATGTCTCCAAAGGCGGTGGCAACGATGGCACCACTGCGGTTAATGTGGTAGTTGTCAACGGTGTGACCTATCTCTCGACTGACGGCAAAAAGACCTGGAAAGGTTACAAGACTGCCGATCTGGCCGCAGCCATGAAGTCGGGCGCGATCGTTAATAATGCTGATCTGACAACCCAAGCGGGCGTATTGGGCGTCATCTCGCTGCTGAGCGATCCGTCCACGATGGGCAAACTGTCGTCGATCCCGACCACGCTCGGTTTCACGAAGCTGGAAAAGACCGCCAACGCGCCTACTCTGGATGGTCAAAAGCAGACTGAGTTCCTGTATACGCTCGACTTCAAGTCGGTGTTGGGCAATTCCACCCTGTCTTCCCTGTTCACCTCCGGCATCGGCGCGAGCTTTGGTGGTGGCGCGGGTGCGGCGGGTGGTGGCGACATGACGCAGATGCTCGGCTCGTTGCTGAAAGACCCCAAGGTGACACTCGTGCGCTGGGTGGGTTCGACCGATAGCCTGTACCATGCGATTGGCCTGGATGTGAGCACGAACCTCGATATGAGCGCGCTACCGGGTGGCGGAACCGGCTCAATCGGCATCACCGTTCACTTGCTGCTCAAGCTGACGAAAGTCGGCGAACCCGTGACTGTGACCGCTCCGGCGGGCGCGGCGATGGTTGATCTGGCTGCGACGCCAGCGGTTGCTCCGCCAGCCGCCGCGACGATGGCTGCCACTGCGGCGGGCTAATCCGATCGGTTTTTCCGTTTGATCTCCAGTAGATCAAACTATAGGACGGGGTGGTGCGTGTGCATCGCCCCGTTTTTTTGTGCTGATCAGGCGCTTAGAAGTGACTGTTCGGTACACCCAACAAATGAACCCTACCGCTGCCATCGCTGGCATACAGTATCCGACCATCCCGGCTGAATGTGATAAAGGTGACGACGAATGGCTCCTCGTCGCCTACATCTTTTAGCCAGATCAAGAGCTTGTCAGAGGCAACTTCCCAGATGCGCAGACCATCCCTGGCGGCTGCCACCAACACGGTCCCATCCGGGCTGAACGCGACACTGCACCCGCTATAGGCACTACCATCATAAGCACTACCATTATGGGAACTATAGGCAGTGGAGAGTACGTGTACAGTCTCGCTCGTCGCTATATTCCACAAGCGCACCGAACCATCATGCCCGGCGGATGCCAATAACTTGCCGTCGGGGCTGTATGCTAGCCTCGTCACGGCAATCGTGTTCCCCAACAACGTGGCGCGGAGTGTACCGCTCGCCACGTTCCACAAGCGGATCGCGGCATCGGTAGGCGACTTGCTAGCTTCTGCTGAATAGTAGCAGGGCGGATTGCCATAACCAACCGCCAGAGTTCCACCGTCCGGGCTGAAGGCGAGCGATTGAACCCCATCAAAACCACCCACCAACTCACCTGTTTTTATGCCACTTGGCACATCCCACAAGCTGACCTCCTGAGTCGGTTCCGACTTATCCACTGAATAGTGATAGCCGTTCAGTGCCAGGGTTTTGCTATCGGGACTGAACGCAATAGACGTATCCCGCTCAAAATTGCCGTCGTCCAGGGTGTGGAATAGTTCACCTGTATAGGTATCCCAAACTTTCACGGGGTGCTGTTGATCGCTGGCCGCAAACAGCTTCCCATCTGGGCTAAAATCCATTTGCTCAATCGTGTTGTATTCATTAAAGCCGGGTGCGGTGAGCAAGGTCGCCGTGAGCGCTCCGGTGTCGGCATTCCAAAGATTCAGCGCCAAAGTATACGCCACCATCGTCTTGCCATCGGAATTAACTGCGAAATTCTTGACCGTATCAAAAAAGCCCGCCCAAGTTGCGCGTGTTCTTCCGGTTGTGGTATCCCAGACGGCCAGCTGATCATCATTGTTCGCCGCCGCAATCGAGTTGCCATCAGGGCTGAACGACAGGGAAGAAAATTCTTTGCCGTCCGTGCTCCCTTGAGCGCGTGTTTTACCGGTAGCCACATCCCAGATACGCAATGTGTGATCGAAGCTGAGCGAAGCCAGCGACTTTCCATCGGGGCTAAAGGCGGCATACGTTACCTTGTCGGTGTGTCCCACGAAAAAACGATATGCGCCCGTTTTTATGTTGCGCACCATGATATTCTTGGGGTCTTGTGCGCCAACCGCCATGAGTTTGAAGTCGGGAGATAGGGCAAAACTCCCCAGGAAACCGTTGGGAACGCGCGCCACAAAGCCTGCCCGATTCCAAACCACGACCCCATTGTAGCCACTCCCGATAAAAGTTTGGCCGTCAGGGCTGATCAGCATATTTTGTGGCGCGGGACTGCCCCGTACAATGCCGCGCGACTGACCCGTTTTGCCGTCAAAAAAGTGCAGACCATCCGCCTCGGCAACCACCAGCATCCCATCGGGTGCAAAGACCAGATTACTGCTCTACCCCTGGATCGTCGATGACGCCAGCAGTTTGCCAGAGGGCACGGCAAAAAACTGAAGGGGTCCCGGGGGCGTGCCCGGCTGCCCAAAATTGGCGACCAGTACTGTGCTATCGGTGTTGAAAGCCAGTTGAGAGGGGTATTGATCGTTAGCGATGGTGAAGGCAACTTTGCCCGATGACCCATCGACCACGAACGTATGAAATGTGGCGGCCACCGAGTTGTTGGGAGGAGGCAGCCTGGTTGTGTAGACGCGCCAACGCCCGTCGGCACTTCCTAATCGCACCCCGTCATCGACAGCAGCCACAGAATCGATGCGCTGCGGTGGTTGGGCGGGCTGATCGATCGGATAGGCCCACTGGGCAAGGCTGGTGCCAATGACCACTGCTTTGCTGTCGGCGCGCCAACGGATGCTATTGATAGCACCTTGTCCGAACACCCCGATCGGCTGAAGCTGGCTGGCGTTGGCCGCCGTGATCATCGGGCGCGATCCGAATGAAACATGAGCGACAACCGGTTTGGCTACGAAAGCGCAAACGATGCACAAGATCAGAATTCCGATTCGCAGCCGAAAATGTGGAAAAACACTTCCTGTCATGTCTCATGCCTCCTTATTGCACAGTCCAATACTGGACGTGCGAACCATCGCGTGAAATCAGCAAGCTGCCATCGGCGCTGAAAGTCAGATACGACTCACTATCGCTCTCGAAATCGACCGACTCAGGTTGCAGCACAACCACCGCATGAGCCGTCTGCACGTTCCACACGACGATTGATTTGCCGCGACCCGTGGTAGCTAACAGCGTCCCATCCGGACTAAAAGCGAGTGTGCCAACTACCGTTTGATTGGCATATTGGTCGAATTTCACCGTTGTCCGCAGATTGCCCGTCCGGGTATCCCACAATTCGATGGTGTTATAGCTGCTGATGGCGAGCAGCGATTTATCCGGGCTAAAGACCGTGCTGCTCACTCCTTGGGATATGTCCAGACGGTTCTTCGGATCGGCGGCGGCGTTGACCCGATTAAGGGTGACGATCGGCGTGCCATCGATCAGCTTCCAGATTGTGATTTGTTTGACTGCCCGTTCATAGCCTCTGTTGCTAAACGCAATCCACTGACCATCGTCGCTGATCGTCACTTCGATTGGGTAGCTGGATTGGACGACCTCGAACGACGGCGGACTGGTCGTGACCCGATTGCTTTTTACCGCCCAGGTACGCACCCGAAAATGCGAGTCGAGGGTGATTAGGTTGGCATTGTCGGCGCTGAACCCGAAAACGGTTACATCATTTTGCAGCAAATTGTTGATCTGCGTATGCTGGCGCACGTCCCAGATATGAATGGTAGTACAGTGTGCGGCTAATAAGCGGCTATCCGGGCTAAAGTGCATGGCCGCACAGCCCGCCATGTTTAAAGTCGCCTTGACGGTGAGGCTGGCCGCGTCCCACACGGTAATCGAAGGGGTTTTACTAATCGTCGCAAACGATCGACCATCCGGGCTAAAAGTAAAGTAGTCCGCATCAACAACCGCCACTTCCGGGAGTGTCGCCCCCAGTTTACCGTTGTATGTCCCCCAAAATTGAAGATGGCCGCCGCTGACAACGGCCAGCGTCCCGTTGTCGGGGCTGATGGCGAGTGCATACGGAGATGGCAGCTTCCCGACGATCGTGCGCTGCACCGCATGATATGAGGGCGGCTCCCACACGGAGAGCGTTCCGTCAGTGTCGATCACGGCGGCTAGATTGCCATCGGTGCTCAGCGCATAGGCGGCAGCCAACACGGGCTTATTCGAGAGGGATACCGGGCTACTGGCGAAATCGTGCAGAACCGATCTGAACTGCACTCCCGCACGCACGCCAACCGAAACCAGCAGGTCGTCAAGAAATGCCACATGGGTATATTCGTCAATTTCGTCGAAAGGTTTCGATGCCGAATCAAGAATCACGGCGAGCACTCTTTTTTGGACATCCCATATCCGCAAATCACCATAAGCGCCTGACGCCAACCGTGATCCATCCGCATTGAAGGCGAGGCTGTTGACACGGAATGGGGAGCTGCCTAGCAACGCGAGCGATTGCCCGTTAGCTACGCTCCATAAGCGGATCGTGCCTTGATAACTACCCGATACCAGCAGCGACCCATCCGGGCTAAAGGCGAGCGCGTCGCTCATAAACGCCTGCAACGTTTGCTTGCGCGTTCCGGTCGCAACATCCCACAGGACAGTCATACTTTTATAGCCGACGGCCAGCAGCGTTCCGTCGGGGCTGAAGGCGAAGCTGTACGGATCTGTCTGGCCTTGCAGTTTATGGAGCGGCGGCGCGCTCAGATCGTTCGCATCGATCAGCCAAATAGCAGAGTCGTCGGCGACGGCCAACACTTTACCGTTCGGCGACCAGGCGGCGAATCGAATGTTGTGCGGGCGCGGCGTGCCTAACACGGTCAGCCGCGACGCATTGGCAAGCGTGATCACCGGGCGACTCGATTGCGCGGCGGGCGTTGGCGTGCTGGTATCGCCGTGCGCAATAAGGATGTCGCTGAGCGCGCCGAAAATAATCATCATTAACACGATAAGAAACCGAAAACGTTTCATTGCTGGGCACCTCACGAATTTGCATAGCGTTTAGCAGTATAAGGGACAAATCCGTGATGTGAGCGAGGCGAAGGGAAAGCGCAAAAGTGCGTCAGGCAGCGCGGATCGTCGGTGGTGGCTACGGTACGGGTGCCCAAACGCCGCCCACGTCCATCATGGCGCGATGCTCCTCATGCAGATACACAAGTGCCGCCTGGATCGCCGTGCGCGCCAGATAGTAGCTGACGGGCGTCGCCAAACCATCGCCAAGTTTTTCGCAGACGACGCGGGTAATCGCGCCTTCGTCCAGCCGCCGAACCGCGATGGCCGCCGCCGTCGCATCGATCACCGCTTGGAGCGCGCCTCGATTCGCCGCAATGACGGCGCGCGCCTCCGTCCCCGAAGCAGGCAAATGTGTGCCATGCCCCGGCGCAAAAGTCACGCCCCGCAGTTCGTCTAACCGATAGAGCACATTGAGCGCGTGACCCATGTGAACCGTGAACGGCACAGGATATTTGGCGAGCGTCACGGTCGGCAGGAAAGCGTCGGCGGTGAACAACACATCGCCGCAGCGCACACCCATCTGATTCGGCGAATGACCCGCCAAACTGACAACCTCGAAGCTGATTCCGGCGATTGTGTGAACACCCGGCAGGATTTCATCATCGACGGCGCAGGCCGAGGCCAGCGTGAACTTGCCTTTCAGCGCCTGGAACGGCTGCGCACCCGCCGACAACATGATCCCTTCGAGGCTGGGATTGGCGATGAAGGCGGCTTCGATCGACGGCGCGCACACGGTAAAGCGCGGCAGTTGACGGCGCAAATAGGCCGCCCCACCGAAATGATCGGCGTGTCCGTGCGTGATGATCAAAGCCGCCAGATGCAGATGGTGCGATTCGAGCGCCTTTTTGATCCGGCGGCCCGCATCGTCATCGAGGCCACAGTCGATCAGGATCGCCTCGCCGCCCTGGGTCAATAAGCCGCTGTTCGCGCCGCTTTGCAGGTGATACGTGTTGGGGGTAATTTCGACGATCTCGAATGCCATGCCGATTCTAACCTCTCAGACGCTTTTGGGTGCGGCTTCCCAGCCCAGCCGATTCACCCCATCGAGCGCCGCCGTTTTGTAACATTCGGCCAACGTCGGATAGTTGAAAACCGTGTTCACGAAGTAATCGACCGTGCCCTCGAAGGCCATCACCGCCTGCCCAATGTGGATCAGCTCGCTCGCGCCCTCACCGATGATATGCGCACTGAGCAGCTTGCGCGTCTCCATGTGAAAAATCAGCTTGAGCAGGCCCGCGCTGTCACCGATGATCTGGCCGCGCGCGATCTCGCGGTACTGCGCTTTGCCGACTTCGTAGGGGATGCCATCCTGGGTCAGTTCTTCTTCGTTGCGTCCAACGGTGGAAATCTCTGGAATCGTGTAAATGCCATAGGGAAACAGGGCGGGTACACTGTTGGTCGGGATGTTGAAGGCGTGGCAGGCGGCCAGACGACCCTGTTCCATCGAAGTCGAGGCCAAGCTGGGGAAGCCGATCAGATCGCCAACCGCGTAAATATAGGGCACTTGCGTTTGGTAAAATTCATTGACTTTGAGCTTGCCGCGATCATCCGCTTTGAGGCCGACCGATTCGAGGTTCAGGCTGGCCGTCGCGGCGGTGCGACCGATGCTGTAGAGCGCCTTGTCGGTCACGATCTGCTTGCCACTGGCGAGGTGAATCCTGACGCGCGGGCCGTGCTCATCTTCGATCGGCTCGATCCCGCTCACTTCTTCGCCGAGGCGCAAAGTCAGGCGATTCTGGCGAAGCTGGTAGACAAGCGATTCGACAATTTCCGCATCCACGAATGAGAGCAGTTGCGCGCGTTTATCGATCAGCGTCACGCGCACGCCCAAAGTCGCAAAAATACTGGCATATTCACAGCCGATCACGCCGCCGCCGATCACGGTCAGCGAGCGCGGAATCTTATCGAGCTGCAGAATCTCGTCGCTGGAAATAATCCGATTGCCGTCAAACGGAATATGTGAATCTTTGGTCGCGGTCGTCCCGGTGGCGATCACGACCGAGGCGGCGGTGGCCTCGTGCATTCCGCGACCATCCAGGTGATTCAGGCGCACGGTATGCGGACCGGCGAACGAGGCTTCGGCGGCGATCAACTCGATGTTGTTGCGCATCAATTTGTGGCGCGTCACGTCGATCTCGTGGCTGATCACACGATCAGTGCGGAACAGCAGGTCTTCGACGGTGATGTGCTCTTTGACGGTGTACGATGCACCGTACAGCCCGCGCTCGCGGTAGCCGGATAGGTGCAGAGTCGCCTCGCGCAGCGTTTTGCTGGGGATGGTGCCGGTGTTGATACAGACGCCGCCAACCACCGTCTTGCGTTCGATGATGGCGACGCGCTTATCGAGCTTGGCGGCCTGGATTGCCGCACGCTGCCCCGCCGGGCCGGAACCGATGACGAGCATGTCATAATCGTAGTCGGGCATCAGATAGGTTACTCCGCAATCCGATCAGGCCAATATCGCTGAGTGTACACCCGTTTTGGGGAGAGTTTATGGGATATTTCTCAAAGTTGCAGACAAAGATCGAAACGAAAAAAAATAGCGCCAGCGTATTGAGTTCATTCACTATTGGGGACGAACCCGATGTGGTCGCCGGTCCGAAATTGTCAGTCACTAAGTTTTGCTGTTACACTTTGCGGCATGTGGGAGAAGGTCTAAGCGGCAGGGGGCGACGCATGGCAGCACCCAGTGATGGTCGCTCAAAATTGGCGTTTACCTTCTCATCCGGGCGAAAGCAGAGGGGCGCGTAGTCTATGACCGACCTATTCATCTCGTATTCACGCAAAGAAACGGACTATGTTCGCGTTGTATTCGATCTGTGGCAGACCAAAGGGCGCAAAGCATGGGTCGATTGGCAGGGTATCGATTATTCGACCAAATGGTGGGAAGAGATTTGTGCGGGCATCGAGGGCGCGGATAACTTTGTGCTGCTCGTCAGCATGAACGCGCTCAACTCCAAATATTGCCAGCAAGAAATGGCCCATGCGCGCACGCATTCTAAGCGCATTATTCCCGTCTTATTTGAGCCGATTGATGAAAAAGCGTTGGTGGGCGGGTGGTACACCAATCCGGAGATTCGCCCCATTGAGGCAATGGCGCGCGAGAATTGGGAAGCGCTCCGCGAAATCCAGTGGATTGATCGCGCCAAACTGGGTGAAACCGACAAGATCGTAGAGGCGCTGCTCCACGCGGTTGAGACCGATGTTGAGCGGGTTCAACAGCATACGCGGTTGCTGCTGCGTATGCAGGATTGGGAACGCAGCGGACGCGCTCCGGCAGTGCTGCTACACGGCGAAGAACTGGCTACCTATGAGAGTTGGCGCGATAAATGGCACTATGCCACCGACGAGCCGAAAGCGACCCAAGCGCAGCGCGACTACATCACGGAAAGCCGCCACAATGAGGATGCCGAGGAACAAGCCAAGCGTGATCAGCAGAGCCGCGAATTGGAATTGGCGAAGCGCGCCGAAACCGCCGAAAGGGACCGGGCGGTACGCTTCCAACGGGCGGCGTGGATTGCGGGAACGGTCGCCGTTGTTGCCGTGATCGGAATTTTCATTGCATCCGTCGTCGCCATAAACGCCGCAAACAGTACCACGATCGCCAATTTTCAACTGGCAACCGCGACGATTGCGCAAGGCCAAGCCATTGCCGCCGCGAACGACTCCCGCACGCAGATCGCCGCCGTCAACGCGACACTGACGCCCATATACGCGGGGCTGGCGACGGCGACGGGCGCTGCTTTTGACGGTGCGCGTGCTTCTACGTTATTTCCGCGAATAGGTGGGTTTCCACCAACATCGATATACCTCCCAAATGTTGAACAGAAGTATGGTACGGCGACGGCAATTGCAGCCTCCTATCAGCGAACACCTATAGCGACTACCGATGCCAACGGACTGGCGATGGTACAGGTGCCCCCGGGTTGCTTCCTGATGGGCGATGTGACACAGCCGAACGCGAGCCCGGTGACGGAAATTTGCTTCAATGAACCATTTTGGATTGACAAATTCGACGTGACCAACGCGGTGTTCGATGCGTTCGTGAAAGCGGGTGGCTACGTCGATGATGCTAACTGGACGCAAAGCGGTATTGCATGGCGCAAAACGGCGGGTAGAAACGAAACACAACAAACCGATCGGTTTAAATCGACGAATTGCTCCCAAGCCTCCAATAGGGATATCCAGCCTGTGGTCTGTGTGACGTGGTATGAAGCCGTTGCCTATTGCCAGTGGCGTGGCGCGCGGTTGCCCACCGAGTCCGAATGGGAATATGCGGCGCGCGGCCCCGGCAGCCGAGTCTATCCCTGGGGCGATAGATTTGTGGCGGATAATGTGGTGTATTCTGGCAATTCTCAGTACAAAACCGCGCCGGTAGTCAGCAAACCGAATGGAGTCTCATGGGTAGGCGCGTTAGATATGGCTGGTAACGTGTGGCAGTGGGTACAGAGTCGTTATGCGGACTATCCGTACAATAGCGACGATGGTCGTAACGCCAATAAATATGATAATATCAATGACCATTATGTGCAGCGCGGCGGCTCGTGGTCCAGCCCAAGTGCTGGGTACCTCCGCGCCGCCCTGCGGATCTTCAACCTTCCTTCGTACTCCGACTTAACTACCGGGTTTCGCTGTGCCCGCTTTTCTTAATTGTTACTGATAGATACGACGCCCGCCTGGACAGAAGACGAGCTACGCGAACTGATGAATGCGCCTCGCCTGACACCTGCCGAGCTATTCGTGTGACTCGCAGCGAACCTGACGAGCGAACCGTGGGCTGATCTGCGCGACGATGAGGACGCGGGCGAATACCCCGATTTTTGCCTCAAGTCCCGAATGCACCCTTACCACCGAAAAATTAGGCCAGCCGACTCACCTGTCCGCTGAGCCACGCCGCAATTGCCGGGACATCGTGTTTAGCCTGGGCGATCTCCAGCACGAACGGATATTCACCCGCAAACTGCCACGTGACCGCATACCCGTTCATTTCCAAAAATAATTCGACGGCGCGCACGGCAGTGCGTTTGTTACCGTCGATGAACAGGTGATGATAGGCCAACGAGTGCATCAGCGCCGCCGCCTTATCCAACACGGTCGGGAACTGCGCTTCGCCGAACAAGCTGATCGCCGGGCGCGCCACCGCCGATTGCAGCAGATGCAGATCGCGGATGAGCGCTTCGCCGTCGGTTACGCTGTCGTTTATCGCGTAAAGTTCGGGCGCGGTCAGATAACGCACACCCGCCGGCTTGGATTCACTGGCGTTCGAGGGCATGGAGCAGCCAGCTTTGTTCGGCCACGATCTCTGCGATGAGCGCCATATCGATCTCGACGTTCGGTTCCGGTGAGGGCGCGATCGGATCGACCGGAAACCAAACGGACAACTCGCTCGCGGTACGCTGCCCCTGGGCAACGGCCAATACCGTTTTGAGCGCTTCGGCTTGATCCCAGAGGATGCGCGCACCGTTGACGCGGAACATAAAAATCGCGGCGACCACCGCCGTCCGTTTGTTGCCGTCGGTGAACGGGTGGTTGCGCGTCAACGAATGAAATAATGCGGCCACTTTTTCGGCCAACGTCGGATAGGCGTCCGCGCCGAACGCGCTGGATTCGGGGCGCGCCGCCGCCGCCTCCAACATGGCCGGATCGCGCGTATCCTGCTGACCCGCCAGAATTTTCGGGCTGCGGAGCACCGTCCCGTTGATGTAGATCAATTCCGAAATCGTCAGATAGCGCAAATGCTTTTCCCATGGGACTTTCGCTTATGGTAAAACCAGTCAAACTTCGCGCATTCACCTCACCCCCCGGCTCCCTCTCCGTGATTACGGAGAGGGGGAGTCGGAAGGCAAACCTAGACATACGTGGCCTTTGATTGGTTTGACCATTAGAACGTAAATACTAGATTTGCAAGTGTATCTCAATCATTTTTAGATTGAGATACGCGCCAATATCGTCGTTTGTGGCGACCAACTTGAAATTTACGCTTTTGCGGAATGTACCCGTTTTATGCTTCGAGCGAAAGTCCTGTAACTATGGGAAATGGCGGACTCGCCCCTACGTGTGTGCCTTGAAGAAATGGCGGAGTTCCCATAGGTTGCCTTCGGGATCGGCCAGGTAAGTGGCGCGGATGCCCCACGGCTGGTCGGCGGGCGGTTTGAGGAATGTGAGACCTTTGGCTGTCAGGTCGTGATAGGCGGCATCGACATCTTCGACATCAGCACACAGCAGCATCCGATGACTGGCGATCTCTGGCTGGCCGAGCGCCGCTGTGCCCACCATGTCAGCGGCGGAGGGAATCTTGAGCAGCATGAAATCGTGATCGACCATGCGAAAGGCGGTCGAGTCGTCGTCGGTATTGGCGACTTCGAGACCGAACATATCGCGGTAAAACGCCACACAGCGATCCAAGTCTTGCACAAAAAGCACCACCGCGCCGATTTTGCCAAACATACGGGACATCGAAAACCTCCCCTGCAATCTTTAAGTGAGGGGAGTGTAACATAGAATGTATGTTCTGCAAAGGGGCGATGCAAGATTCAGTCGATCACGATTTGGTCAAAAGAACCTCACCCTAAATCCCTCTGCATAAGATGGCGAGGGACTTTGACCGCCGCCGTATCGCCAAATCCCCCTCTCCATGTTATGGAGAGGGGGCAGGGGGTGAGGTTTCTTCGGCGCAAAAACCCCAAATCGCGATCAACTGAGATTAGGTGAGTGTGTGCAAAGTTCCAAAGGGCAAGGGGAACCCCGGCACCTTAACACTACGACCGCAGATGGAATTCTAAAAACAACCCACGCTTTTTGAAGTGAGCGATTTGGCAACGAATTGTTTCAGGGCTTTTGTTTATGACGTAACGACTGGATTTGCGAACGTACCTCAATCGTTTTGATTGAGCTGCGCCACAAAATCAGCGCTAACCAAGTTATTTGGTCAGTCAATGTCACCATTTGTGGCGACTACCTTGAAATTAACGCTTTCGCGGAATGACTTCAGTAACCCGCTATGTACCATTTAGCGCCGCCAGCGAAAGTCCTCTTTTATTAACCAACTCGACCTCTATCACGCAAATTATGCCGCCTCTGCAAAGTTTTGGCATTTGCCAATTGATAGCTGCCGATTGATAATCTGGCCGAATCGTCCTTTTATAATCACACATAAAGTTATCGGACATCTTCAAAATATGGATATAAAGGCACATTTGACGCAGCTATCGGAGCTGCACGGGCCATCTGGCTACGAGTCGGCGGTACGCGCCGCGCTCCAAACCGCCTGGACGCCGCTCGTCGATTCGCTCGAAGTCGGCAGCCTGGGCAGCCTCGTCGGACTCAAACGTGGGAGCGGATCGGAGCCGCGCCGCCGGATCATGTTGTGTGCGCACATGGACGAGATCGGCCTGATCGTCCACGATTTCGCGGGCGACGGCTTTCTGCATGTGACTGATATGGGCGGGATCGATACGCGCACGCTGCCCGGAATGCCCGTGATCGTGCATGGGCGGCAGATGCTGCGCGGCGTCGTCGGCGTGCCCGCGCTCCACACGCTGAGCGAGGCCGATCGCGCTCACTATCCGGGCATGGACGCTCTCGTGATCGATTTGGGGCTGCCCGAAGCGGAAGTTCGCGCGCTGGTGAGCGTCGGCGATGTGATCACGATGGATGCGCCCGTGCTCGATCTGGGCGGGACGCGGCTGGCGGGTAAAGCGATGGACGATCGCGCGTGCGTCGCGGCGGTGACGGCCTGCCTCGAACTGCTCGGCACCCGCCGCCACCTGTGGGATGTATTGGCCGTCGCCTCGACTCAGGAAGAAGTTGGTAGCTTCGGCGCGCTCACTGAGGCTTACCGCCTGAACCCAGATATTGCGATCGCGCTCGATGTGACTTTTGGGACGCAGCCGGGCGTCAGCGAAGGTCATTACAAGCTCGGCACAACCCCGATCGTCAGCCTGGGCGCGAACTTTCATCCGGCGCTGTTCGAAGCGATCGTGACGACCGCCGAACGACTCGACATGACGTTACAGCCCGATCCACTGCCAATGTCGAGCGGTACGGACGCTTGGGAAATCCAAACCAGCCGCGACGGGATTCCCTCAGCGCTGATCAATATCCCAATTCGGCACATGCACAGCACCGTCGAACTCGTCGATACGGTAGATATTACGCGGACGGCGCGGCTGCTGGCGGAATTTATCGCCGGACTCGAAGCTGACTTTCTGAGCACGATCACCTGGGACAAATCAGCATGACCATCGAGTCGAAACCGTTGTACGATGATTTGAAGGCGCTGTCCGATGCGATGGGCGTATCGGGCGACGAAAGCGAAGTCCGCCAGCTCATTTTGGCGCGGATCAAAGATCACGTCTCGGAAATCACGATCGATCCGATGGGCAACCTGACCGCGATCCGGCGGGGCACAGGTGAGGAATCCAGCGATGGGTCACTGCCGCGCGTGATGATCAGCGCTCATATGGATGAAATCGGGTTTATGGTGATGGATGTGGGCGGCGATGGGCTGATCCAAATCAACGCGGTCGGCGTTCACGATCCCCGGATGCTCCCGACGCAGCGCCTCGTGGTCGGCAAAGACAAAGTGCCGGGGATGTTCGCCTGGGCACCCATTCACCAATCGCATTCGCAGGATGTGGTCAAAGCGAACGAGTTGCGGATCGACATCGGCGTGGATGACAAGGGCGGCGTTAAAGCCAAACCCGGCGAGCGAGTCGCGTTTGCGCCAACTTTTGCCGAAGTGAACGGGCGCATCGTGCGCGGCAAAGCGTTCGAGAGTCGGGCAGGCTGCGCAGTCTTGATCGATCTGCTGCGCGGCGATCCGCTCCCGTTCGATCTGTCGGTAGCGTTTACCACACAAGCGGCGATTCGGGGACGTGGCGCGGGAGTCGCTGCCCATCGGCTCAATCCGCAGATGGCGATCGCGCTGACGGGCACGATCTGCGACGATCTGCCGCGTCCGCCCGACGATGCCACTGCGCCCTCGATCCAGCTGGGCGGTGGGCCAACACTCAGTCTGGTTGATGAATGGTTGGTGGCCGATCCGCGTTTGGTGGCCGAAGTACGCGCCGCAGCAGCAGCCGAGTCGATCCCGCTGCAATTGGACGCGCTCAACAAGCGACGCGCCACAGGGACGGCGATCGGTTTTGCGCGGGCGGCAGTGCCCAGCGTGGAAATTGGCGTACCGATTCGCTATCGGGGCAGCCCGAACGCGCTCTTGAACCTGGATGATCTGGATCGCTTGGCGCGGCTGCTGCGGGCTGCGGTGAGCCGACTCGTGGGATAAGAACGTCATCCCCAGCCTTTTAGGGGTAGGTATTTTGGATTTCGGCGGACGAACAGCGGACGAGGCAAGCCTCGTCCCTACACCAGACGGCATTTTTGTAGGGATGAGGCCTGCCTCGTCCGCCCCACGACGAAAACACCTACCCCTAAAAGACCCCCCAACCCCCTCTCCGTATCACGGCGAGGGCGGGCGGCGGATGGCGAGAAACTTTCTTTAATCATAATCTGTTGACTATAGAGGACGAAAACACAAAAATATGGGTGCAACAACCAAAACAACACACCAAGTCGATCGGGCGCTGATCAAAACACTGGTCGAGTCGTGGGGGCCGCCCGGCTACGAACATCGCGTCCGCGACACGATCCGCGATCTGGTCAAAGATATGGCCGACGACGTGCGGGTCGATGCGAGCGGCAGCCTGATCTGCCGGATCGGAAGCGGCGGCGCGAAGATCATGGTGGCCGCGCACATGGACGAGATCGGGCTGATGATTCACCATATCGATCGAGATGGCTTCGCGCGCTTTTCACTGATCGGTTTTCTGCCACCGACGACGCTGCTCGGCGGACGTGTGCGCTTCGAGGATGGCACCATCGGCACGATCGGCATGGACAACGCCTGGACGTTCACCAATCCGCCCAAACACGCCGACTTTTACGTCGATTTGAGCACCTCGGCCACCGAATTTGCTGCGTCCAATGTGGGTGATGTGGCGACGATGTGGCGCGAGTATGCGGAGCGCGGCGATCGGATCGTCGCCAAAAGCCTCGACGATCGGATCGGCTGCGCGGTCGCGGTCGAAGCCATGCGGCGGCTGGCCGCATCCGGGACGCCGCACGAGGTGTATTTCGTCTTCACGACACAAGAAGAAGTCGGCACACGCGGCGCGCGTACTGCCGCCTTCGGGATCAACCCGGATATGGGCATCGCACTGGACGTGACTCCGTCTGGGGATACGCCGAAAAGCGAAAAAGTCGCGGTGAAGCTCGGCTATGGCGCGGCGATCAAAGTGCGCGATGTGGGACATATTGTGCCGCCCGCGATCAAGGCACTCATGATCCAGCGCGCCGAAGAAGCGCAAATTCCGTACCAGTTGGAAGTACTCGATCTGGGCACGACCGATGCCTCGAATATCCAATTGGCGGGCGCGGGCGTACCCAGCGGCGCGATCTCGATCCCGTGCCGCTATGTCCACACCACTAGCGAAACGGTCGATGTGAACGACGTGGGCGCGTGTATCGACCTACTGGTCGAAATTTTGAGCAAGCCTCTGGATGGGGTGCGCTAAGAACCTCTGAGACGGGCGAGCATACCGGCGCGAAAATGCCCGGGGCTAAAGCCACCGGGCATTTTCGATCAAATCGTGGGCTGGGGGTGAGGTTATGCTATTTGGGATTGTCCATCATCGGGATGGCGCGCGTGAACGTCCCTGGTTCGGTCTTTTGCGGCGTATCGGATGCGCCGCTGGCGGGTGGGTTGATCAGCATGTCTTTCGTATAAATTGCGTCGCGCCGATCGGTGAACGACAACCGATAATCATGCTCCAACACGATCGCTTCGGTCGGGCAGGCATCTTCGCAGTAGCCACAGAAAATGCAGCGCAGCATATTGATTTCGTAGGTCTTCGCATAACGCTCGCCAGGGCTGAAACGCTGCTCATCGGTATTTTCGGCGGCCTCCACCCAGATCGCATCGGCGGGGCAAGCTGCTGCGCATAACGCACAGCCGATACACTTCTCAAGACCGTTGTCATAGCGTTTGAGTTCGTGGCGACCTTTGAAGCGCTCGCGTACCGGACGCTCTTGCTCTGGGTACTGAATGGTGACGGGCGGCTCAAACACCGTCTTGATCGTGGTTGCCATCCCCTTGATGATGTTCATGTGTGATTTTTCCGATCGCTCGCTGTTTTCCACTTCGTACTGCTGATTATAGCCAGTCGAGGCGCGCCGCCGCTAGTTCTACAACCGAACTTACGATGTGGCCCGTCAAATGCCACCGATTTACCTCACCCCCTCAATCCCCCTCTCCGTGAGGACGGAGAGGGGGAAGCCAGCCCATACCCACTGCGGCTATCGCTGCATATTTTCGGTTGTAGAACAAGTTCACCTTGCACGGATTTTTGCGCAATCGCAGTTGCCGCAATCTGAAATGCAACGTATAATCGACGCAAAGCCAAATTATGCCATTGTATGGCATTATAGGCTATAATAGCGGGCTTGATTGAATGTAAAATTGGAATTGCCTGTATGTTTGGGTGATGTCGAGCAAGGGCCAAGCAAAAGCGGATGCAAGTGATTAAGGCGCTGCCGCACATACGCCTTTCGGCGGCCAACGACGGCAAAGTGGCTGAGCTGGATGCGCTATGGGATGAGTACAAAAGCCTGTGTCAGCGCTACGTGACGCAATTTTGCGGCGAGACGGTGCCGGACGGCTACACCGACTTTATTTTTGAAAGCCTGTTATCAGCGCGCTGGCAGCGGGTGGCGGTGATGCAAGCAGCGGGCATGGCGCAGTCGTGGCGGACAAACCGGGGCAAAGCATGGGCGGCCTATCAGGAACGGCTCAAACGCTATCAGGCGCTGGCGCCGGAGGTGCAAGCGAAACGCAAAGAACCGGAATGGAAAGAATGGCAATTGCCGGAACTGCGCCGAGCGTGCATGCAGGCCAATGTGAACGTGGTCGAACGGATCGCCGAAGCGGACTTGCCGCTGGCGGTGGAAGCGGCGCGC
>JBBRMW010000009.1:0-48608 GCA_038230635.1 Aggregatilineales bacterium | reverse complement strand
CTTGAGCCGTCCTTGCGAGGCCGTTGGTTGCGCAAAAATAGGCGTGACTGTTTCATACCAAGCGGATCGGCCTTCACCCCCGATGTTGATCATGCCTTGTGCGGGTAGTAGTATTTCTGATAGATCGTCGTTCAGGCCGACCAGCAATCCGGTCGTCAAAGCATCGTCACCAAAATCCACCTGAGGACGGGTAAACTCAGCGTGATAGAGAAGCCTATCTTGAGCCGTTCGTCGGCTATAATCGATGCCCAACCCGATCCGCTCTTCTGTCAGGAAGAGCGCTTTATCAGGAATCGCTTCAGTTGGGATCCCTCCAGCCAAGTAGACCGCCAACAAATCCTCAGCCAGCCAACCACCCGCTTCCTGATACCCCCCCTCAGCAGTTTCAAGGGGCCGCCAAGCGCTGAACGGGGCATTCGTGATCGCATCATCATGGTCATGGTGTTTGGGTGCGAGTACGGCAAAAGTTTCCATATCTTTATGTTTCATGACATCCAGAGGCATTTTGATCACCCTACTCACTATTCCAGCATGGTCGCGTCGTGCCAGGAACGGTCCTTTCAGGCGTAATGCACCCAGATCGGCGGCAGTATTGTCGATGGCTGGACCACCAATCGCGGCGAGTAAAGTTGGATCGACATTCCGCCTTCCATAGGCTGCCAAATCCACTCGCATTGTCTCTAAGACATGGGTACGGATCGCGCCGAGTATCGTTTGCGGAGTCGGCGGAAACACGCTGCGCGCAATGAAATTCTGCCCCGCTGCGAATGGCTTGGATTCGCGGAACATGAACACATCATGTGCTTCGATGAAAAGCCATCTCATATACGGCCTCCGTGCGCCAGGAAACGCGCCAGGATCACCCAGTTAGCAAGTGTTTCCCAACCGTGTGCTTCACCGATTTGGCTCAACCCATTGGCATAGTTATCGATCTGATCGATGGGTGTTTTGGGTTCGACGTGACGTTTGATCAAGCGTTTCAGTTCTTTTTTTCGGGCTTCCGGTGGGATGGTTACGGGATTGTCCAATGCGTAGGCTAATTCGAGCAAGTCGTAGCCCAGTTTGCCCGACAACCGGCCCTTTCCCCAGCTGCCACCTGTGCCAAACGCCAATTGCAACGCCTCAACCATCTCAACGATCCCAGAGTCCCAATAGGCACCCATTTCACGAATGGCAGTGGAGCGGCTATCCCGCACGACTAAAGCATTACGACCAATTTCATCTTTGGCGATTTCTTCGGCTTCCCGTGCATCGTCAAGCGCACTGTCGAACGGCAACCCAGCGGCTGTGATGGCAATGCCAGCACTGGCTGTTGCCCCGTCACCCATCGCAGCTGTCAGTGCTTTCTGTAACTCATCGGCACAAGCGAGCGTCGTATTCAGTGGCAATAGGGCCAGTACATCATCGCCACCTGCATAGACCAACTCGCCAGCATGATGCGCCACAATTTTCTTTGCGATCGCCGCAAACTCGGACAGCTTGCGCGAAAACGCTTGATGTTGCTTAAATGAGGTCATGCCTGATAGCCGCAGTCCCATCCGATCACCGTCCATGTGCAGCACCGCCAAGTATAATGGTGGCTCCGCGCGTCCTGACCGCTTTGCGATTTCATCGGTGGCCGGGAATTGTGGCTTGCGGCCTTGCACAAACGGAAACATACGCTTGATGAGCGCCACTGATCCGAGCTTTTCATTGCTGCGGATAATGATGTGATCGTTTTCCTCTGACGACCAGTAATTATCAAGCGGATCGGCCTTGCGTAACGCATCCCAGTTAATCGGTAGCGCCGATTGTGCGCCAGTGAGCGTGCATTTATCGCCATCTTCCTCTACTTGTGGGAAATCGCGCAGGCTTTTGCGGGCGGCCAATGCACGCGCGGCGTTCGCATAACAATTACCGTGAAGCGCTTCAGTGTAATCGACAGCCACCCAGTAGATTTCGAGCCATGCCTCGACTTGCCGCGTAAATACAGTTTCCCAGTCACCACCGCCTATGACATTCCATAACCAATCATGGACTTCCTGGGCAACGGCCAGCCACGATTTTTGGATCGCGTCTTCGACATTTGCCCCGATCTGACGCGGCTCAGCATCACTTACGAAGGCAAAACGGTGCGGCGCGCCGCCCAACGGATTACCATCGGAATCAACGGCTGGAAATAAGATGGCCGCGCCAGCATCATGAGCCGCTCTCACGCCCGCGCTCGCCAGTGTACTTAGCATTTGACTACCTTCGTACAAATCCTGGGTGCGGCGCGCCGCCGCGATAAACGATTGAACCGGACCGATCTGAAATAGGTGTAAATAAGTCACGGCTAAAACTTACCCCCCCAGACTGTTGTGCCATCAAATTGCCGTTCGGCTTCATCGAGCAATGCATCTACCAGCTTCCAATCCGTTGGTTGATGATCCGGTCTCACCAGGGGCGAACGCATAACCGTCCAGATTGGATAAAACTGATTGCCGATGCGTTTAACCTGGGCGATCAAAGGGGATGCGCGTCGTTCCTGTGATTTTGCATACCCAAACATTTGCTCGTTTTGTCGAAATGGTAGCGCGTCGTTCCGCAAGATTTCCCGGAAGAACGCCATGTTCACCGCTTTAGCAGAATCAAAGGGGCGCATCCCAACGACAATTCGACTATGTTGAGGATGAAGCGTCGGAAAGGTGGGAGGCGTGTTGACGAGAATAGCACTTTGAGGAAACAACCAGCCCATATGATCGGGGATCAGTTTCAACAAACTTTGAGGGGTTTTTAACTGCCTTGTCCACCAAGCCCGGTCGGCAATACTATCAATTGCCAGTGTTGGGCTGCGGTCAACATTGACTATCCGAAACCCACCAAACATCCGGCGCGATCGTTTGCCGATGCCGCCTAGTAGCAGCCAAGTCGAAAAGGCTTTCGACAGAAGTTCTGGGAACTCTACACCCGGCCGCATCACGAAAGACAGATCGCATGACGTTCCAGCCGGAATCGATAATGCTCTGGAAGGGTTTTTATCTGATCCAATACGATGTGGGAGCATTTCCGTGTTGGATGGTTGAAAATCCTGTCCAAAAAAACGTACTGAAACAACAGAACCGTTTTTGGTAGAGCCGAAAATTTCCGACTCACGATTGTGGAGTTGCCGTAGATCGCTTGTGTCCGCCCCAATGATGGCGCGCAGCCAATAACGAAGTTGTCCACGCACTGAAGAAGCCCGAAATTCTGGCAACCCTTTGGGATCAGCGCCATTCAAAAACACAGGACTAACGGCCTCAAGTTTGAACTTCAAGGAAGGCATTGAATAACCTCGATTTCAATTCAGGTTTTGCCAAACTATCTCGTGGGTGTGCCGATTACTCAAAAATAAAACGTATATACCAGATCGCAAAGGTAAGATTGGGTATAGAAACTCCTAACGAAAAGTTAAAAAATCAAGTTTCCGAGGTAAGACCGTTTGCCTCGACTAAATCTAAGCATACCATAAAATTTCAGTGGTTATTAGGGGCTATCCCCTAATTTTACTAGCCACCCGACACCTCAGCGAGAGAAAAAAGGGGGTGTGGAAACGGGTCAAAAACAGCGTCGAAATGAACGACAAAGGATTCGAGGCGGATGATGGCTTGATGAATGACTTCTAAGCCGAGGCGAAAAACGCTGAGGTCGCGGCGGTCAGTACGGTCAAGTGCAGGGGCACGGCCTTGGATGAGGGCTTGGGTACCTTCTGCGGCGAGCCACACGTAGAGCAGCATGACGGCCAGGGTCAGGCGACTGAGGTGACGAAAGGAGCGCAAGTGGGAACTTTCGAGGTCAAAACCGTGCCCCTTGCAATCGCCAAACAGTTCTTCAATGCCCATGCGACGGCTATATAAGCGGAGAATGTCGGGCGGGTGGGTCAGGTTGGTGGCAAGCAACCAGGGCTTCTGTTCGCCGCGTTTCCAGCACAGCAGCAAGCGGGTGGGGTAGGCATTGGCTTGGGTCAGGTTGGTATAGGGCAGCCAGTACCAGTCACCGGGCGTTGTCAGCAGACTGTCCAAACGTCGCCAGTCGGTGCTGCCGGGCGGCCAGACGAGGAGTTGACCCGCTTGCCGCAGGGCATACTGCCAGTGCCAGATGTCCAGCTGTTCCAAAACGAGGCAATGCCCAAACTCGGTATCGCCCACCAGACTGACTGGCACCTCAACCGGCAGCAGACTGCGCACGTAACTGAGTAAGGCCAGTTGCTTGTGTTGTGTGCTGTGACCCCGCGCACCGACCACCCACGTCCAGGCGATGGGTAGCGCTCGCCCACGATAAACCAGGGCGACCAGCAGCAATTGATGTCCAAAACTCACTTTGCTGCCGTCAATGATGAGCTGAATAACCCCACTGGCACTCGCCTTCTTCAGCAAGTCGCGTGCGACCTCCTTGTACCAGTCGCGCACGCGTACCCCAGGATTGTCCAAAAATCGCTCCAAGCGTCGCACGATACTGAGCCGTTTCACCCGTAACGGGATGCGGCTCGCCATCCGTCCCGTCTGCACGCTTTCCGATAGAAAGATGCCCATCATCAGGTACACCATGTTCGTCAGCCGACTATCGACTTCTTGCGGCAGCAGCATCACTAACCGCGCATATAAACTACGATACAATTGGCCGGGGGGAATGTAACGCATGGTTTCGCTCCGTCTTGGTTTTGTCTGGTTAACTCAACCTTACTCGGCTTTCCCTGCGCTTGCAATCCCCTTGTCCCCAGGTGTCGGGTGGCTAGTAATTTGTTTTTATTCGCCCTCAAAATGATAGCCATTAAACTTCAACGTTCTGCTGTTTTCACTGATGGTGCGAATGGTTGCCTCATCAAAGCCTTCGGGACGATTGGCATGAATTTCGAGCGTGATTTCCACGTCACAACCGGTCAGGCTGGTGAGGCGCTGGATAACCTCTTCGACAATCATGCCTAGCTCGCGGTTGACACGCTGCGGATCGACCGACACGCTGCCATAAAAACGCGATGGTATACTGATTTCTGTCTCTTGCTGAATAGGTACAGTCAAGCTATTGCGATTGCTACCCGTTGCAGGGGTGTTAGTCGGAATGACCGCTTGTTTGCGATCGATCACGGCTTGTTGTTGGATGATCTGATGCTCGGCGGCATCGGGTCTGACCAGGACACTGTTGCCATCAAAGTAGATGCTGCTGCTGGCGCGATAAGCCAAACCTTTGTATTCGCCCTGAGCGGTAACCCCCGTCGCATAGCCGAATGGCGCGTCCATTCGACCGATCCCATCGCGGATTGCGTCGAGCAAAACATCCTGATCGCACAATCGGGGCAAATAGCAATAGCTCGTAAAATAGTCCCAAAGCTGCTTGATTCCTACCTGGGGATTACCGCCCCATAGATTGAATGTGTCCATCTCTTTGCTCAGATTATCAGGTGACCATTGAGAGATGAGCAGTTCACCTTGACGGAGTTTGCGGGCGGCTCGCTGATAAAACGAATCGTCGCCCGTGATGCGGAAGGCTTGCCATTCAATCGCACCGGTGGGATCAGGTTGGGTGGGAACGATCATCCAACTATACGAACCCTGAAGACGCAAGCCAACCGTCTCGTCAGTGCGTCTGAGTGCCGATTTGACCTGTTTGCGCTGCTGAGCATCCAAATTGAGTTGATCTTCTTCGGAGTCGATCGAGTACCAAGCCAAGAATTCGCGGACGGCTTTATCGAGCGCCTCAACTTCGATCTGGTCGGGTGCGATGAACACCAGCATATTGCGATGCAGACGCGGTGCGTTGCCGCGCGTCTCGAATGTTTCCTGAGCAGCCCGGAATGCCGCCGAATCGGTGCTATTGCGCTTATGTGCTTGCTCTGGGCCGAACACCACCACACGCGCACGCTGTTCATCAGCAATATCGGCTGAGCCAGCGGGCGCGACATGATTGGCAGCAAAATCGGTGCGCTCACACTTGACTTGCTTCAAGCGTCGAATGATTTCCTGGTATACCTCATCAGGGTGAATGGCCTGCGCGCGATCGGCGGCGATGCGATTCACAGTGGGGCGCGTATCGTACCAATAACGGCTGCCATCGCGGTACAGGTAGGTGAGCTGGTTACTCATACGGCTGAGCGCATCGCCAAAAACCGTCAGCGACTCGCCAGGTTGTACGGTCGCCAGCCGGACGCGCACTTCCTCGACGCCGCGCACGGTTTGCGGGGCCATCGAAGTCGAGGGCGCACTGCCCACGAAGATACTGCGGGCGACGCGACGGCTGGCCGCATACCGTCCCAGCGCCGGGACATCCCCATCGATTGCAAACGGGCGCGAGTTCGGGCCGTCAATATCGGTGTCTACAATCGCCGACCAGCCATCGGGCAAATAGCGCAGCATTTCGTTACGGACCGGGGCGGCGTCCAGCGGCAGCGTACCCGGTAGGATCATCAAGGATTGATCATCGCGCGTCCAAAGCTCGTGAATGACGGACGCCATCAGGCGCAAAACCCCGCGCGTGCGCTGGAAGCGTTCGAGTGTTGACCAATCCTGATACAGCCGATCGAACAATTCGGGATGGATCGGATAAGCGGAACTCATCCGCTTGACGTAATCGCCATCAGTCGCGTTGGCTGGAAATTCGCCCGCGTTGTCACGGTACATATCCCGGAATGCCGAAAGCACCGCATCGCGCGCAGCATAATCAATCTGACTGGAAAAAAGACGGCGGCGAACGATCTCGAAACTCTCGGTGGCCGTGACGGGCTTCCAGACGGCTTCAACCCGCCCGATATACTTGGCGAGCACTTCGAGCGTCGCCTTGCCGCCCTCACCGCCGATTTCCATATCGGACTCCGGCAGCGAGACTAGCAGCATCGAGTCGCTGGAACGCTTGACGGCTTCGGTCAGCGATTGGACAAAGCCAGTGATCGTATCGAATGAGCCGACGGGCAGCCGTTCCGTGATACCATACAGGTTGCGCGCGAAGGCGACCAACTCATCGATGATGATCAGTGCAGGACCGTATTTTTCCAGAACTTCAAGTAATGTATCCGCGCCCGGATTCACGCTCGCCATATCCGCCTGCTCGACGATTCGATACCCCTCGACCCCACCAAGTTGATAGGCGATCTCGCCCCACAAGGTGCGCGTGGTCGCATCTTTGTGGACGCGCGGATTGGCCGGGTTGAAGGCGAGACCCACGATCACCGCGCGATTGGCGGCGGGCAAATCGACATTGTTGACCTGTTTGGCGAGACTCTCCCCGCCCGGAATATCCCCCAATTTGAGTTTGCCGCTCACCAGATGGTAGAGTGCGAGCATACTATGCGTTTTGCCGCCGCCGAACGCCGTTTGCAATTGCACGACCGGATCGCCGCCCTGACCGGTCATACGCCGCACGCCTGTCGCCAGTAGCGTCGTCAAGCCTTCGGTGAGATAGGTGCGTCGGAAGAATTCGAGCGGATCGCCATATTCTTTTTCAGCCTTGCCGCTGACCACCTGAGCCAGGTCGGCGGCGAACTCCGCTTGCAAATAACGCCCGCTCGCCACGTCGGGATGTGGCTGCACCACCATTCGCCAGGGTTTGAGGCCGGGGTGCGTTGTCAGGTCTTCGGAGAGCGGCCCCGTTTTCTTGACGACCTTTTGCGCTTCGGCTTCGAAACGCATCCGCAATAATTCCTGGGCGATGAGGCGCACCGCTTGTGC
Source organism: Aggregatilineales bacterium (assembly GCA_038230635.1). Taxonomy (GTDB): domain Bacteria; phylum Chloroflexota; class Anaerolineae; order Aggregatilineales; family UBA2796; genus JBBRMW01. The sequence continues at coordinate 40,953 of JBBRMW010000009.1, read as the reverse complement.
CGACTCCGCCGCGCCGACCATGCCCAGTAGCAAGGCAGCCGTATCCGCGGTGCGATGTGCGTCCTCATTGGTGAACGGCTTTTGGTGCGCCCAATCGTTGCGGCGATCGAGCAGTTCGTTGACATAGGATCGGCCTGAGCGCCCCAACTTGTTATCGAACACTTCTTGCCAGTGCCGCGACATCAAGTTTAGCCAGCCCTGTGTATCGATACCTTTTTGCAGAGATGCTTCGGTGTTGAAGATTTCGCGCGGCAGTTGAAACGATCCGTTCGTCGTGGCCGCGTCGATTTCGTTGGCGAAGCGATTCTTGTAAGCCTGCTTGTATTCGCGCATCACGAATGGCCCCAAACCGTCTTTGAGTGCGTCCATGACCTGTCCGATGCGATCACGATTGCTGGTTGCCATTGCGAATACCCTCGGTCTTTCTTAACGTCTGGAACTCAGGCTGATGATAATTGGGAGTGCCACGGCCAGCAGCCCGATGATGAGCGATACCACGACTATCAGGGTCGTAAGCTGGGCTTGCCTCCGGGTTAAGTCCTGATCGGTAAATTGCATCAGATTGTTACAACGCAAACAGCGCCGTACCCGGATCACTTGTCTGGCGCGCTTATCCCACCGGATCGAGCCGGGCACATAGTAGGCTCCGGCACTCATGCGCCCCCACTCGAACACGTCACTCCCACACACCGGACATTTAGCGTCTATCTGAGAATTGGTCGGGTCATTGGCATGAAACATGATTTTCTCCCTCACCATCGGCGGCTTGCAGCGACACGACCCGCACCATCGCACGAATAGCACACGTCCGTTTCGATTTCGCGGCCATGCTGAAAGGTTACTTTGCCCGTGCTATTGCAAGTGGGGCACAACATCGTTTCACTGAACGTCTGCCAGTATAGGAATGTCAAAAAGCCCGCGATCGGCAGCGACAGCAAAAACACCCACAACGGAAAATTTACCGCCACGCTCACCATGATCAGCGCCAGGAACACTAGCACCGTCGCCAGGATGAACCGTTTGACGAGTCGGGGAAGCAGCATCGACTACCTTAGCTTTAATTACACGTCGAACGATTGCTGGGTAGGTTCAGTTGCAGCCTGACGCAGCGCGTGCGCGATTTCCTGGATGCGCGGCCACGAGATGACCAGCGAGTTGTAATCGAAGGCGTATTCCGCCCAGCCTTTGCGCTCGCAGATGTTGTATAGCCGATAGGCCAGCACGCGCGCCTCTGATCCCAGATCGCCCGGCAGCTTGAGCAACAAGCGCGCCGCACCGTCTTCGCCGCCATCTTTGACGCCCAGCAGCCGCTCCAACAGCAGCGTGAGCGCCTCCCACACCGTGATATGCCGATGCTGAAAAGGTGCGTAGCCCGGATCGAGTTCGGTGTGGCGGAGCAACTGGACTTTGCCCTTCGCCGAACGCGCGATCCCTGCCGCGACGACGCCCGCCACGCTCGTATTCTTGGCACGCGCCAGCACATCGGCTTGACCGAAATCGCCCTCGCGGAAATCGAACTGCTCGAACCAGTTGATGGCGAAGCGCGTATCCGCATCGACATCGCCTTCGGTCTCGGCCAGATACGCATCGAGTTCCTGGTTGATCAGTTGCAGGGCGGTGCGGATGCTGAGCGGCTGCCCATTCGCTTCCAGCACTTGGCTGTAGCGGCTGTAGATCGCCATGCCCGGTCCGATGGATGCCTGCGCCAAGTCAACCGGGGCAATGTTGCCGCTTTGCAGTTCGCGCAAGGCGGCGGGCAATTCGCGGCGCAACGAGTCGGTAAATTGGCGACGCGAGGCAGTTGACGCATCGTCGGGCCGTGGACGGCAAACAAGGACAATTGAGGACGCAAGGGCGTTGGAACCATGCGCTATCATTCGATGATACTGTTCGCTTCTAATTGGCAAGGTACCATTAATACAAAACCCAGCCTGTATTAGCCCTTCGAGCATCATTTCCCATCCATTGCTGCTTGCAACGCTGGTAGAACTATCGTCATCTTCTTCAGCTTCTGATTGTTTAAACGCATAATATACGGTTAATGGGTAGTCAGGATGAGCCGTTCTCCGCATACTCAGAAACGCCCGTCTAAGTCCATTTTCAAAATGCTTGTTGGCTTTAGCTTTATCTCCATTGAATCGATACTGTGAGGCAACAATTTCTGCTTCTTTAGGTGCCAAAAGTGTTGAAAAAATATCAGGATATACGTCATATAAAGAGCGACGTAGCCATATATAGAAAAAATCAGATAAGTCTGCATAACCAATATTGTCATAATAGGGAGGATCAGTTGAAATAACAGTGTTCTGAACCCAATAGTCTGTATTACCCGCATCAAATTGTTTAACATGGCCTTCTTTGCCTTGAACTAGGCTTCTAAAGGCATCTACCGTTGATAGATATAAACTCAACCAACCTCCACTTGACCCACTAAATGGGTTTGCCTCCGCAAAATCCCAAGTCATGGGTATAGCTTGGCGCGCAAACGTGGAGCGAATCTGCTGATTTCCCGTATGCCAAGTTGCAATTGATGACCAATAGTCAGCACAACGGTCAACGGCGAAGCTAAGATACATACTAATTGCGTTGGCATATGATTGATGGTATAGGTCATTCTCAGGCGGTATTAGCTGGTCGATCGATACCAGATCGCTCGAATCGGCCTTTACCCTCTCGCGCACGTTTTTAATCTGATCGCTGAAGCTCACAAGTGCGGCTAATTGGCGTCGTGTAAAGGCATCTCCCCAAGTAAACATTCCGTACATCGGCAATCTATCGACGTCGTGACTGGGGGTCGTAACTTTTTGTTCTGGTAACCAGCTTGGTTTAGCATTAAGGGCTATTTGTACATGCTGTTCATCTGGCGCGAAATAATTGCGTCCATTGTTACCTTCTGTCACAATAGCCATTAACTGTACGCCTAATCGACCAGCTTTTCCCTCTGCGCGAATGTAATCAAATGGAATAGGTGCCCCGCTTACAATGCAGCGTCCGCCAGATCGCTCTACCGTTCCTTTAGGTGCTGCACCGTTACCTTTTCGAACAGTAAACCATACCTGTTTAGTATCTGGATCGATTTGTGGTTCAATCCAGGCTCTATGACCCTGCTTTTTGCTCAATTCAAAACTGCGTACCAATGGCACATGAACATTTACTGCTGGATTTGGACTTTTCACAGTCCGTGCCCAAATCCAAGCGATAACAGTTTCGCCGTTTGGCGCTTTCGGATAGAGGTGACCAATTCGTTCTTGTACGCGATCTCGCATCCACTCGCCATAATAGCGCACATCGGCGGCCAGCCCCGCCGCACCTTTCCAACCTTCGTCTCCGCCCATTTTGGCACGATCGCGCGGGTTGACCGGCGGGCGATTCGCAAACTTTGGTGGGATTTCGATCAGCGCCTTGTTGATCATCACCGGGATGGGGTTCAAGTCGCTGGCGTGTGCTTCCAGTCCGAGCCGTTGTGCCTCCAATGGGATCGAGCCGCCCCCCGCAAATGGATCGAGCAGCGGTGGCGGATTGCCGCCCGTCGCCAGCCGGATCAGGTGGCGGGCAGTCTCAAGTACCGCTTCGTTGGTGGTGCTTTCCCACTGGACAAGCAGTTCGATGAACTTGAACAGCCGCTGACGCGCGGTATCCACCTCGGCTTTTTCGTTGAAAGGCAGCGCCCAGCACGCGGCCACATAATCGGCGGGCGCGGCGGGATCGTCCGGGTCATCCACTAGTGAGGCGAAAATGACCGCGCGGCAGGCAGCCAGCGGTCGGCGCGCAAACCAGAGGTGGAGGGTGCTGGGGTGGCCGTGCCGAATGGATTTTTCGCGCGCACTGGCGACGTTGATGGCTTCGAGCGGCAGCGCGACTTCGATCAGTTTTTTGCGTGGGGGCATCGGAATATTTCCCAATTGGACTACGTTCGTTTATCGGTAATTTTAATATCAGATGCGGCGATTTTGCGTTTCAGCGGCGGAGCATTATCTGCGAAAGTTTCCCATTCAATATACATCTGTTCAAGTGCGATGCCCCCAAAATGTCTCGTTAAATAAATGGTGCCAAGTACAATCCGGCATTCTGGCAAAATTGGAACGTGTCGGGCAGGACCGTAGTTGGGTGGAGAGGATCCATATGCAGTTTTTTCATAACCAATAACGTCACGGACTGTATTATCAAAAGATTGTTGACAATAGAGCTTTCCCGTTTTTTCATAACACTCTCGGTCATGTTGCAGCCTTAACAAAGGTTCTTCATCGGAGTCGTCTGATCGACGCGGCATCAGATTATCGGGAACCTCGACTGTCACATTGATATACTGCGCCAAAAGTTTCCCTGCATTAAATGCTGTAACAGTGCATTCATAGCGAGCCACCATCTCACGCGTTAAAGGCTTATCACTTGGCAATGGTATTGAAATCCCACCAATGTTGGATGGCCCGCCAGTCCGAACTTCCTGCAATGTTAGGTCAATCTCGAATTCGAGTTCAATTTTCGGATATTGTCGTCTCCCCATAACATCCCGAATCTCATAATCCTCCATAGCGAGTGACTCAAAATTGAAGCGTTTATAATATTTTTTGTCAGTCGCCTGATGCGCAGTATAGCTTTGGGGGATTTCAACAATATAAACAACGTGGTTAGGTGCAGTACTTATGGGAACCGGATATATCATAATTCCGTCAATTTTAGGGCGAATGTTGTTGATAATATGTTCTAACCACTCCTTTGAGATTTTGGCCCGATCAATCGGATCGATTCTTTCAGGGAGGTGTTTGCGGGCATTATCGTTATGTTCGGCGACGCCGTAGATAATTATGCCGCCAGCCGAATTCGCCATTGCTGATACATCTTTGGCTATTTCGGTCCTTTTATCGTCTATTTTTGCGAGAGACCCAGCAGCTTTGTAGTCGAGCGTCAGGCTTTCTTCAATACCCTGAATAATATATTGTTCAACTTGTGCCTGATCCCAAACTTCAGTCATGGATTTTCTTCTCTTTACTCGACGTTCTACTCATAATTACGGACACATTATTCTGAGCAATCCCTAAAGCGCAAAATCGGTAATAGGTTTCACTATAACACCCTCGGCGGTTGCGGCGCGGCTTTGCGGCTGATCGATCGTGAGCAACGGATAATGTGAGCGTTTTGCCAATGCAATGTACACGGAGTCATAGACAGCCAGTTCATAAGCCAGACCAATTCGCAGCGCATTGCCTAATAACGATTTTACAGGAACACGCGATAACGGCATTTTGCGGAAGTGTTTGAGCAATGCCTCGGCTTTCAAGTTCGGCATCTTCTGAAACCGAACCTGTTTCCACAGCACATTGGTACATTCCACCAGCGCGAACTCCGGCACGATAAATTTATCATCGGGAGTTGCCTGGTCAAACAAAGCAACTGCGTTTGCCGTGTAAGGTCCCTGGATTAAATACTCGATTAGGACGCTGGCATCAGTGACGTAAATGGTCACTAGCGATCTCGATCCTTGCGCAGCAGTTCAAGTGATGATTTTGCGCCCGGGGGTGGTATCCAACGATCCTGTTCAATATCGCGTTTTACCTGTTCCCAGGTGCGATTATCTGGCTCCTCATCCTCATCCCCAAACAGGTCAACTTCATTCAGTTCAAATTCACCCAATAGGGAGGCCATGCGGCGCTCCACACGCTCATCGATTAAACGTTCAAGCTCATCCCGTGACATATCCACAATCGAGTTTTTCATGGTCTGGAATCCTTACTGCGTTCCAACAACACATTAAAATCATGGCTACCGCTCATCAGCAGGCTATTCGTCAGCACGGCGCAGGGTCAGTTGGTCGGGCCAGGGGCCAACATCAAAAACAAGTAGGCCAAGTGTCTGCTCAAAGGCAAGGTCTTCCGGCGTCAACTCGACCGACTGATGAGTCTGTTTTTCCAGACGAGCGACCAGTGTTTGCTGTTCTTCGGGCGTCAGTTTCTCGGCTAGTTCCAATACATCCTCGAATTTTACGTGCACCATCTCACGGTTCCTCGCTCAGCGCTAACAACTCGTTGAGATTATAGTTTACACTGGTTACGGCAAAATCGGGTTCTTTGCTCACGGGGCGCTTCACATAACGCGGCGATTGGGCGCGCCCACCTTCAATTTCAACCAGCGCCAGAATGTAGCTTTCGGGCGTATTGAGCGCGGTCAGCAGTTCATTGCGGGTGATCGTCACCGTTTCCGCACTGGCGCGCCGTCCCTTGACCTCGATGAAGCGCAGTTGACGGGTGTTTCCGTCGCGGCTTTCGATGTCATAACCCACGTTGGCGGCGCTCACATCGACCGGATCGTGACCGAGCGCGATCTCTGTTTTGATCACAGCTTGCATGGCGATCTGCTCGGTGATGCGCCTATCGAGCAGTTCCGCCGGAATATTACCCGCCAACAGCAAGCCAATCGGTATGATGAGCGCACGCCCGATCAGGATCGGCGGCGCGGCGGAAATCTGCCGTTCCTGTTCGAGTTCTTCTTTGCGACGCTTGAGTCGTTCGGCCAGATCATCGGCGCGCTGCTGTGCCTTCGCGGAATTGAGCCGGGCGTTCGGTTTGCCTTCACGTTCACGATCCTTCAGTTCGCGGGCGCGCCAATCCCAGTAGTTGATCTCTTTGGTCAAGCGCTCTTGCACGGCTTCGAGCGTTTTGTGGATCAGCGCCTCACGCCGTTCGCGCACCCGCCGCAAATGGGCGGGGATCAACTGCTCGATGGCGTAACCTTTCACCTGCGCCTCGAACGAATCGCCCGCGAAGCCAGCCAGCGCCTTTTCCAGCACGGCGCGTTCCGGGTCGGTGGCGGGGCGATAGTCGAGATACGGCGCGCTGCCAGCAGCCTGAACGCCACCCTCAGCATCGACCTCGACGAAATGCACCTCGCGCGAGACGATGCGCCAGTCGCCACTGCGGGTGGTACGCGCATCCTGGATATTCTGCTCCAGGTAAAATAGCACACGCGGCTGTGTACCCGGATCGGTTGGATCGATGAGGACTGCACCCTGCGCCAACACATCGCGGTAACGTTCGAGCATCAAGTCGATGGTCGAATCGAGCAGGGGATGGCCGGGGCAGATAAAGGCGGCAGGCGATCGGCCCTCGACGGTGATCAAGCGCTTGTCGAAGCAGACGCGCTCATACTTACTGGCGACCTGTGCGCCCACGCCCACCAATCGGCTGCGATCGCGGATCACGGCGGGCACATGCGTGATCTGAAAGCGTCCCGACTCGCGCTCATGGAGCGTACCACCCAGCGCCGTGAATGCCTGCACGAAAAACGACTTGATGTAGTGCGGTTGCAAGCGGCGGGCGGCAGCGCGTTCCATATCCTCACGGATTTGTATAATCTCGTCCAGGTTCATGGATTGCTGCGCTAAAGAGCGGCTTTCGAGCAATTCGCGCACATGTTCGCGGTCAACGGCGTTTTCAATCGCCAGATCGAGCCGCGCCCGGACTTCGGGCTGGTCACCATAGCGGATCGCTTCGATGAGCAGTTTTCGCAGCGGTGTCTCCTCAAACAAGTGTCCCAACACGTCGAAAACTTGCCCGTCCAATGCCTGCCGTTCCGTTTCCAGCTTCCGCAGCAGTTGGCGGTAGACGTTGCCCTCACGGGTCGCGCCCGCCACCAGATTCCACAGATGGCATACCTCGGTTTGGCCGATGCGGTGAATCCGCCCGAAACGCTGTTCCAGTCGATTGGGATTCCAGGGCAGGTCATAGTTGACCATCAGATGGGCGCGCTGCAAGTTGATTCCTTCGCCCGCCGCATCGGTCGCCAGGAGCACGACGACATCCGGGTTGTTGCCGAACTGTTCTTGGGATTCGCGCCGATCATCACGCGACATGCCGCCATGAATGCAGACCAGCGCATCGTCACGCCCCAGCAGCGTGCTGATCCGCTGCTGCAAATAGTTCAAGGTATCGCGGTGCTCAGTGAAGATGACCAACTTGTGCCGCCGGGCATCCGATTGGAACATCTCGCGGTTGGCCTGCATCAGGCTGGAAAGCTCTTCCCATTTGCGATCGGTACCGCTGCGCCGCACCTCCGCAGCCATCGCTTCAAGCCGTTTCAGGATCGCAATCTCGGCTTCGAGTTCGACTATCGTTCGTGCGGCAGTCGCCCGATCGATCACCTCGGCTTCAAGCGTCTCGACCTCGGTATCGGGCGCATCATCCAGGTCGTCCAATTCGTCTTCATTGAGCCAACCGTCAGCGGATACCTGCGCTGTACCCTGGCGTTGTTCCTCATGTAACCGATCTTCGAGTCGCTTATGCCGCCGCTTGAGCGATTGATAGATGGCTTCGGGCGAGGAGGCCAACCGGCGCTGTAAGACCGTCAGCGCAAAGCCGACCGTCCCACGCCGTCCTTCACTGTCAAGTTGATCGGCACGGTTGAACTCGGCACGCACGTAGTCCGTCACTGCGCGATACAGTTGCGCCTCCGCATCCGAAAGCGGATAGTCGATCGTGTAAGCGCGCCGTTCTGGGAAGAGAGGCTTGCCGTTGAATTTGAGCAGCTTCTCTTTGATCAGGCGTCGCATAATATCGGACACATCGACGGTATGGACGCCATCCCGGAAACGCCCCTCGAAGCGATCCGCGTCAAGCAGTTGCAGGAACAGTTGGAAATCTTCCTCGCGTCCGTTATGGGGCGTGGCTGTCATCAGCAAGAAATGGCGCGTAATATCCCGCAGCAGCTTGCCCAGCCGATAGCGCTTCGTTTCTTGAAGCTCGCCGCCGAAAAAGGATGCCGACATTTTATGTGCTTCATCGCAAATGATGAGGTCCCACTCGGTCGCGCCGAGTTTTGCCTGTAGCTCATCGCTGCGACTCACCTGATCCAGGCGGACGAGTATCAAGTCTTTTTCCGCGAATGGGTTACCACTCCGTGACGATTCGACGGCCCCGCGTGTGAGAATCTCGAATGGAAGCTGGAATTTCTGCCAGAGTTCATCCTGCCACTGCTCGGTCAGATTTCCCGGTGCGCAGATCAGGCAGCGCCGCACATCACCTCGGATGATAAGCTCCTTAATGAGCAGTCCCGCCATTACCGTCTTTCCTGCACCAGGATCATCAGCCAGTAGATAACGAAGCGGTTGCCGTGTCAACATCTCGCCATAGACGGCAGTAATTTGGTGAGGTAGGGGCTCGATTAGCGAGGTATGCACCGCAAGTACCGGATCAAACAGGTGCGCCAGATGGATGCGATAGGCTTCCGAAACGAGGCGGAGCAGATTCCCATCGGCATCCCAGCACCAGGTGTAACCGGCTTGTGCAATTTCTAACGACGGTTCATTTTCTCGAAATAGAAGCTGTGCGCCCGTTTGACCATCGGCGCGCTTAAAGAATAGCTCAATGGCGTTGGCACCATGCCATTGCACATCCACGACAACGACCAGTTGATTGGGGATAATCCCTCTAACCTGAATGCCGCGCTTGAGATCATCGAGCTTCGCCAAAATTTGCCTGCTGTTTCGGTGTTTGTGTCCGTTAACAGAAAATATTATACCGAAAGCTACAAGGTAGAAAGTGATTTCACAGGGAATTCAAATGAGGCGCTCTATTGGCAAGGCTGGAGTCAATACTCCCCAATCAGACTTCTGGCCTGATCACTGTCTTCAAGACCGAGAGCAATCCCACTTTCTTGAGCTTGTTGTACGGGATCGAGACGCTCTCACTGAGGATCGACTCCATCGATTCGCGCCCGATAGCATTTTCTATGTGCAAAATGATGCACCCGCACACAATCTCGTTATCGGCGATGAAGCGCGCGACCTCACTGCCGCAGTTTTCATCTTCTGGGTCGGCAAGCTTCCCCGTCAAATCATGATCGAGGAAGATGACATCGAATGAAGTCTGTTTCAACGCTTTAATCGCAGTTCGTGCATGGCGACAAATGGTCAGCTTGTGAGCCTTCAGCCCATTTTGGAAAAACGCAATTCGATGTGGGTTGTCGTCAACCAATAAGATGTTCATCTGTGCCCGTTCGCCATTTGCTGCCATAGATTTCCATACGGCTTTTTGAAACACAACAGATCACAATTCCGCTTCACGCCTAATTTTTGGTATGACATGCCGTCTCAAAATTGTGTACAGGATCAAGGTTGAATACAACAAGAGAGACATCAACAGCGTCCAATTATTCAGCCCAGGTGTTTCATCGGGTGCGACACCATGAGGTGCCCATAAGCGTTGAACGATGCTCAGGATTATCGCAAATACCACTAACCCTTTCTCAATTGAACTCAATTTGGGCCAGAGGTAAAAAATTGCCAGCAGGGGGAAGACAATCAAAACAAACAGATTTTCCCAGGCGAGCGGCGAAATCAGCACCATCGTGACGAGGAATAAACAAAAACTGAGGATCCCCGCGCGGTTATCGCGTGATGTGCGATACGTGGCGATTGACGAAATAGCGAGCAAGAGAAGCGCTGCACCGGTCGCCGCAACTCGTGCGAGCGAAGAACTAACGATTAGCGGGTTTGTAAAGGGTGAAGCAACCAATAAGCGGCTAAAAAAGGCACTGATCGACTGGTTTGCTGGATGAGATACTAAACGGGTGGAATCGGGGAGAGCGATCTGAAAATAGTTCATCCATTGCCCCCACAAAGGGGCCAATGAGATGCCAAGGCCAACAATACTCAGCGAAAGGGCCATTACCAGCGCCGTCCAACGCCGCCTGATAATGAGATAGAGCAGAAAAATGGCTGGGGCAACTTTTATCAGGATGGCTGCGGCAAGCAACAGCCCCGCCAAGCGATCCCGCCCGTGTTGCAGGCAAAATAGAAACCCCGTGAGCAATATCAAGAGTAGGGGGTTGATTTGCCCCACAAAATATGAATAGTTCGTTGGCACATAAAGCAACGCTAGGATCGACCAATCTAGCCATTGTAAGCGTTGGCGGTTAGGTGGTTCATCGGGAAAAAAGATGAGTACAGCCATCCAAACTGCCCCCAACAATGCCGTTAGCATGATGAAGAACCACAAAAAACCAAGTGCCTTTCCCGAAAGCACCTGTGTAAACGGCGCTAAGAAAGCCGCAACATAAGGTGGATAAATATAATTTGACCCCTTATCGTAGTACAGACCTTCAGCAGCCAGCAGTCTCCCTGTAAGATCGCCACTGTAAATGTTATTCCCTTGCCAGAACAATTTTCCACCCGCGTAATATGTGTAAAAATCGACATTAACGAAACGCAGCGTATCGGGGGGATCACTGAGCGTCAGGAGCGCCGTTCCACCATAGAGCAAGGCGATTACCACCAAGGCGATTATTCGTAGCCAACCAATCCACTTTGGTTTTGTCATAGAATCGTTATAGGTTCTCATTGTTGGCGGCTTTTCGATTGGATTTTTCTGCAATACACTATCACTGTGTTCAGGCATATTCCACCCTCCGAAGGTTCTATCATGCAGCAAACAGATTTCAACCCATGCAAAGAATTCGGCGTTTTCATCAGCTATAGCCACCACGATAGCGACCAACTCGCCAAGCAAATCTTTGATAAATTGGAGGATTGGAAATATCGACCCTGGCTCGACGAAAAATGTATCAAGAATTTTTCTAGAGATCGAGGCTTATTTGATAAAGAAATTCTAGCAGGGTTGAATTCTTCAGATATTTTTCTCGGTATTCAATCCTATGAGGCGGCGAAAAGCACTTGGGTAGGCCGCGAACGCGCCTGGGCAGACGAATTGAATCGGCCATTTATTGTCGCTCGCCTGCACCCCGTGAGTTTGCAAGAAGAACAGCTTGTTTTGATCCACAAGCAGTATATTGATTTTGAGCATGACCCACATGCTTTCGATAAACTGCGGGGCGCGTTAGACGCGATTGCGCGTGATATATGCAATGACGATGTAGAACAAAAACACGCCAGTGAACAAGCGACAAAGGATTTTAAGCGCGACATCCACGATCGGATTACTGAGGGACGCCAGCCTGATTACTCTCGTTATTTTACCAATGAAAGTCGTCAGTCTGTTATCGAAACGGTCAAACAGAAACTCAGCGTAGAATTGGATGATCCCTTCTTTCATCGGCTCTTTGGACCTGGTATTCTCACATCCGAGATTCAAAGTCTACGTCGTATCAGCACCAGCGACCCCTCAGTACGTCCGATCCTGACCAGCGAGATCCAAATCGGCGAAAGCTATGAAAAAGCTATTCAGACCAATCAATTGCTCTTGATTCGTGGCAACAAGGGGGCGGGAAAGACGACCGAGCTGCTGCGGTTGGCTCGTTATCTGATCGGGAAACTGGAACAAAAGCCGGGTATGGATAACCAGCCATTCCCGTTGTTCTTGAGTCTGGGTACCTGGAAATACCCCGAGTGGACAGCCCGTGGTGAGCGTAGCGAAATGCTCTTTGAAAATTGGGCAAAGGTAGCCGCCGCCGGGGAATATACCATATCTTCCGAGGTCGTGAAGAAGTGGCTCGATTTTGGCGCGGTTGTGCTTTTGTTGGACGGCTTAGATGAGGTTCTGCCTGAATGTCGCCAAGCCTGTCTCTTGGCAATCAGTGAGTTTTATAGGGAACGAAGTAATATTCATATCGCGCTCACCAGCCGCATCGAAGAATACGACTATCTGACTGAAAAACCCAAAGTGCTAACCGAAGTCCGGCTTGCGCCCCTGACCATCGATGCTGTCGAAGGATATTTAGATGAATTGGGTGGTGGCTTCGAAGCACTGCGCGAGGCAATCCACCGGAGTAGTGATCTGCAAAAAATTGCCGCCACACCCCTGATGTTACGCACCCTGGTTATCGCTTATCAAGGCATTGACCCGAAAGAGATCGAGGATTTGCTCGCCGATCTAACCCGCATCGATCGGCGGCTGTTTGAAGCATATCTGGATCGCGTGTTCGAGGTGGATCCCCTGTTGAAGGCAGGCGAGAAAACGCTTCCAGATTCCGCCTATTTGACGCCCAAAAACAGAAAACGGATTTTGAAGACGCTCGCCTGGATGGCAGAGCGTCTCGATACGCTGCACGAACCACGTTTTTTCATGGAGCGTATGGACAAACGATGGCTTCCAGAAACGAACGGGGGAAAGCAACGTGAGAGCTACTGGGATCGCGTTAAGGCGATCTATATTGGATTGATAATGTTGCCCGCTTGGTTAACCATTGGAATTACATTGGGTTCCGCAGATCGACTGGGTATTGATTTTGTGGCGGCACCACTCGCTGGTTTCCTGCTCGGGCTGGGAAGCTGGGAAAGTCGACGCCGCCAGGAGTCCGATTGGCGTTTGCTGTCAGCACTGGTAGCGATTCTGATCGGATTGCTATTCGTTTTCAATGGGCAGCCATTGGTGGGTCTCTTGTTTGGATCTGCTTCTGGGATCAGCCTATTTGTGTTACTTGACCGCATGGCAAAGGGATCCGGTGCAGGCGCGCGCAAGAATTTGATGGATCCTGAAACAGGGCAATATTCAAGTAATGAGCCGGAACAAGGCAGTCGAGTCGAAGCGATAGGGTTCAGTTGGCAAAAATCGCTCCTGTTCAGTGGAGTCGGAGCCATCATTGGGTATGTTCTGGGCGGACTCGTCATCGGAAGCCTCTTCAACAACGGAAATGGTGCCGCCTTGGGGTTGGCTGCTGGTGCTGGCGCAGGATTATCGGGTGGATTCTTTGGTTCTGAACTTAACCCAGAGAAACTGGCAGTGAGCCGCCCAAATTTGGGCTTCTGGCAGGCAGTGCGACATGCGGTTGAGGTGTTCACCTTTGTGGGGGGCCTGACAGCAATCATTGGGGCAATTATTTTCTACATAATTGAGGGACGACTGTGGATTGTGGAGAATTCCGTATTGGGATCCGTGTTCTTTGGCATTGCAGTGGGAATTACAATGGGTTTACAAGGAGGATTTCTATTTGGTGGCATCACCATCATTCAGCAATTGACATTACGCTCGATGTTAAGAGCTGAGAATCTGGCTCCGTGGGATTTGCCCGAACTTCTGGACGCCGCTGAACGGCGTCGATTACTCTACAGCAGTGCTGGTGGTTTCCGTTTCATCCATGATTGGTTGCGCCAGCACATTGCTAATCCGCAATGAGTGGATAATGTTCGGCATAGATCTGGCATGATGGTAAATGGTCACTTTGCAAGTCTTCAACCCGCCTTGGACTTAATCGAGGACATGAACGCATTCATATCCGATCTGCAAAAGGAATCCGATATCCAAGACGCTGGCATGGTCTTTTCCGGCACACGCGAAAAATACAACACCTTTGGCGGCGGACTATTGGAAAATCTCTATGCGCTTGAGCAGCATGTGAATCGCGCACGCGAACACCTCATCGATATTTCGCACTCCCAATGACTTGAATATGCGCAGTCTCTTTATCACACCGTTTGACTTTTCTAACCCATGACCTATTGACGCCCTAAAATCGTTTGAGTAGTTAGAACATATGAACTAATGACCTCGTGGGCTTGTTTGTTCCAGCGATCCCCATACAATGACAATCGAACATATATTCTATTTCTAAGTGCAACTTGAGTTTACACCCTGACAAACGCTTAGAGACCTTGACCGCCGACCTCCTCAAACGCTGGGGACGGCAAGTTTTCCGTAACCTGCACGGTGCCCCCGGTGAGGTCGTGCCACATGTCCCAACAGGCTGGGCCGCCATGGATCGCGCACTTGGTATCGGTGGTATTCCCCGGGGCTGCGTGACGGAACTGCTCGGCGCGCCGACATCGGGTGTGAGTACGTTGGCGTTGTCCATTCTGGCAAGCGCACAAGGCGAAGGTGATGCAGCAGCCTATCTCGATCTGGCACGGACATTCGATGCCGACTACGCAGTACGTTGCGGGGTGGATGTCGCCAATTTACTGCTCATCCGGCCTGCTTCTGTTTCCGAAGGGCTGGGCATTGTTCAGCATGTGCTCGAGGGGAGTTCGTTGGGCGCGCTCGTTGTCGATCTGGCGTTTACGCCACCCGGCAAGCTGCCCGAAGCGGCTCAGGTCAGTCGGTCACTAGGCGCACTGGCTGGCTCACGCTGTGCGCTGATCTTCCTGATGCTGCTTGATAGCCGCTCATTGGAAGTTACCGATGCGGGATTGACTTCGCAGACAGCAGTACGACTGCAAGTTCAAAAAGAACGTTGGCTCAAACGGCGGCAAGATGTGTCAGGTTACCGGGCGCGGGTGACAGTGACCAAGAACCGGTTTGCATCACCGAATCGTTCCGTCAATCTGGTTTTCAGTGGATTGGATGCCAAACTATGAGCAACCAGCTCGTCTGCGTGCGCTTTTCGCATTTTAGCGCCGAGGTTGCTCGTCAGTCAGCAAGCATCGCGGCGGATATACCACTCGTGCTGAGCGCGCCGGGTGGCCGCAAAGTGACGGCGGCTTGCAGCCAAGCGGCGAAACGCGGTATTTATCCAGGCGTTTCGCTACGGCATGTCCGCGCACTATGTCCCGAGGCACAGATCATCAGGGTTGAAGAAAGCTGCGAACAGGAAACCATCGAGCGACTGTTGAGTATTCTGGCGGAGTTCACGCCACTGGTTGAGCCACCCCCTCCCGCGCCAGCCCGGCCCCGCAAAAATCAACTACGCACGCTGGATAACCAGCAAGCGGCATTCTTCTATGTCGATCTGGAACGGCTGGCTCATGCCGAAGCAGTAGCGCTTGCCCGCCAGATGGGATCGACCATCCGGGAAAGCATAGGACTAGCGGCTGGCATTGGCTTGGCGGCAAACAAGTTTACAGCGTATGCGGCGGCCATGTGTACCCAACCCAGCCATGTGCTGCCTATCCAGGCGGGTGATGAAGCTGCATTTTTGTCGCCGCTGTCCGTCACCCTGCTTCCAATGACCGAAGATATCGCCTGGCGGCTGCATTTGCTGGGTTTGACGACACTTGGCAACTTCGCCGCACTGCCAAGTTCGGCCGTGTTGACCCAATTTGGCCGTGATGGGTTGTTCATTCACGGCTTGACGAATGGGCAGGATTACCGTCGAGTCATCCCTTACAGACCCCGCCTCGTCGAGCGAATCACGCGCGACTTTGAGGAAGCTCTGGCTGACCGAACTGTGCTAGAAGCGATTGCGCGTTCGGCAGCGATTGAGTTAGCAGCACGCCTGCAAGCCAAAGGTTGCATGGGACGCACCTTGACCATGCGGCTACGGCTGGAAAACAACACAACCCGCGAAAGCCGCATCACCTTGCGCCAGCCCATCTCTGGCACCGCCAACCTGATACGGATGGTACAGGCACGCCTCGGTCAAGTGCGCACTGGACGCGCTGGAATCATGGCGATGGAAATCCTGCTCAGTGATCTGATTCCGTATGCGGGTCAGCAACTTGATCTATTCGCGCATAACATCGGCGGCCGGGAGCGTCTGCAAAAGTCACTGGGCGCGCTCACCCATCGCTACGGTGCAGATCGCTTCTTTTGGATCGAAGCAGCCGAACGCGAGTCGCCTTTATTGGAACGTCGTTTTCGTGTGCAAGGTGTCCAAGTTGGCGAGCGCCTATGACGCGCTTGTGGCCGAATGGCGAGCATATCCACGTCACGCTCGATGAGCGCGCCATTCCGCAAGCGTTTGTCTGGCGCGAACGCCGCCATGTCGTGCAAGATCTGGCCGACCGCTGGCAAGTGGATGTGGATTGGTGGCGAGGTCGAGTACGACGTGACTATTTCAAATTGACCACCCGCGGCGGCTTGCTCGTGATCATCTATCACCAATATCATCCTTCAACGGATGACAGCTGGTATTTGCAGCGATTGTACGATTGAGATGACGGCCGCGTCAGATTACATCGAATTACACGCCCACTCGTATTTTAGTTTGCTAGATGGTGCATCATCCCCGGAAGCACTGGTTGAGCGTGCCGCCCAACTCGGCATGACAGCGCTGGCACTGACCGATCACGATGCGGTGTATGGCGCAGTGCGCTTTGAAAGTGCAGCGCGCGCCACAGGTATCCACGCGATCTTTGGTGCGGAACTGACCCTCGTAGGCGGCTCTCACCTGACGCTGCTCGTCGAGAATGAGCGAGGCTGGGGCAACTTGTGCTGGCTGATAAGCCAGGCACGGGGCAATGCACCCAAAGGCGAGGCCGCCTTAGCGCGTCACCTATTAGAAAGACACACTACTGGACTGATTGCACTGTCAGGCTGCCACAAGGGTGAGATCGCCTCGGCATTGTTGCGGGGCGATCCGCGAGCTGCTGGTGAAGCCGCTTGTTTCTATCGGGATGTGTTCGGCACGGATCGTTTCTGGATCGAGCTTCAGCACCATAAGCAGCCCGGCACGCCGAAGCTGCTGTTCAAGTTAGTGACACTCGCCCGACAAATCGGCGTCGGCTATGTAGCGACCAACAACGTTCACTACGCAACAAATGATAGCCATGAAATGCAAGATGTCCTGACTTGTGTTCGACAAGGGACGACACTCGATGATCCGCTCGGTGGGCGGCGCTCAAATGCTGAGTATTATCTGAAATCGGCGCGCCAGATGGCCGAATTGTTCACAGCCTACCCAGCCGCGCTGACCAACACGCGGCGCATCGCCGAGCGCTGCCATTTTGTCCCACAGTATGGCTTACAAGATTTACCCACCTTTCCCACACCCGCTGGATTAAGCGGAGAACAGTATTTGCGCCAGCTTTGCGAAGAAGGTTTGCTGCGCCGTTTCCCGGATCGGCCTGTCGCAGCAGTCACGGCATTGGATCACGAACTCAGGGTGATTTCCCGCGCGGGTCTCGCCAACTATTTCCTGATTGTGTGGGATATTGTGCGTTTCGCGCGGGAAAACGGTATCCGTTGTCAAGGACGCGGTTCAGCCGCCAACTCATTGGTTGCCTATTTGCTCGCGATCAGCCCCATCGACCCACTGGCACACAATCTTGTCTTTGAGCGCTTTCTATCCGATGAACGGCGTAGCACGCCAGACATCGACATCGACTTTCAAGCAGACCGCCGAGAGGAAGTGATTCAGTACGTGTACGGGCGCTATGGGGCAGACTACACCGCGATGGCGTGTACGTTTGTCACCTTCCGCGAACGGAGTGCGCGCCGCGAAGTGGGCAAGGTGTTGGGGCTGCCACCCGAAGTGATTGAAAGTGCAGTGCGTCACGTTCACGCCCGTAATCGAGGCGACCTCAACCAAGCAGCGGGTACAGGAAGCAGCCTACCAAATGGCTTTTCAGCGGGGGAGTCTGAACAAAGGGCGCAGTATGATAGGCTGTGCGCGCAGATCAAGGGACTGCCGCGCTATTTGGGTATCCATAACGGCGGGATGATCATCACAGGCGTTCCTCTGGCGATGCGCGTGCCGACTGAACCCGCCACCATGCCCGACCGCGTCGTGTGCCAATGGGACAAGAACGGCCTCGAAGATGCTGGATTGATAAAGATCGACGTACTGGGTTTGCGGATGCTGTCAGCCATCGCAGAGGCGCTGGACATCCTCGGCGAAACGACGGGTGCGCCACCGGATCTGGATAACCTTACACTCGATGATCCCACTGTGTATCAGATGATCTCCCGTGCCGATACGATTGGCGTGTTCCAGGTCGAATCGCGTGCCCAGGCGCAGGTGCTGCCACGCATCCAGCCGCGTGCTTTTGCCGATCTCATCGTCTCAATCTCGCTGATCCGACCAGGGCCAGTGCAAGGCAACATGGTTCATCCTTACTTGCGCCGTCGCTTGCACGAAGAACCCGTGATCTATGCTCATCCACTGCTTGAACCCGCTTTGGCCGAAACCTTGGGTGTGATCTTGTTTCAGGAACAAGTTTTGAAAGTGGCCCGCGATCTGGGGCAATTCACGGCGGGGCAAGGGGAGCAGCTTCGCCGGGCGCTGGGCAAAAACGATGCCGAGGGCATTGCCCGCTTTCAAGCGGCGTTCGTGGCAGGAGCGGAAGCGAATGGTATAGCGGGTGCCGTAGCTGCTGAAGTGTTCGGGCAACTCAAAGCATTTGGCGGCTATTCGTTCCCGAAGAGTCACGCAGCGGCTTTCGCGGTGTTGGTCTATCAATCGGCCTGGCTCAAGTGCTACTATCCGGCGGCGTTCTATACGGCGCTGCTCAATAATCAGCCGATGGGCTTCTGGAGTCCCGCCGTCATCGTGAACGACGCGCGCCATCACGGAATTCGTATCCTGGCCGTTGATGTGAACCACAGCCGCGCCAATTGCACGATTGAGGATGGCGGCATCCGCATTGGGTTTCGTTATGTGCGTGGCTTGGGCGAAGCAGGTGCGGACCGGCTCGAAGCGGCGCGTGGGGCTATCCCCTTCAGCGATCTGGCCGATTTCTGCGCACGGACGCGATCGCATATCCCCCGCAAATTGGTCGAGCAATTGATCCTGGTCGGCGCGCTGGATAGCTGGAGCATTGCGCGCCGCCAACTGCTTTGGGAATTGGGTCAGGTTCGTCGATCCGATGACGAACTCGATCTCGCTTTCGTGCATGAAGTCGTCACGCTCCCGGCACTTTCACGAGCGGAGGCACTGCGCGCCGAATACTTAATCCTCGGCCTCTCGACTGGCGACCACATCATGGCACTGTATCGCGCAGTGCTGAATGATGCAGGTATTCTGGGCAGTGCCGCGCTGACCCGTTGTGCCGATGGCGAGCGTGTGCGAATTGCGGGACAAGTTGTCGTCCACCAATCACCGCCGACCGCCAAAGGTCACCATTTCGTGACACTTGAAGACGAAAATGGCCTGATGAACGTGATTGTACGCCCGGATGTTGTGACTCAAACCAATAAATTGCCACAGTGGCAAGGTTATGGTTTAAATGGCGCGACTCTTGTTCTGGTGGAGGGTATCGTACAGCACAAAGGCGACGTCATAAACGTGGTTGCGACCGGTATTTTTCCACTCACTGTAGATAGCGTCGCCAAATGAACTCTCGGCAACTTTATACTTTCAAGTTTATTGGTCGGAAAAGCGGTTGTCCGCTCAATTCTGCATCTTTCCGATAGCAATTTTATGCTTTCAATCGGCAAAATTATGGTTAGTGTCACAGATGTCTATGACCGCTACCACCGCACACTCACCGACTCGCCGTTGCTTATCGTCGAGGGGATGATACAAAAGCGTAGTGCGGTCACGAACATCTTGTTGCATAGAGTTAGCCCTATGCAAAGTGTGTCCATCAATTAGCCTGCGTGCGCTATAATGACCGTCAGTCGCCCCCCATTTTTACCCGTGAGAGCGTACCATGCAGCTGAATCGCAACCTGATTCCGGAAATCACGCAGCTTTTGCTCCCGCTCATGCAAACGCCCGACGAGCGTGATGTGTGGCTGTCACAGGCATTCTATTACACCGAACCGCGCATCTATCAGCAGATCGACCGGACGGGCGCGCCGATGGTGTTCGTCAATCGCTGTATCAAGCTGCTCTGGGATTTCGGCTGCTTCCAAGATCGGACGCACCCGCTGTCGGCGCTGTTGGAAGCGGTCAAGCCGGGCTGCGGCGACGATAAGCACGCGCAGATCGACGTTTGGAAACCGCAACTGGACGGACGGTGCAGCGATCCCGCCCCTGCGCTTCCGATCGCGCCACTGGTACCACTGGTGGTCGCTCCGCCACCCGAAATACCTCAACAAACCGTCACCACCCCGATCGCCGATCGGACACCGACCGTGTTCCTCAGTTATTCGCGGCACGATGAAGCGGCTGCCAAGCGCCTGATCGCCGATCTCAACCAAGCGGGACATGCCTGTTGGTTCGATCAGACCAGCATCAAAAGCGACGACACCTGGGCGAAGGCCATTTCCGCCGGGATCACCAACTCGTATGCGTTCGTGACGCTCGTTAGCGAACCAGCCAATACCAGCAAATGGGTGCTGCGCGAATACCTTGCCGCCGATGAGAAGCCTTCGCTGCCAATCTTCGTCGTGCAGTTGGAAGCCTGCGAAATCCCGCTCCAGATGAAGGAACGGCAGGCCACCCGCCTCTTTCCATCTTATGATGACGGTTTGGCGACGCTGTTACGCTGGCTACCTCCGCCACGTATCTCGCAAGCCGAGGTGGACGCTACCCTCAGCGAATCACAGCCACGCTCAATCAGTCAGCGACAGTTGGAACTCGATTATCTAAGCGGTCTCAAGCTCGAAAATTGGCTGAAGACGATCCAATCGGTCGAGCAATACCAGACGATGGCGGGCACAGCGCAGACCGTCCGCGATGCGTCGGGCATGATGTCGCAGCGCTTCAAGCACTTGGCGCACTTGATGGAAAATCCGAGCGACGAGCGTGTACACGAAACCGTCCGCGAGCAAAAAGAATACACTGATATTCTTGACGCCATCCGCGATCTCAAGCGTGCCGTTTTGCTCGGCGAACCGGGTGCGGGCAAAACGACCACGCTTTGGCGACTCGCACGCGATCTGTTCGATGCCGCGATTGCCGATCCCCACAAGCCGATTCCGATCCTGGTGCGGCTGGGAAAATGGACGGACGCCGATCAATCCTTGCGCGCATTTATCGCGGTGGAAATGGGCGCGCTCAGCGAAAAACTGGATGTGCTTATCGCTGAGAAGCGTATCGCTTTGCTGCTCGATGGGTTGAACGAAATCCCAACGGCGCAGCGCAAAACGGGCAAAGATGACCAAGTTAAGGCGCTGATTCGAGAGACGTTGCACGCAAACCCGGATTTGATTGGCGTCATCAGTTGCCGGGAACGCGATTACACGCTCGATCTCGGCTTCGACCAGATCACCATCACGCCGCTCGATCCGCTCCGCATCCGCGATTTTGCGATCCGCTACCTCAATCGCACAGCTGAGGATCACGGTCAGGGCGAACAGTTCTTCTGGCGGTTGGTGGGTGATAAAGCACCTGAATTTTATGAGGACTTCAAAGCACGATTTGCTGATAAACGATCTGATTGGGAAAACTTGTTCTGGTTAGCCGATGTGCCACCAGAAACAAAATGGGGATCCCATTATTGGGAATGGGATGATTGGCTGCGCTTGCGTGATAACCCTTCAAGCCTCCTGACGCTCGCCCAAAACCCATACATGCTCACGATGATGACGGGCATCTATCGAGAGCGCGGCAGCTTACCCGATAATCGCGGTGAACTGTTCGCGGAATTCATCGACGAATTGATCGGACGTGAACTGCAAACGCGCGAAACGCGCGAAAATCGCACCCTATCTGAAGCGGAAAAAGAGTCAATCGAACGCGATCTCTCGTTGGCACTCGCCAAAGCTGCCTATATCATGCAGAATCGGTGCGAACAAACAGATGATGGTGCGGGGAGCGTCGCTACCTCGTTGAACGTTGATGCGGTACGCCACACGATCATGGGCGACGATCTGTTGGTTTTGGCGGCCAATGCCAGCATCCTGAACGTGACCGACCGGGTGCGCTTTACCCATCAACTGCTGCAAGAATATTTCGCCGCGCTGTATATGCTGACCGAAATCCGTGCCGGACGCTTGCTGGCGGGTAATCTCTGGGATCCAGTTGATTGGTGGAAACCGACGGGCTGGGAGGAGGCGACGATTTTGCTGGCGGGTTTGTTCAGCGCCGATTGTACCTTCGTCCTGGATTGGGTGGGCGATGCCAACCCGGAAGTGGCGGCACAGTGCATCGTCCGTTCAGGTGCGCAGACTCCACCCGCCACCCGCACGAAATTGCGCGATCGTTGGCTGCCGCGCCTGACTGACGCCGCCTGCGATCCCGATCCGCAGTCCCGCGCCGCCGTCGAACGCGCATTGAACTTGGCTGATCTGGATGATCGTCCCGGCATCCTGGATTTCAACTTCGCCCTGGATTACTGGTGCAAAGTCCTTGCTGGGAAAGTGACGGTCAGCGGCGACGCGAAAGCATCTCAATCGCTGCTCGCCACCGAGGTCGATTTGCCTACGTTCTGCATCGCCAAATATCCGATCACCTATAAGCAATTCCAGGCGTTCATCGACGACGGCGAGAACGGCTACCAAAACCAAAAATGGTGGGATGGCTTGCATGAGGAGGGCCTACAACAGCAGCAAGACGGTCCCGAAGAACAATTCTTCAAGTTCTGGAATCACCCGCGTGAGAGTGTGTCGTGGTACGAGGCGATGGCCTTTTGTGTGTGGTTGACGGCAAAATTGGGTTATGAAGTCCGCCTGCCGACCGAACAAGAATGGGAAAAGGCGGCGCGTGGGACGGATGGCCGTACATATCCTTGGGGAAACGAATACATCAGTGGCTATGCCAACATTGATGAAAGGGAGCGCGATCATGGTCCGTACCATTTGCGGCAAACGAGCGCCGTAGGGAACTATCCGCAGGGCGTTTCACCGTATGGTGTGTTGGATATGAGCGGAAATGTCTGGGAATGGACATTGAATGAATATACTAATCATGCTATTAATAATGTTAACAACAACAGGTCCCGGTCGCTACGCGGCGGCTCCTGGAAATACGCCTCTGATTCCGCGCGCGCGGAGGCTCGTCTCAACTACCTCCCTCGTAGTCGGCGCTACTTCGTCGGTTTTCGGGTTGTTCGCTCTGCCCCTGTTCCGTCACTCTGATCTCTGTTGAATCTGGCCTCTGGGTCTGATCTGGCTCGTCAGTATCGGGCACAAAGGATACCCAAGCCAAAGGTGTATAACAAACATTTTTGGTGTTTTAAGATTTTCAGCAAACTCTTCGGTGAATATTAGCCTTTGATTGGACATGAGCAGCTTTTTGAGGAGCTTACGAAAAGTATTAAAGGTCTAGCGAAACACCAAACCCTACCGTTTTCTGGACACTTTCTGCGCTACTCGCGTTTGCGAATAATAGCCTATCCGACGAACAATCGCTCCTGCCCGCAAATTGAGCAGGAAATAGCGAGATGTCCACCCGAAGCAGCCACAAATGGCAAAGCAAACCCGGCAGTTTCGATACGTTGCACACTGATCATGTCTTCGCAACCGACGGCAACTCCAACCACATCCCGACTGTTCCGCACGCACCACTGAGTTACACCCCAGACTGGCTCGCGCCGTACCGGACACGCATCCGCACACGGAATGGTACGGCTGGCGGTGCAGTGCATTTCTTCCTGGACGACTACCGCTTCGAGAGTGTGTGGGCGCGCCCGCACAAAGCGCACAGCTATTTGAGCCATTTCAAGACATTGCTCACGCCAGACTTCTCGTTGTACCCGGACTGGCCGTTTGCGGCGCAAATCTGGAACACCTACCGCTCGCGCTGGTGTGGCGTCTATTGGGCGTCGCTCGGTTTCCAAGTGATTCCGACTGTGAGTTGGGCAGGCGTCGAGTCTTATGAGTTCTGCTTCGTCGGGATCATGCGGCACAGCTTGATTGCCGTCTCGACGGTAGGAGTACGAGCAGAGAATCTGCGCGCGTTCACCAAAGGCTATCAGGCGATGGTGGAGCGGCTGGAACCGAGTCTGGTGCTGTGCTATGGCGAATTACCCCAGATGCTGGAGTCGCTTGCCCCAGTCAAGCACTACGAAACGCGCTGGGAGGAGATTAAGCGCGATGGGCGGTAGAGGCACCAACCAACATTCCGCTGGTTCAGCCATCCGTCGCTTGACCCTCCAGCAATACGCCCAGGTCATGCTGCCGTTGGTCGATGTTGGTGTCATCGCCCCGCGTCATGATCCAGAAGCCGCCACATACCCCAACGCAGCGCCCGACTCGCCGCCTTCTAGCACTGTCGCAGATGTTTTCGAGCGCCCACAAACTGAGCAGCCGGGCGCTGCACTGGCAGTAGCCGCCTCCCCGGTTGATCAGAGTGACTTGCCGTATGTGACAATTATCAATCAGGCGACCGCTTTGGGCGGTGCAATTTATCCGTTCCTCGAAACGAACGGACGCGCCTGGGCGATCTTCACGACTGATTTAGACCAGACGCCTGCCTATCCGCGCACTGGCTGTTTCGGCATGACCAAGCCCACCCTGCGCTATGTCAAGGACAACAAGATTGAAGACGTGTTCGTCGATGGCATGGATACGGCGGAGTTTCTGGCAAAGACAGGTCTCGAACTCAACTTGAACAAAGGCGGATTTGTGCTCTCGAAGCGGCTGTCGCGGATCATGCGACCCTATTTCGCTTCCAGCTATTTCCCGGCGGATCAGGTCATGGTGCGCTATCTGGGCGGACAATCCGAGAATGAAGTCAAAATCTGGGATGGTGCTGGTCTCATCAGCCGCAAGATGCTGGAAAAACTGATGCTGCCGCCGGACACGCCACCTGCCAAACGTACCGAACTACTCCGCGAAATCGCGCAATGCCAGCGGGTCGAGTTCACGGTGATGACGGATAAGGGACAGGACAAGGGGCACGCCATCGTCGCCGACGACCTGGACGCTGATTTCGTGCTGCCGATGGATACAAAAAGGGAGGTGAAACTGGTCAACGGGCAGACCTGGGTCGGCGTGAACTTCGTCCATGCCCACGACCAGATGCGGATCGATATTCAGTCGCTCATCAACCTGCATCCATTTTTCGACGAAGCCCAATACGCGCAATGGCTGAACGACGAGGGGAAGCTTTTCTTCCAGGCTGTCGAGAGTGGTCAAGTGGATCGCGCCATGAGCCGGATCGACCCATACGCGACACTGGAAGATATTGAAGCCTGGCACTTGCGCGAATACTTCGCATCAGGCGGTCATGCGTTGTGGTCAGCCAGCATCGTGCGCAACCTGATGAACCAACATCTGAAACGACTGAACGAGACGACCTTGGAACGAATGCGCCTCCCGATGCCAGGGGGCCGCTATTACGTGATGCCTATCGGCGTGGGGCAAGCTGCCGGGGTGGATCAGGCAATCCCGCGCGGACACGTTCGCATTGATGCTGAGTACGCGACCGCCTGGGTAAATGATGAAGATTGGCTGCAAATGGGCGACTCGCCATCCGGTAAAGGTATCCGCGACATCCTGGGTGGCGCTGATAACGACGATGCGCTGTGGATTCACCCTTTCACCGATTATGATGGCGACCAGAAGATGCTCGCGTGGCGCAGCCCCAATCAAGCTGGCGAGTATATTGTTCTGAAGCCCACGCTTGGCTCACGCACACTTGCATGGGAAACGGTGGACGGCTCGGTGGCCTTCCCGCCCGGTGACAGCCGAAAACTATTTTCGCGCACGGATACGGTGGAACACCGCTATTTAGGACTCATCGATCCGAACAGCGCGACGGGACTCGGCAAAGGCAAACCATACAGCGTCGAGGTGATGGACGAGGCGATTCGGCGCGCCCAGGCGAATACGGGTGGTCTGGGCATGTATTGCAATATGCTGATGATCTCGAAGGCGGTGTTCAACGGCCTGCCGAAGAATCCACCCGCGCCGCTCGAAGACTTCATCGACAGTGCCGTGAAAACGGGTGCGGATGTGTCGGGTGGACGGCAGTGGTGCTACGAAGCGTCAGCGAGCATTATCCGTTCTGGTCGCCGACTGCCAGCATTGCTAGTCGAGCGATTATCCGCCAGTCGGCGTGACAAAGAGCAGGTATCGCTCACCACCGATCACTGGTTGGATAGCCTGCACCGCGTGGTCAAGGCGCATATCGAGGATTTCCGCGCGCAGCGTAACACACTGGCCGCCCGAGCCATGCCACCGACCCGCTTGTTTGACCATGCCTTCAGCGAAGCCGAACGCGAATGGCTGGGTACGGGCGTCGCACTCAATACCTTGTACCGAACCGTGCGTGGCAAGCGGCTGCACGCTAAACGATCGGGCGAGCGACTTGACGAAGCCGATACGAACGCCATCCGCGAAACGCTTGACACCTTTCTGAATCGATTCGATGAGCACGATCATAGTGCCATCTTGCGTAGCGCATTCGTGACAGCTTATCTGAGCGATGAGCCATCTGATGCGGCATTATGGATGACAGGGGCGAAAACCGAACGCGGTCATCTCCCAGGGATGGCACAGAAGACGATGGCTGCACTGCGTGAAATCGGCATCTTGGATGAAATCGGTACAGTCGCAGGTGGCGTAGTGCGCTATCCCGGCGCGACTATCTCCGAATCGCCCGTGCAGCACAGTATTGGCATCAATGCGGTCTGGGTTCATTGGTATCGCCAGCAGCAAGCCGCGATAGGCGCACCCATCCCGGAGCAACCCGGCGATATCCCGAAAGCCGCCGCGCGGGAAGCGAAAGCGCGTGTGACCGAACTAGCTCAGACTCACTTGCAAAACTTCCCGGTCACGATCCAGCGCACGCACTATACCGACAAGAAAGGGCAGCTTGTCGAACGGCTCGGCGCATTCGCCAGTAGTGGTGACTTACTGGGACTGATTACACCTGATAGCGAGGCGCAATTCACCGAAGGTAGTCGGATCACGCTCAAGTTCGCGCTGGCAGCCGATGGCAATGTTCGGGCCGTGTGGAAAGAAGATGAGTCAGATTGACATTGAGGACCTAACCCGACCGAAGATTTCGCAAATAGGCTTTTTGCCCGCTCGCAATCGGCAATTTCAGTGCTTCGAGGATGGTAAGAAAACGAGCCTCTTTTTCATAATCATTTTCCTGCCTGCCTACATCGCTATATTTTTCAGCCTGTACGCTGTAAACAACCTGCAAGAATTCAGGGTAAGGGTACGGATACGCATCTGGACATGGGGTTAAATGATGATAACAGACGACCCCTAACAACTGCGGATGCACAAAATGCCATCCTGTTTCTTCTGTAATTTCGCGGGCAAGTGCCCCTAACAAAGTCTCCCCTACTTCGATCCGCCCACCAGGGGTAACATGTTGAACCCCATCGGCATTCGTCAACATGAGCACTTCTTGTTCTCTCAGAACAATACCGCGTACAGAAGTAATGTGATTCAAATCTGGCAAAATATTTGTCAAATAGTACGCGATTTCCAATTCAGATTCGACTTGATCCCATCGCCAAATTTCTTTTTCCGATGCCAGAAGTATAGCCTTACTATCAAGCCCTGTAGTCACGTTTTGCGCCTCGATAAATCTGGTTAACTCAGCCGGGTGCTAACGCACCTGCTCCGCTTTTTGTGAAGCACTCTCGCTTCATTTTAACCTTCCCAATCGAAAGGGCACACACCATGAACATCGTTCGTTTCCTGGGTGAAGACTGCACGCTCGAATGCGGCTGGTACGCCAAGCCGCACAATCGTCACCTGCGTCTGTGGGCTGCCGATGGGCCAATGGCGACGGCCAGCATCAACCCCGCTGGGCTGCTCGGCGACGACCTGATTGCCATCAAGGATTACCGCGAGAATGCGGGTGTCCTGGCGGCACTGGTCGCGGCGGGCGTTGTCGAGGACACCGGTGACCTCGTTCCGGTCGGCTATGAGATGGCGCATCTGTGCCGAATCGTGCGCGACGAGTAGCCCGGTCAGGGGTGCGCTGGCTTTGGCTGCGCATCCCCCTCACAATCACCACACCGTGTGGGCGCTGTCGCGCCCGCACCGCGTTTAACGAGACAGCCATTCCGCTGTCTCGTTTTATTTTGGCTACTTTGCCTTCCAAGGAGGTTTACGATGGCAATTCCGGTCACGCTCGTCGTTGATGGCGGCTGCACCGTGCAGGCAGACAATGCGCCCGGTTCATGGGCCGCATTGTTGGTGGCGCGCAAGTCAGACGGCACAACCGTCGAAAAGATGCTATCCGGTGCGATCGCAAATACCACCAATAACCGGATGGAGTTGACGGCGGTGATTGAAGGTCTGCGGGCGCTCACCCAGGCTGGTGTTTGCGTGGAGGTCGTGTGCGACAGCCAATACGTCATTTGCACGATGACAAAAGGCTGGAAGCGCAAAGCGAACCACGACCTGTGGACAACGCTCGATAACATCATCACCGAAAAACGACCCATCCTCACCTGGCGCTGGGTACGCGGTCATTCTGGTGATCTACTGAATGAGCGCGTGCATAAGCTGGTCATGCACGCGCGCGGCAACTGATGACTGATGGGAGATGAGCAGCACAAGCTGCTTGTTTCCCTATTTTTTGCGACCACAAACTGAGCAGGTACAGCCATCAGCGGCCATGCCGATTCATTTTCATGAAAACGCAAAGGACGCTCCCACATTTTCCACTCCACACACTGCGACTCATTCCAATCAAGGCGCTGTCGCGCCCGCACCGCGTTTTGTGAAGCATTCGGCTTCGACTATCTACCACCTATGGAGGGTTTACCATGTCCTACCAGTCCATCGTTATCGTCGGGAACATCGGGCGCGATGCCGAACTCAAGTACACACAGCAGGGGATCGCCGTTTTGAAGTTCTCAGTGGCCGTCAACAAGACCTTTGGCAAAGGCGAGGACAAGAAGCAGACCACGACTTGGTTCAACGTCACGGTCTGGCGCGAGCGCGGCGAAGCGCTGGCCGACTACATCAAGGCCGGGATGCAGGTACTCGTCAGCGGCGAGATCACCGTGTCGCCGTACATCGCCAAAGATGGCAAGCCCGCGGCCTCACTCGAACTGACGGCAGATGATGTGAAGCTGCTGACCAGCAAGAGTGAGATGGAGCGGCGCGGCGGGTCGGTTCCGGCGACGGAAGACGCGACCCCCGAAAACATCCCGTTCTAAGCAGCGGGGTTCATATCAGGATGAGATGGGTTGCATGGCCTACGGGTCGTGCAGCCTGTCCCATTTTTTTCGTAATCACGCTTTTTTCCAAGTGGCAACAACCTGAGCAGGTTTGCTCAGAAAACGCATTTAGTGCAATGCCGATACATCCCACAATCGTATGGTATCGTCATAGCTTGCCGAGGCGAGCGATTTACTGTCCGGAGACCAAGCCGCACTCGTGACAGCATCAATATGACCACGCAGTGTATACAGATTTTGTCCACGAGCCGCATCCCACAATCGCACCGTTCCATCCCCGCTGGCTGATGCCAGATATTTGCTATCCGGTGACCACGCTACACCCCTTACAAAGGCCGTATGACCGCTGAGGGTACTTATAGCCTGACCGGTAGCCGCATCCCATAGGTGTATTGTTGTATCCATGCCAGCCGATCCAAGAGTCTTACCATCCGGCGACCATGCAACACTCTCAACGTACGATAAATTGCCAAAAAGTGTGCGCAAGATCTTCCCCATCGCAACATCCCATATTCGGACTGTATTCTCGTCGTTTGCATCTGCAATCATTTGGCCGTCCGGTGACCACGCGATACTGTTGATTTCACTATGCGTATCACTAAACATGTCACCTCTAAGAGCATCCAAGCTGCGGACGTGCTGGCCGCTTTCGACATCCCATATATCGATTTGATTACCCCATGTGGCCGCGGCCAGAAGTTTTCCATTGGGCGACCACGCCACGCTCGTCACGGAATCGTCACTGTTCAGCGTTCGTAAGAGTTGCCCACTTTTTGCATCCCATAATCTGACTGATTTATCAATGCTCCCGGAGGCGAGAAGCCTGCCATCCGGCGACCAGGCGATACTGCTCACAGCGGCTGAATGACCCTCGAGAATGCGCCCCGGTTGTCCGGTGGAAGCATCCCATAATCGAATGGTTTTGTCCGAACTTGCAGAAGCGAGCGATTTGCCATTCGGTGACCACGCCACATTCAATACCCCACCCGTATGCCCGCTGAGGATATGTAATGTAGTAGTTGTTGCCAGGTTCGCCTCGGATGTCAGTGCGATAGCGGTAGGGGCAGTCAGGGAGGGTACATCCCATAATTGCACCGTTTTATCGAGGCTGCCCGATGCGAGCGTTTTGCTGTTGGGTGACCACACCATACTCGTCACGTAGTCTGTATGACCCCTAAAGATGCCAATTGGTTGCCCGCTGTTCGCATCCCACAGGCGTATCGAGTTATCAAGTTGATAGCCACTCGACGCCAGTTCTTTGCCGTCGGGCGACCACGCCACGCTCAAAACGGCATCAGTATGACCATTCAAGGTCCGTAGAAGTTGCCCATTTTCTATCTTCCACAGCCGCACGGTCCCATCATAGGCAGAAGATGCAAGCATTTTGCCATCAGGCGACCAGGAAATACCCGTCACAGACTCTGTGTGACCGATCAAGTCCCGTCTTTGCCCAGTTTGGGAATTCCAAAGTCGAATCGCGCGGCCATCTGTGGAAGCAAGTGTTTTACCATTGGGCGACCATGCCACAGCCGACACGGCATTTGCATAACCCAACAAAATATTGGTTGACCTCCCTGAAATAGGATCCCATAACCGCACTGTTTTATCGAGGCTGGCCGTAGCGAGTGTCTTGCCGTCCGGTGACCATGCGATGCTCAATATTCCATCTGTGTGACCAGACAAAACTTGAATGGTTTTTCCAGAAGCTGCGTCCCATAGCCGTACTGTCTTATCCTTACCCGCGGAAGCCAATACCTTGCTGTCTGGTGACCAAGCCACAGTAAAAACGGTATCGGTATGGCCTTTGAGAATCGCTAAGAGTCGCGTCGAAGCCGCATCCCATAACCGCACCGTCAGATCGCCAGCCGATGCCAGTATCTTGCCATCCGGAGACCAGGCCACGCCATTTACGTCAGAGGTGTGGCCGACAAGGACGCGGGGTGCTTCTGAGGTGGCTTGAGCTGAAGTTGTTTGGGCGTATGTAAGAAGCGGTGACAGGTTGACCAGCAGCGCCAGCAAACCGAGTGTGACAACCATCAATGTTGCTGTTGATGCGGAGATTCGCCGTTTCATGGGCTGCCTCTTCAGTATGATCTTAAAGCCGTAAAACAATATAACTCCTAACCATCTGGAAAATCAGCAGGCGGCAGGGGTAGATCAGGATTAACAAGATATCCCTTGCCTAATGTGTCCCAGACCGCTTCCAATGGGAGACTCAAATACTCATAAGCGCGCGGAAATGACCGCCCTTCATTTGGGTAGTGTGCCTGCATCCAACGTTTAAATGGCTGGATGGTCGGGCGGGCGCGGCGTAATTGCTCAAACTTGAGCAGCCCTTCCAGGCCGAGGAGATCAAGGAGTTTTTGCTGTTTGAACGCGGCATCTACCAACGTGAAATCATACGGAACATGCCGAAATGTCGCGTGCCAACAATCCCCTGCCGCCTCTATCAGCAGATAGGAAGCATCGCGGGTGCCGTCCATGAGCGCGCCAACGGGACCTGGGTTGAGAATGTGCCATCGATCTACGTGTCGCTCCACGGAAAGGTGGTAATGACCTGAGATAAAAATGGATTGCTCGACACCGTTAAGCCAGGATGCAATTTGCTCATCCGAGGTAACCCGCATAATGGCGTTATCTGGATTCCCAGGCAGACCATGAGTGATGTAAACCGGTGGCCCATCGCGGTAATAAAGGGTGAGTTCATCAGGCATAGCCGCAATATAGGCGAACCAATCCTTCAAAGTCTCATTCAACCAAGTTGCACTCCGCGAATGGCGCATGTGCTCACGCTCGCGCGGCGTCCCATAATCCAGCAGATAGAACTCGTGATTACCACGAATAGCCGTCCAGCCACGATTTACGATGCATTCCATGATCTGAACATCGAATGGCGCACCATTTATGGAATCGCCTGCCACAATCACATGATCCGGTTCAAAACTTTCCATATCTTTGATGACCGCTTCCAACGCTGGAAAGTTGCCATGAATATCCGATAGAATTGCCAGACGTGTCAAAATCAGCCTCTCGACGCTTCATTTTCATAGCTTTACACAGTCATCGCATTGAAATCTTACCATCAGATGAAGGTCACTAACCGGCCAGCTTGGCGCTATCGCGCTCGTTCCTCGCTTGCTGAGATTACGGGTTCGCGGGCGAACCCGGCGCTAGAAGTTACGGAGCAGAGTTTTCACTATGTGCATCATCTACACAAGTCGGATCGCATATCGCGGCGCGGATCGGCTGGATACGACGGTCAAATCAGGCGAAGGTTTGGGTAAGCTGCTCGCGCCGACCTGGGCACTCGTCGGCGGCATCAAGCGCCATGAAACCGAAGGCCGTGACCCACGCTGGCTGCGCTATGAACCGCTCACCCAGGAGCAATACATCGATGGTTATTATGCGGTAGTCCGCGAGCGGTACAAAGCGGATGCCACACCTTTTCTGGAACTCCTGGAACGTGAGCGGCTCGTCATTTGCTGCTACTGCGCCGGAACCTTCTGCCATCGGTATTTGGCGGTAGATATCCTGGCGAAGATCGCCGAGGCGAAGGGACTGCTATGCGAGTGTGGCGGGGAACTGCCCATCCGTTAAGTAGCCGCCACAATTGATGCTTTCTGTGTAGGGCAAACCCGTCTGATCCGCCTATTTTCGATTCCTGAATTTTTTTAGAAAGGCTTTTGCTTATGAAAACGTATCAGGTCGAAGTGCTTATAAACGTCGTGCAAGACGCCAGCAAGATTTACGATGGCGAATCCAAGTTCACGGGCAAATATATGCTGCACGCCTTCGCCTTGGATGGGACGTTGCTGCACGAAACGTCGGGATGAGCGTCACGACAAGTGATTACGCCCGCGTGCTGACGCTCGATACTGCACTCGAGCGGCTGCGCAGCAAATAATGTGATGGTCAAGCCTGGTACACGCTGCGGGTTATGCGATCCAGCAAAAACGCAGATGGCTGGCTGGCGCATGGTTGGAAACGGAATGCCGCCGATGTGAAGGCGCTGGCCGGTGCAGTCGATGGGCTGCTTAAGGTCTTTCCCCAAGCAGAATGGGTGCAGATCCCTCGTCTGGAATTGGATGCCTGCCTGGAATCGGTCCAATGGATGTCCGTTTAGCTTTGATATTCAGAAAGGGGGTGATGGTTATCGCCCGATTTGTCCGTTTCCACAACTTGAGTCCGCCTGATGCTGCCCGATTAGAGCGATCGGGTATTTTCGTTTCTACAGAAAGGAGGCTGAATTGCCAATCGACGAACGCTTCATCGCCGAAGTCGCGGCTCATATCATCGCGCTGGAACAAGCCACACCCGATGAGAGCTGGTCGCGTTATGACCGACGGCACGCCACACGCGCTTACATCGAGCAGCAGATGAATGCTGGCAGCGCGATTGCCCGCGCACATTGGCATCTGGAGGGCAGCGCATACGATGAGCTGCTGGATGAGATCGCCGAGCGTGGCTACCAAGCGCGGCTCACACACATTCACGCCGAACTGGGAGAGAACAAACCACACGATCGGTCTACAGCGTCTATCAATGCGCAGGTGGACAGCGGAACCATCCCACCGCGTGTCTACGACGCGTATCACCTGGCCTATAACAATGTGACGTATCGGGCGGTGCGCGATGCCCTGGATGAGGCCGCCGAAATCAGCGGACGCGGGAATGGCAAGATCACCGAGACGTTCATAGTCGAAACCATGAACCTGCTGATTGATGCCAGTTTCGAGCGCCTCGGGGCCGTATTGTATCAGGGAGCGGAAGCGAAACTGCTCACACTGCTGCGTCCCCTCGCTAGCAACCTGACCGGGCTGGCATTGCGCCACCTGTCCAACTTCGGCGTTTCGCCAATGCCCGCCACCCCAACGCCGCTTTATCTGCTTATCAAGGAGTTGAGCATCGCCCGAGCCGATCTGAGCGCTTCGACACAAGATGCGCGTCAGTTGGATAACTACAAAGCACGTATCGCGGCAGAGTGGCTGAAAGCCGCAACACTGCTCATCGGCACGGCGGCGGACTTGCTCGCGGATGTGCAATCGCCGGGGACTACTTGGCGGCACGGCGCGCAAGACAAACTGACCACCGCGTTCTTCACGCTCAAGCACGGCATCGAAACCATGTTGGACGAAGATTACACGCCCCCGCCCAAACTCGGTGATGCCGTGCTGCAAATGCTTGATGTCCTACCCGTTCCGCTCCATCCCTTTCCCAAAAACAAATAGCGAGGTCGCATGTCCAAGAAAGCCAAATCCACATCGGTCCCGCCGACGGTGCTGGTCATCACGCTTGAGTCGGACGGGCAGGCTTCCCTGCTGACCCGTCGCGGCGATCTGGCACACCTGAGCCAGTTCACCTATCGTGGGTTACCCGAAATCGTCGCCGCGATCCAATCCGGTGCCGTCCAACTGGCCGACCTGGAAAAGAATCCGCCTGCCGTTGTGGCCGATGCTGCGCCGCCCGTGGAAACCATCGAAACGCCGCTTGAGCAAGAAGCACTCACCGAAAACGATGAAGACATATCCACCGAGGAGTCGGGCGCGTTGGTCTCGCCAAAAGCCGACTCGCAAGTCATGCCCGCCCCAGAACTGCCGAACACGGACGACCCCGCTCTCAGGCCCTCTTCCCCACAAGCCAAGCTATTCTAAGAAAGGAAAACATCATCATGTCTGACCAACCCAATCCGACCGTTCCTTCACAGGCTGATCCCGTCGTAACCAGTGCACCACTCAAGCGCGTTTTCAAGATCGGCACCAATCGCATCGCCGAGGACGCCGCCACCGCCAAATTGAGCAACGAGCAGGTGCGTAACTTGCTCAAAATGCAGTACCCCGAAGTCGCCAACGCCACGATCCGCGAGACCGTGAGCGGCGACACGCGCATCGTAGACTACTTACCTCAGCCAGGTCGAAAGGGTTAAATTGCCATGTTCACGAGTCTGGATGTTCAGGGACTCGTGAACTGCCTGAGCCAGGTGCCACCCGTCGAACTGCAAGCGGTGACGTTGCTCCGCGAGCTTCGATGTACATCCGCGACGGGTGGCTGGTTCCCGGCAGTTCAGCCCGACTGTGTGGTTGAGGCCACCCGCCAACTCATCGACTACATCAAATCCTGTGCAACCCTCCTCGACAAGTTGAAATATCTCGCGCCGATTACCCTGCCAATGCTCGAAATACCGGAGTGGCCGTTATGAACGCGCTCGATGAATTAGGGGCATTGCCTGCCCTGCTCACCACACTCATGGGCGACGATCCCCACCTACTGCTGGTGCAAGCCGTCGCCTGGTTAGACCCTGGCAACTTGACCGCCTATCAACCCGATCCGCGTTACATCGACTTCGATTATGACGCTGAGGATGATCTGACGGTCGGCTTATACGTTTGCCGGGAATGCTTTCCAGCCGTCTATGCGAGCGTGATGCAGCTTCAATGGCAAGGCGTGGACGAACGACACATCACACGTTGTCTGCTGGAAGGCATCAGCACGCAACTGACCATTCCCATCGGCAGCCTCGAAGAACTGCGTTACGGCCCACCCGTCGATTTATGCGGCGTAGATTTGCAATTGCTCGACCCGGACGATGCGGAAAATCCACCCTTCGACCGCCTGCTGCCGCTTTTCGCAGACTTCGGCCTCAGCCGAGGCGGTGATGAACCGAGGGATGTTCAGCAAGCCGCATTTGAAACGGCGCAGGTGCTCATCCAATCGCTTACCAGCCGACCGGAAACCGTTTACCAGGACACGGCAAAGCTGCTGCTCTGGATGTTCTCTCTGTCAGGGAACACGGCAGTCGATTACACCCAGGAAGCGTTCTGGGAAAATGGCTTCGACATGGCAAATTGGACCCCTGAAGACGTGGCGCTCATCAACGACATCAACCAGGAAGCGCGCGACTTCATCACCAGCGCGCTGAATGGCTTGCAGATACTGGAAACCGACTCGGCGCTGCGCAAAGCCTTCAACCGCAATGTGCGAACCCTCAAGAAGGCCGTCCAGAAAGCAACCCCACAAAAACAGAAAAGGAGAAACACTCATGCTCGTACCTATCCAACCGACGG
This sequence comes from Aggregatilineales bacterium, assembly GCA_038230635.1. Lineage (GTDB taxonomy): Bacteria > Chloroflexota > Anaerolineae > Aggregatilineales > UBA2796 > JBBRMW01. The sequence continues at coordinate 4,369 of JBBRMW010000009.1, read as the reverse complement.
CGACGATGGCACCGCCGCTTTCGTCCGGTACACTCGCTGGCCTGACCGCCCTTAGCACCGGATTACAGGCCAAGCCAGCGATGGTTTTGTCGTTTTATACGTATGGCATTCTCATGCGTCGGCTGACCGACGATGGCGGTGAGACCGAATATGCCATCAGCCCCGGCCAGCTTGCCGAAGCCCTTTCCATCAAAGTCAAGTTCGAGACCGGACTGCTCACCGGGAATACGCTGTACATCGCCAATGAAGGGACGAAGCGCGCCATCGTTGAATATCGCCCACCGCAAAAGACGGCTTTATTCATGGATGGCTCCGAAACACCCATCGTTGTAGCATTGCCCGGCTTGATGATGGGCCGCGTGACGATGGGCGGCGACTCGGCGCGTTATGGCGTCTACGCAGTCAAGCACCGTCCGGATAGCCTCAGCGCGCCGCTGTTCCAGTCACCCTTGCCCAACGTCGGCAGTCAATCAATTTGCTGGGGCAGCGTGAAGCGCGTTTCTGCCGAAGGGTTGGCCGGAAACACCCTTACCGAGGATTGGCAACTGCTGCTAGGGAGCATTTTCACCAACCACAGCGTGAGCGGCAAAAGCAAGCGCCATCCGCAAGATGTACGACGGCAGCTCATCGACCTGGAGAAGCGTAAAGTCCGAAAATATCCGGTCGGCTACCTGGTTCCCGCGCGCACTACGCTGGGTGAATGGCTGGGGAAAACAGTATGAACACGTTGCAAGTTCCCCATCCGTTCGACTTTCACCAGACAATTAACGAAGTTGTTCTCGTTGGCTGTGGTGGGAGTGGCAGCCAGGTCGCACGGACGCTCTGCCGGGTGGTGTACGACTCGCGGCGGCGTGGACACCATACGCCGACGCTCAAATTCGTAGACCCAGATACCGTCGAGATGAAGAACGTCGGACGGCAGATGTTCACCGAAGCCGATGTGGGCAAGGGCAAGAGCAAGGCCACAACCCTTGCCAGCCGCTTCAATCTGGCGATGGGGTTGGGTATCGTTGCTTATCCAGAAGCATTCGATGCTGAAAAGCACTGCGCACGCTATGGCACGTTGCTTATCGGCTGCGTAGACAATCACTGTAGCGTCTCAAAGAAATTGCTTGCGTGGAGGCGTAAAACAATAGCTCGTCTCAAAGTGACTGGTCCAAGCATCTCACACTTGTTGCTCTAAACCGTACTCCATCTCAAAGTTATTGCTCCAAAATGGCAAGGAGAATTCGATGGAATCTTCCACTGACATTGAAGCTTTTACGCCATCTGTGAGCAGTAATTTTGAGACGATGAGCAAGTAGTATGAGACAGTGAGCAGTAACTTTGAGACGCTACAATCACCTCGCCCGTCAGGCATTAAGTCAGGGTCAGGGATTATGGTTGGATGCAGGCAATGACCGATCCAGCGGACAAGTCTGCCTCGGCAATACGAGCGACAAAGCGAATATGTTGCGCTGTATCAAGAGCAACCAGTATACACACTTGCCAAACGCGGCGCTCCTGTTCCCACAACTCCTTGAGCCTGAACCAGCACCAATTCGCAGTCCTATGCTTGCCGCCTCCTGTGCCGATCTGGTCGAGATCGGCGACCAATCGTTGTTAGTCAACGATATGGTCGGGATCATTGCGGGCGAATACGTCTACAAGCTGTTGAACCACCTGCCGATATTCAGCTTCCTGACCTACGTGGACACCGAGTCGTTGTCGATGCGGAGCGTGCCTATCACTGCAGATAACGTCAAAACATACATGCTCAGCGGTGCCCAAGCGCAATTCATGCCCAAACTCGAAGGTCGGCGAATTCGCGGATAAGCGAATTCAGCCGAGTGGGTTCAAGCTCAAATGCAAACAGCATTTTTAGTGTATGCGAGCTATCCCTGACGTAAATGTGGCGTCCCAACTGGCCTGTAATGATCATGTGCCCCGCATGATCCAGATTGCTTAGGGTCAATTCGAGTTCCTCTGGACTCGCGCTGCTCAATGTCGCTCTACCACTGCGCCGCTGTTCGAGTATCTCCAAATCGGCCACAAACTGCTCAAATACTGTGGGCAAAACCCACACACTGTCGTGCCCTCCCGTAAATCCCCGTGCATCGACGTAAACGTGCCATTTCATAAAGCCAAAATCCGGACGGCTCTCCAATACGGTTTCCATAACGTCGATCTGGATTAGGCCATTGTTACCGCTCAAAGTGATCATGATTAATTACCTCAACTGAAAGGATGCCACCATGCCGGATTCCCACTTTGTGGCTGTATTGACCTACGGAACTGAAAAGCAGCACGGCGTTTCCAATTTCAAGATCGGGCGCGGCGCTGGCGCGGACGTGCTGCTTGCGCTCTTCGGAGATCGCGCTCAAGAGACTACACCGCCGCAGGCCAGCTACCGCTACGTGCATGTCGATGGCCCGCGCCTGACTGCACACCGCAATTATATCATTCTGCGCGTCACGCCCGATGAAAAAGCACAGATCGAGGCGATTTGCCGCAAACAAGGCAGTTTCCCCTGGGTGTACCTGTGGGAAAACCAACGCTGGTTGGAGTTTCCTTGCGCGCCACAAGCCCACTACATCGATCCATCCAGCTATGGCGGTTCTTGTCCGAAGTCCCCACCCACCGCAGCCCGCTTCGTTACCCCGTCACAAGCTGCCAGCGAAGCGCCCGAAGTTAGATCGGTGGCTAACGGCTTGACCATTACCCAATCAGGCGGTTGGTGGTGGATTGGTGGCGATACTTACGCGCACCGCGAAGATCTCAAAGTCGCCGGAGCACGCTGGTCGAGCAAACGTCGGCAGTGGTATTATGCAGGCGCGACTTTGCCGGCTGCCGTCCAAGTTCTGGTGGAAAGCCATCCAGCGGCTGATGTCAGGGCGTCATTGCCGGATACTCTGACCGCAGCCATACCCCATATGCCGCTTGAACCGCCATCAACAACTACGCCGACCGTGTTGACGGTGCTGCCACCAACCCCTCGCCCAAACGTCGAACTTCGGCCAGTCGCCATTCTGGACGAGTCAGGAGGTATCCCACAAAACTACATCGGACGGGTGAACGTTGTCGGGGATTGCTATTGTTTCGGCGTGGTGGTTGACCGCCGACCGCCGACCTACAAGAGCATTCCTATTTACCTCAGCGTGGCGGGGCCGGCGACGAGTGTCGAGGCGTTGTGGGCGAAACTCTCACAAGGCAAAGAAACCTCAATCGTGCCAGACGACAACGAAGGCAAAGCGATCTACCTGGAACCGAACAAGGGTGGCTTGTACGTGCGCTGCCAAAAAAAACTGGACGCACTGGGCATCGACCACCTTATCCTCGTTCACACGGATATGGCCGAGCCACGCTATCCGGTCGTTGGCGATGACCAAGAACCCGCGACAACCTACTTGCTTTGCACATCCGATAGCCAGCGCTGCGCCAAACTGGGTGAACACGTCCGCAAAACGGTGAAGGTGGCCGTGTTCGAGGACTGGTTCCCATATCTGTACCGCGAAGGTCGGACGCGGGGTTTGGTGCGTAATTGCATCGGCTATGGCATCGAGGGAGTCGCTATCACGCTCAACGCGCCGAAGTGGACAGAGATCATCCGCGATGGATTGCATACGGCGAAGCTAACGTTCACTGCGGGCTAATCCCTATCTTGGGCTTGACCACTCAGGATTGGGAAGTCTTCGAATTACTCGCTGAGTTGGCCGCCTCGCGCTTTAATGCGGCTTCGCGCGCGGTGCGATGGTGGTCGGCGGTACCAGGCAAATACTTAGCCATTGCCCGCATCGTCTCCAGCACAAAATCCGTAAAGCGCCCCACAGAATACGGCGACTTTGCCATATGAACGCCTGCCGCGTCTTTCTCACCAAAACCTTCATTGAAATGCCACACGATCGGGTTGTCATCTGTACTCGGCAATGCAAACCAAGTTGAGACATAACCCTGGTGTCCGAAAAAAACGAGGTAGTGTTCCGGAAGAGAGAACTGCACCTTGTTTTCAGCCAGAAGTTCGGGCAACCATTCGGTGTTTGATAGCACGGAGTCGATGAAGAAATCGCTTCCAATGAAAATCCCGAACTCATCTTTCCCCATCCACAGCAAATACTGACGGTAAGCCAGGGGCAGCGAAAAGCCCACTTGTCTTTCCAGTGCCGCAACCTCCGCTTCGGTGCAGCCATCAGGTTCGCCGATAGAGGGTTGCACTTGCTGTGCATGAAACACGCGAATCTCGGCTAAGTAGTCCATTCGACACGCTCCTCCCCATTCAACGCGCACTAACTGGCGTCAGACGACTCGATTTCGCCCACTTTTACCTTGAAAGGAAATTGTACCATGCCTCGTCTCGCCTCGATTGAAAAAGGCGGCTACTATGCCTTTCCGG
>JBBRMW010000008.1:0-48933 GCA_038230635.1 Aggregatilineales bacterium | reverse complement strand
GCTTCGATTTCGACCCAATCGTCTGCTCCGCAGATGACCGCGCACACGGTGATGACGATGATATCCAGCAGCGCATGGTCTTTCGTGCGCTCCACTCGTGGGCCTTTGATAGCTTGGAAATGTTCAAATAAAGTCGGGCTGCTGGCGAGTGTCATTTGTTTGTCCCTTTTCACCAGTTTACCCTATTGTCAATCCCCTGTTAGATGCAATCGCCCTGCCCTGGCTTTGGCTCAGACTGGCATCTTACGCCGAATACGGTAGACTTGTACGCGCTTTTCTCATCGTTTCTTGTGCGTTTTTCTCGGCGTTTTCGCATGTCGATCGATCCGCCGAGCAGGAAGACAGATTCTCTTGATGCAAACTATTCCCGCCGCCAACAACCTGTATATCCAGACCGATCACGGCGTCTGGCGGCTGTTTACCGGCCAGCAAATCGGGCAAAATACGCTCCCGCTGATCGAAGCCAGCAATCACGGACTCGTTTATCAGGAGGCGTTTGCACGGGCGCGTAACCTGCGTGCCAGCCCGCTGCCCGGCAACCTGATCGAGATGGTGATCGTCGGTTGGGCGGCAGAAGATGCAAGCTGGCATTTGGGCGTGCTGTTCGCGCCTGATTATGCACGTGAACGCGGTAGTCGCTGGTGCGGGTTAGTGCGCTGGCCGGATCAGTCCGCGATGATTGATTCCGAAACAGCGCGCTTGTCTGGCGAAGCGCTCGCGGAGACTCTCGGAAAACCATTTCGTTTCGTCCAGCCCGAACCCGCCGCCGCCGCACCCGTCTTTGCCAATCTGGATGATGAAGCCGAAGCGACGCGCCGCATCCAACCCGTCAGTTCGGAAACGTTCGCCACGCCAGCCGTGATCGCCGAACTGCCAGATGTGGCGCGGCTCGCTCCGCCGATCACGATCGGCGAATGGACGCTCACCGAAGGGCACGGCGGACTCATCTGGCAACATTCGCGGGCGTGGCGCGTAGAGACACTCGGACGGATGATCGTTTTTGGAGCGCTGGCGATGCTGTTTGGACTGCTGTCGGCGGGCGAACTGCGCACGAACTTCGCATCCGTGCAACCTGAGTGGCTACCGATCGTCGGTCTGATCGTGACGGTGATCATGGCCGCGAATGCCCTTTTTCAGGCTGCTGGATTGCTGTTGACTCATTCGGTCGAGTTCGATCGGCATCGCCGCGTGATCCGGTTTGTACGGCGTCCGCGCGGGGTGATCAAACAGGTGCCATTCGAGAAGGTCGAAAACTTGCTGATCACCCACACGAATTTGAAGCGCGTTCCCGTGCGCAGTGCAGAATCCGCCTCTACTTTCGATCAGATCGCCGCCGAGGTGTGGCTGCATATCACGCGCGATAAGGGCGATTTCTGGGAGATCGGGCATGTCGGGCAGGTAGAAGGGCGGGCTGTGCGGATGCCAGCGCACATGCCACGTCATCCGCTGCATTTGGGCGAGATCGACACGCCCGCGCATCAGGCGGCAGTGCTGCTCGCCGAAACGATGGAAGTCCCGGTGCTCTCCGAAAATGCTCAGGGCAACGGATAAATCGGGCGTTTTGTGGTAGGGACGCGGTCTGCCGCCTCCGTCCGGGATCACTATCTATGGAAACACATCTCAGCAAGCGCTCAGTCGAAAAGCTCTTTGAGCTTGCACTAACCACAACGCCCACTGACGATCAGGAGCACCCCTTTGGTTGGAAAGCCATCGGAATACTCCAAAGACGTGGTACACAGAAAATATTCAAAGCATGTCAACGGTTGGTTCAGAGTAATATTCCCAATGAACGTCGTGTCGTTGTCGATGTGTTGGGGCAGTTAGGCTGGTCGCAAAAATTTCCGTATCGTGACGAGACATTGCCGATTCTTTTTACGCTGATTGACACCGAGACCGATAGCGATGTGCTGAACTCGGTGGGGACGGCATTGGGACATTTGCATGATCCGCGCGCGATTCAACCCCTGCTCAAACTCCAGAATCACGCTGATGATCAAGTGCTTTATGCGGTTGTGTTTGGCCTTCTCACACACGAAGACCCCGACGCAATTAAGGGTTTGATCGCGCTATCCAAAGATAGCGATCCGCTCGTCCGTGATTGGGCAACCTTCGGGCTGGGATCGCAGATCGATTCAGATACGGAGGCGATTCGCCAAGCATTGTTTGAACGTCTGACCGATGACGATGACGTAACACGCGGCGAAGCGATGGTTGGTTTGGCAAAACGCCATGATCTACGGGCATTTGAACCTTTGCTAACTGAACTCGAAAAGATGCCTCAATGGGTTATCCCGCTTGAAGCTGCCGAATATTTGAAAGATGCACGCCTGCTTTCCGTTCTGCTTCGCTTTCGCGCACGTTGGATTGATCCGATAAACTGGCGATATAGCACGCTTCAAGATGCCATTGCCGCTTGTTGGGGCGAATCGCGCGATGAATGAAGCCAAAATATTATAAGATTGATTTTCTAAACACCTTTGGAACATCCTTGAGGATGTAAAATAGTGGTTATAATCGGGACAAGCCGCGAGAAGGAAACCGAATTCATGACCGAGCACCCCCAATCACCGAGTCAGTCTATTAAATCTGGCGCGGGTCACAATCATGCCGCTGGCGAATTCGTCGAAGATGTTCCGTATGAAGACCTGAAGCAGCAAGCGCGCGAAATGACCGAACGGCTGCGGCGCATCACCGATGATGATCGCCAGCGCGTGGCTGCCGATCTCAAAGAGAGCGGGCATCAGCAGACAATTCAGAGCAGCGCCCCCTATTTATTACAGGGCTTCTTTTCGGGGCGTCTCGATTTGGATGTCGAGCTGACACGCCGCTACCCCGCGCCGCCGCTGCTTTCGAATATGACCTTCGCGCCCAAGCCCGGCCAGATGCGGCGACATGGCTTCGCGCAATTTGCCAGCCAGGATACGTCGTCGATGATGACGGTCGAGATTCATGGCTCCAGTGATACGTTGGAGATCGGGTTCTTGCTGTTCAGCATGATCGGCGTGCGCTTCACATTGGAGTCGATCGGCGAGCACAACCGTCAGCGCTTCGCCGAGTCGCTCGATCGGGCGCTGGAACGCGAAAACGGAATCGCGTTCTTGTGGACGCGCGAACGGTGGGAGCGCGATTACGTGATTTTCGTGGTGCGGCATGGCTTCGCCAAGATGTACGCTTTCGGGCCGGGGCGCGTCGAGGCGGCCTGTCGGCTGACGCCTGACGGCGTGATTCAGTTCCGCACTTGGTTGGGCGGCTTTTGGAAGGATGCTCCACCTACCGCTGCCGAACCACCGATGACTGAAACGCCGCCAGCGTCATCTGCGCCGCCGGAAACGACGACGCCCGACTCGACATTTACGTGGTGAATGGACAAACAACAGGCGACTGCATGGGATGCGCTTTTACCACGACGGCGCGGGGTAGCGGCTAAAAGGCTTGTTCATAAGTGCCGAATGATCGAATATTTGGTTTCGACCACGCGATTAATGGCGCACAAACTTTGAAGCCACAGATTTACCTCACCCCTCAGTCCCCTCTCCGTCCTCACGGAGAGGGGGAAGCCAGCCCATACCCACTGCCGCTATCGCTGCATCATTTCGGTTGTAGAACTATAACCTACGCCAATGATGTCCGTCGCGCTCGATCCATTTATCGGCCTCCGTTGGTCCCCACGTTCCCGCCGCGTATTGTGGCAGCCGCACCACGCCCTGCTGTTCCCAACCTTTCAGGAAGTTGGTCATCAGCGCCCAGGCTGTCTCCACCTCGTCATTGCGCGCGAACAGTTTGCTATCGCCCAACATCGCGTCGAGCAGCAGCCGTTCGTAGGCTTCGGGCGTGGGAATTCCGAAGGAGGTGCCGTAACGGAAGTCCATGTTCACTTCGCGCAGCTTGACCGCCTGACCAGGCAGCTTTGCGCCGAAACGCAGCGTGATTCCTTCATCTGGCTGAATGCGCAAGATTAGGCGATTGGCGTCGAGGCTTTCGGTTTCCGCGCCAAACAACGAGAGTGGCATCTTTTTGAAGGCGACCGCGATCTCGGTGACACGCTTGGGCAGCGCCTTGCCCGTCCGCAGATAGAATGGCACGCCCGCCCACCGCCAGTTGTCGATCAGGAGTTTGAAGGCGACATACGTTTCGGTGGTGCTGTCTTTGGCGATGCCATCTGTCTCCAAGTACCCTTTGACTTCCTCGCCCGCCACTGCACCCGCCGCATATTGGGCGCGCACGCTGTACTGTCCCGCTTCTTCCGGCTTGATCAGGCGGATCGAGCGCAGCACCTTGACCTTTTCGTCGCGGATGGCGTCAGCTTCCCAGGCGACGGGCGCTTCCATGCCGACCAGCGTGAGCACCTGCATCACATGGTTCTGGATGATGTCGCGCATCGCCCCGGAGTGATCGTAATAGCCGCCGCGCGAGCCAACGCCGACCGTCTCCGCTACCGCGATCTGCACGTGGTCGATGTACTGCCGATTCCAGATCGGCTCGAAGATGCTGTTGGCGAAGCGGAAGACCAGGATATTCTGAACTGTTTCTTTTCCCAAGTAATGGTCGATGCGATAAATCTGCTCTTCGCCAAATACATTGCGCAGTTCGATGTTGAGCGCGCGCGCCGTATCCAGATCGACGCCAAACGGCTTTTCGATGATGATCCGGGTGTAGCCGCTGCTTTTGTTCAAGCCCGCCGTGCCCAGATTGGCAATCACAGGGCTATATAGATCGGGGGGCATCGAGAGGTAAAACAGGCGATTGCCGCGCGTGTCTCGCTTACCTTCGAGATCGCCGAGTTTGGTGGCGAGCGCCTTATAATCATCAACTTGATCGAAATCGATCTTTTCATAGAACAGCGACTCGGCGAAAGTATTCCAGATCGTCTCGTTGATCGCCGTGCGTGAGAACTTTTCAACGTTTTTTCGCATCTCGGCGCGCAGCGATTCGCTCGTCCAGTCGCGCCGTCCGACGCCGACGACGGTGAATGGCGTGGGCAAAAAGCCATCGGCAGTCAGGTTATACAGCGCCGGGATCAGTTTGCGGGCGGCCAGATCGCCAGTAATGCCGAAGATCACAACGGTGGCTGGATCGGGAATGTGGGTATCGTCCAATCCCTCACGGAGCTGATTGACGGCGTAGGCGTCGGCGGGTGCATCTTTGATAACTTCGGCCATGCGGCAGTTCCTCTCCTAGATAAATCACAAATCAGCCCTCATCCCCAACGTCAGGTGAAGGGACAGCCAAAAACCGTCTATGGTAGGGACGTGGCCTGCCACGTCCGCTGGTTCATCTGCTAATCAGGTTTTAGCTTTGGGGCGGTGGTTTCGCCACCCTCCTTTTTGACGGCGTGCCCCCCGAATTCATTACGGATCATGGCGATCACTTTGGCGCTGTAGGATTCGCCCTGGCGTGAAATGAAGCGCTCCATCAAGCTGAGCATGATCACGGGCGCGGGAATATCCAGATCGATCGCGGCCTGCACCGTCCAGCGACCTTCGCCGCTATCATCCACCCAGCCACGAATCGCCGCCAAGTCGCTGCCCTCTTTGGCAAAGGCGCGCTCGGCCAGTTCGAGCATCCACGAGCGGACGACGCTACCGTTGTTCCACAGGGTGGCAAGCTGATGCAGATCGAAGCCGAACGGCGCTTTATGCAAAATCTCGAAGCCCTCGGCATACGATTGCAGCATCCCATATTCGATGCCGTTGTGAATCATTTTCGAGTAATGGCCTGCGCCCATCGGCCCGACGTGCGCATAGCCATCTTTCTGCGCCAGTGCCTCGAAGATCGGCTCGACATAATCAAAGGCATCTTTGTCGCCACCGACCATCAAATTGAAGCCGTTTTCCAAACCCCAAATGCCACCGCTGACCCCGCAATCCAAAAAGACGATCCCTTTTTCCTTGAGCATTTCGCCGTGCCGCAGCGAATCCTTGTAATTGGAATTGCCGCCATCGATCACGATGTCGCCGAGACTCAAATACTTGGCGACTTCCGCGATCGAACTTTCGGTCGCGCCGCCAGACGGCACCATGATCCACACGGCGCGCCGACCACTGAGCTTGCCCACCAAATCGGCGATGGTTGCCGCACCGGTTGCGCCCTCGGCGACGATGTGCCCGACTGTTTCGGTGTTGAGATCGAACGCGAACAATTGATGGTTGTGTTTCAGCAGACGCAGGGTCATGTTGTAGCCCATGCGTCCCAGCCCGATCATGCCCAGTTGCATTGCGACATCCTCCAATTGGTTAATGACGCGGACAATTAGACCGCACACGGGAACGGCTGTCGAAAAGAAGATTCGCAAATGGGTGGGGCTGACCCCATCAGGCATTCGGCAGCCACCGATTGGTGGTGTCAAACCACGTCCGCCCCATCAAAAGCTGTCGAGACTTTGTACAGACCCTGCCGCAACCTTGAACAGGATTGGCAAATTCGAGGGTTTGTGGATATAGTTCGTCCTGTGACGGTTCGATCTACCGTTCTTAGCTGCTGGGACATATGCGATGGATTTAGAAACCGCCTATCGACAAGCCGAAGACGCCACCCGCCACCACTCCAAGAGCTTTTTTCTTGCGAGCGGATTGCTGCCCAAACAGGAGCGACGCGCTGTGCGTGCCCTTTATGGATTCTGCCGCACCACCGATAATCTGGTGGATGATCCACAGGATTCTCCCGGTACCACGCTGGCCGCTTGGCGCGCACAAGCCAACCGTCCGTTTGTCGAGCAGACCGATAACCCGCTATTGGTAGCCTGGGCGCATACCCGCGAACGCTATGGCATCCCCACCATCTACGGCGACGAGCTGATCGAAGGCTGCGAAATGGACTTGACGCGCTCGCGGTACGAGACATTCGCGCAATTGGAGCGTTACTGCTACTGCGTCGCTTCGACGGTTGGCCTGATGGCAATGCACGTCCTCGGCACGACAACGGGCGTCGATTACGCGGATGCCAAACCTTACGCGATCAAGCTCGGCGTCGCGCTGCAACTGACCAATATTCTGCGCGACGTGGGCGAGGACGCACACAAACGCGGGCGCATCTACTTGCCGCTCGAAGATTTGGCGCGTTTCGATGTGAGCACCGACGATATTTTACTCGGGCGTCTCAACGGCCATGTGATTCGGCTGTTGCAATTCGAGATCGAGCGCGCGCATCATCTGTATGAGGAGGCGTGGCCGGGGATCGGATTCCTGGCGCGCAAAGGTCGGTTCTCGGTAGCGGTAGCCGCCGATACCTACCGGGGAATTTTGGGCAAGATCATCGCTAATCGCTATGACGTATACAACAAGCGGGCCTATTTGACACGCTCCGAAAAACTGCGACGGCTGCCCGGCGTGTGGGTGCGCACGCAGCGCTTGGCCGGGATGCCCGTCCCATGAACCTGATCACGAATCGACCCTTGCCATTAGCGGTCGAATCTCTGCGAATTCGGCTGCCCGCGCGGTTACATTGGCACATCGCCGATTTTATGCTCGGCCTGATGATCGTCGGGCCGCTGATCATGCCATACTTCTTGCAATCGGGCTGGCCGTCGATGATCTTCTTCGGCACGCTGATCTATCATATCGGCGCGTTCATTTGCCCGCAGCTTCCCTACAGCCCGATGTATGGCGGAATGCCGTTCGCGGTCTGCTATCGCTGCACGGCGGCGCTCGTCGGCTTGGTGATCGCGCGGAGCTTGCACGGCGCGGATGGCATTATGCGCGCGCTACCGATCAGAGCGCGAATCGGCATGTTGGCGCTATGTCTGTTTTGGCTGACGGTCGATGTGCAAGGGACGGCGCGCGGTTGGTGGCCGGGAATTGTGCCACTGATGCTGGCCCATGGCGTGATCTATGGCATCAGTGTGGGCGGCGTGGTTTTCGCAGGCCTGATGGCGCTCGATACCCGACACTGACCGCCCTATACGCGCGTCGCCGCATATACCCACATCGGCACATGTCCCCGAAAGCCCAACGATTCGTACAAGTTGCGCGCCGGATTTTCGAGCGTGACCCATAATTGTGCGCCGATCGCGTTTTCAGCATGAAAGGCCGTCAAGGCGTGAGTCAGCAGCGCGCGCCCTAACCCGCGTCCGCGATGTTCCGGCACCACGCAGACTTCGATCACATAACCGCGCCGTTCAGGCGTCAGCGCACACACGATCAGGCCGATCGGTCGATCGCCCGCGTAAAGCAGCGCGCTGGCCGTCGGATCATAAATGTCGTGCTCATCGGTCAGGTTCTCGGTGAGCGCGACGCGCATCCCCGCCTCGGTAGCCATTTCTGGGTAGATTGTCTCATCGATCGTACCACGATAGGCCGCCACAACGACCACTGCACCCATTTCGACATCCACGAGACTGAGCGGCGCAAAGCGGAATCCGTCGGGGAGCGGCGGTTCTGTGCTGAATGCACCCACATCAGCGAGGCGCATTTCCTCACGTGGCACGCACGGGATGGCATATTTGGCGAACGCTGCGCGAATCTCTGGACTATCAAGGTGCAATGTCGCGTTCAAAAACTGGATGCCGGGTTCCGCCCAGATGCGCGCGACGGCGTAATCGACCAACGGCGTGAGGGCGGCGGCTTCCGCACCCGGCACAACCTCCAACATCAAAATCCGCCCAACCTGCCGATCGGCGTTGAAGCGTACCGTGATCCAGCCTAATGCCGTCTCATCCTCGACGGCGACCATCGCTTCGGCCACGCCAATATCTGCCGCCGTTTGCCAACCAGAGAGGGTGGCTGCGGCGCTCATTTCTGCGCCCGCCGCCGTCCGCGAGCGCTGCATCGTCGCCAACAGCCGATCGAAATTGGCGTCGCAAGTGGCGAGTGATTCAAGTGTGATCATGGAGTTGCTTTCTTTGGGTTTTAGGGTTGCGCCGTCGCGGCTTGTGTCGCCAGCGGCATCTCGAAATCAAAATAGTTTTTGCGGGTGAGCGCGCCGCTCATTTCCGCCTTAAAAAAATTGTCGAAATTGGGATCGCTGCTGAGCCGTTTGGCGGTGCTGGCATCGCTCAGGGCAGCGGTCAAATTTTTGAGGGGATCCAAACGCAGCCGCGAATCCGCTCGTAGCGCATACACGAACGCATTCTGGGAATCGAGAGCCAGCGCCTTCGTGTAATCATCGATCGCCTCGGCATAATGTCCCAAACCACACTGCGCCAAGCCGCGCGAAAAGTAAATCTCCGGGCGCTCGATCCCGACCTGGATGGCATCGGTCGTGGTTTTGAGCAGCGCAGAGTACTGCCCCAACAGCAGCTCGCCGAAACCATCGAACAGCGCCTTAAAAGCCTTCATGGTATTTGCGTCAGTGCCCGCTTCGATGACCCGGCTGCCAAATGCCACGTCGGGGAAATCACGGAGCGTCTGCGTATAGATCGCCCGCCCCGCCGTGAATTGACCGCTCCGTAAATCGATGATCATTTGGAATAAGTACGGAAAATCGTCGATCGGCTGCAACTTGATGGCGCTCGTGATGTCCGTCGCCGCCGCACCGTAATCGCCCGCGAGATAGGCGCACAAGCCGCGCATATAAATCGGAAACCAATCGTCGGGACGCGCCGCGATCACGGGTGTGAACAGCGGGAGCGCGCTTGCCCAGTCGCTCTGGTTGAATGTCACCATGGCACGCATGTAGACGGGCGGCAGCCAATCTTTCGGTCCCAGGCGCGCCGCCGACTGGATATCGCCACTGGCTGCGGATGAATCGGCACGGTGAAGCTCGATAAAACTGCGCACCAGGAACAGCAGCGGATTGCCATTGTCGCTGAGCTTGATTGCCTCGCTGCTGGCTGCCAATGCCGCATTGGAATCGTTGGTCACCAATTGGAAGGCTTTGACGAGATTCGTCGCTAGGGAGTCGTCCAGGATGGTGGCAGCCTCTACCTTGATCAGCCCTTCGAGGGCTTGGTTGCGGATGGCCCCATACACATCCCCATCGGCCAATTGCAACATCGACAGATCGAGCAGCACCGTTTGCGCTAGCGACTGCTGGCGCTCATCCGTCATTTGCACGCGCACATTGACCAGTCGTTTCAGCGCGGGATCATCCGGTCGGACGTGGTTAAAGTGCCCTAAACTGCCCATCTGCACATTAAGAGTCACATCGTTGGCGGTGTAGTTGCCCCAAACGATGAGCGTGGCACCACTGGCCTGGGCGACCGCATCCGCGCCTTCTTCGCTGGTGATCACGGTGTTGTAGGCGCGTATCCGAATTTTGGAAAAGGTCACTTTTTTGACCAGATTGCGGTTCAGATCGTCGATCACGAAGCGAGCAACATCGCGTGGCGGCGGGCTGCGGAGCGCTTCCGGCTGTGCGACGAGCACCATATATTGATCGGTAGCGACGGGTTCGATCGTCGGGATCGCCGTGCTCGCGGCGAGGCTGGTTCCGCCCGAAATGTTCGTGCCACCTGCCGCGCCCAGTTTCGGCACGATCAACAGCGCCCCGATCACCATGATCAAAAAGGCGATCATGACCAACGCGATGGGCATCACACGGCGGCGCGCGGCTTGCGGCATTCGCAAATGCGGCTTGAGCTGTGCTAAGAGAGTCTCAAAATCGTGGCTGAAATCGGGATCGTTGCGCAGATTGACGGCATTGCGATAGGGCAGATCGCGCAGGCTGGCGGGTAGCTCATCGGCAGTGGGCAGCGTTGCGTTATCGACCAACACCGGGATCACGATTTTGTTCGCTTGTGCCAGCGCCGTCTCGACCTCAATGCGCACGAAATCATCGGGGTTGTCCAAGCGGCGTTTGCCCGCCGCATCAGTGACACTCGCCCAGGTTCGCCCGATGATCACCAGGATCACCGGGCAATCGATCAAATGCGCATTCAAGACCTGTCGAAAATCCGACCCCGCCGGAATATCTTCCATGTCCTTGAAAACATTGCGCGCGCCAAGTGCCTCCGACAGCCGATCGTGGATGCGTCCGGTGATCGCCAAACTGTCGCTGTGCCGATATGAAATGAATACACGCGGTCGATTCGCCACTGTGCGCCTCGCTTCGAGAACTCCGACGCCCGCTAATCGGCCTTATTATAGCCGATTCTGGCGAAAGCGAGGTGCTTGCAAACTCACACTCCAGGGCACGCGGAACCTCACCCCCCAACCCCCTCTCCGCACGCAGCGAGGGGGCGTCGGACATGCGCGCGTGCGATAGTCTTTACCTGGAACCCGTATTAGCCGCTGCGTTGGGCGATCTGGATGAGATTGCCGCAAGTATCATCGAACATGGCGATGGTGGTGGGACCCATCGCGGTGGGCGGCATGTGAAATACGACGCCCGCCGCTTTCAGCCGCTCATACTCCTTTTGAACATCCCCGACCGCGAACGAGGTGGCGGCGATACCCTGCTCGAAAATGGCTTTTTGGAAGGTTTGGGCTGCCAGATTGTCGTTTGGCTCAAGCAGCAGCTCGACCCCATCCGGCGCTTCCGGCGAGACCACCGTCAGCCATTTGAACGCGCCCAGGGAGACATCGGATTGTTTCACAAAGCCCAAAATGTTGGTGTAAAACGTGAGTGCCTTATCTTGATCATTCACAAAAACGCTCGTCAGAACGATTTTCATGGCTTTTCCCCTAACTATGCGGTCGCAAGCCGCTGTTAGCCCATATGTTCTAATTTGTCAAATGCACCCCGTCAATTCACGTTTGGAGTTGCGGCAATGCGGGTTATCATCCGCATATTCTGTGGTTGGAAGGAATAATGGTGCTGCGTTCGCTGTCACATCGACCATTCGCGTTGCTCTGGGGCGGGCAGGCAATCTCACGACTGGGCGATAGCCTGTATCGGATCGCGCTGCTGTGGTGGGTCAAAGAAAAGACGGGTTCGGCAGCCATCATGGGCACTGTCTTCGTTTTTTCGCTTGTACCCATGCTGATCTTTCTCTTGATCGGCGGCATCGCGGCGGATCGGCTGCCTCGGCTGCGGGTTATGCTGGGTTCGGATGTCCTGCGCGGCGTGCTAATCCTCGGCGTTGCATTCTTGGCGGCGACCGATCAATTAGTGGTGTGGCATATTTACGCCGCCAGCCTAATTTTCGGGTTCGTCGAAGCGTTTTTCCAGCCCGCCTATTTCGCCATCATGCCCGATCTGATTCCCGGTGAATTGCGTCCGAGCGCCAATGCGTTGACCAATTTGAGCGGTCAATTTGCGGTATTGTTGGCCCAGCATTGGGCGCGCTGATCGTCAAATTCGGCGGCACATCGATCACGTTCGCGCTCGATGGACTTTCCTTTTTTGCGGCGGCGGCTTTCGTTCTGCCGATATTGGGAAAAGTAGCCGTCCCAGCAGCGGCGATCGATGCGCCAACGCCGAATGCGCTCCGTGATCTGCGCGAAGTCTTTGCGGCGATCCAGGTTTCGCCCTGGCTGTGGATCACGATTACGCTGTTTGCGCTGGTAAATGTGACCGAGAGTGGACCTTACGGCGTTGCGATGCCTTTTCTGGTCGGCGCACACGTTGATTGGCTCGGCTTATTGTACGCTCTCACGTCGATCGGCGCGGTTGTGGGTGCGGTTTGGATTGGCCGATCCAAAAAGCTGCAGCGGCGCGGCCTATGGGCGTATGGCGCGATCGTCGTCGATGGTCTGATGCTGATCGTGATCGGCTCATCTGGGTCTATCTGGATATGGGGCGTCGCCGCACTTGTACATGGGATCGCACTCAGTATTTTTGGTTTGATCTGGACAAATGTATTGCAAGAAATGGTACCTTCCAATTTGCTGGGACGGGTATCCAGCGTCGATCAACTGGGATCGTTTGTGATGCTCCCGTTGGGACTCGCTCTAACGGGTGTGCTGACCGACCAGATTGGCGCAGCGGCGGTGTTCATCATCGGCGGTCTGGCGACGGTTGTACTGATGGTGATCGGCTTGGCACACCCCGCGATCCGTAATCTGGATTGATCAAATCGAATTCGGTGGCACGAGAACGATCCTGATATATACTAATCCTACCTTGTGCGCCTGATCCAAAAGAGAGGCTCCGAACATGCAGCGTCTAAGAAATGTTATTCTCGCCGTTTTATTGGTCGTGTTGGTGGCTGCACAGACTGCACCCACGCACGCGCAAACGTCTATCACCGCCACTGTCAGCGCCATTTCGCTCAACGTGCGACGTGCGCCCAGCATCACCTCGCAGGTGATCGGTCAGATCGAAAAGGGAACGGTCGTCTCGGCGGTTGGCCGCGATGGCAGCGCCGCCTGGATCGAAGCGGTGACCCCGCTCGGTGATAGCTGGATCGCCGCCAAATGGGTCACTTTGAGCGGCGGCGATTTATCGAATCTGCCCGTTACCGATACGGGCGTACTACCGTTTGCGACCGTCTCGGCTTTCCCGGCAGTGGCTGTGCGCGCCGGGCCGTCGCTCAATTATCCGACAATTGGTATCTTGCTCCAGGGCAGCAATGTCTCGATCATCGGCCATGATGCCAAATCGGAATGGCTGCAAATCCAGGCGTCGAACGGCATTGGCTGGGTGCAAAGCCAGTTTTTGACCATTCACGGCAATCCGCTGCTGGCTGGTAACACCGCCCCCAACGCGATCCCGCTGGTCAAGAACGTGAACTATCGGCTGCTCGTCCGCGCCGCGCCGGATGTCAACAGCGCCCAAATCGGCGAACTGAGCTACTACCAGTATGCGCGGATTGTCGGCACGAATGCCAACCACTCGTGGTGGCAAATCATCGGCCCGTTCGGGACGGGCTGGGTCTCGGCGAAATTCGTGTTCGCCTTCGGCAATCTCGCCAGTGTGCCGGTTGTCGCCTGATCGATTGTTCGTCCAACAGAAGCCGCACCGTGCGTCGCTTGCGCTGATCTTTCTGGCGCTGGCGACGCTGGCCTGTTCATTGAACGTGGGCGGGTCGGCGGCGTCCGGGGCGGTGCGCGCGCCCTTGATCTTTCTTGCACCGGACTCCAAGAGCACCGTGGCGCTCGGCACGACGGTCGAGATCGCGGTCAATGCGCGCGATCCGAGCGGCGCGGGCGTAACGAGCGTCGATTTTACGCTGGATGGCGCACCATTGGGCAGCCAAAATGCCCCCAATCCTGCCGGACAACCAGAATTCACCGCGATCTATACGTGGACGGTGAGCGGCGCACAAGGCCACCTGTTGGCTGCGACTGCCTATCGCGCCGATCATTCGATGATCGGTGAAGCGGCACTGCTCGTCACGGTCGCCGCCTTGCCGACTACGCCGACAGTGACGCCGAACGCGACGGCGGCCCCTCCCACGCCGTTCGTGATTGTCCCCCAATCGAGCTTGCCCGCGCAACCCACGCTGACGCCCAGCATCACCACCGCGCCGATTTTCAGCCCGATTCCGAGCCTGACTTCGATCGTGATGACTGCGACCCGCGATCCGAGCGCCGTCAGCGCGACGATCACGAATCCGACGCTGAATGTGCGCGGCGGCCCCGGCGTCAATTATGCGGCGATTGGGACGCTCAAAGCGGGTGATGTGGTGCAGGTTATCGGGCGCAATGCGGATACAACGTGGCTGGTCATTCAAGGCGCAGATGTGCGCGGCTGGATCATCAACACCGCGATCTACCTGCGCATCACAGGCAATGTGGCACGATTGCCCCTGGTGGCGATCCCACCCTCGCCGATACCGACCAATACGACTGGTGGTGGTGGTCAACCGCTTGTGCCGACCAGCACGCCATCGTGATTGCGGAGACGGGCATCTGTGCCGGATTCGCCAGTCCAATTCACTTGGAAACGGACGGACGCGGCAGGCCGTCGTCCCTACGAAAACCGTCATGCCCGTAGGGACGAGGCTTGCCGCGTCTGCTTACCCTCACAAAATGAGATGCAATCGCCCTGATTGGGCATCGCTCACTGCCCCTTTATTTGTGCAAAAACGGTAATATTGTGGTGAGTTGACTCCCCTCACCCTGCGGGAGAAGTGTCAGCGGTGAGGATTTTATGTTCTTGGGAGGACGATGACAGCCAACATCGACTGGGTTACGGGCTACCAAACACGCACCGATGGGCCGATCGCCAAGACGCAAAGCGCGAGTTATTCGCTGTCGGGGCTGGCGGAACGGAGCTTGCTCGATCGGGGTGAAGTCAGCCGAATGCTGCTCGATACCGACTTGCGCGACTATGCATGGCACTTGGTATGGGGCGAAGATTACGCCACAAGCGATGACGAACTGGCCGCGCGCATCGGCGATGTGAACGGCTATGTCGTGTTCATTCACGGTTGGACGGGCAGCCGCGACATCTGGGAAGATATGCCCGCCCGCATCGTTGCCCAAAATCGGCGCTTGGTCGCGCTCGTCGTCGATCACAATGGCTTCGGCGATACGCAGTTTGTGCAGCCCTACCCGGAAATGGATCGTTGCGATCCGCCCGCCGCCATGAACGCGGTCGAACGCCTGCTTGATCTGCTCAAGATGCGACGGCAGCCCGGCGAAACCAAACCGAAAGTGATCAACTTAGTTGGGCACTCGATGGGCGGCGCGGCGCTGTTTTTTGCCGATGAATCCAAGTGGCGCTACGCCGAAATGACGCGCACCGCGATCGCGCCCGCATTGCTGCTGCACGATGAGTCGCACCGCACGTTTTACACCACGCTCGGCCTGGGCATCGGCTTGGTAGGCCGTATTCGCGCGCTCGAACTGATCGATCATGTGGTGTCGCCGCAGGTATTGGAGGCGCTGACCGAAGGTGCGACCGACGCCGTGGTGGAGGTTCACCGCCGCGTCTATGCCGCCACCCCCAAGACCGTCACCGCCCGCACCTTCATTGCAATGGGACAGATTCAGCGTCACCCAGAACCACACCACTGGGACTTGATGCGCGTGATCCTGGCGCACCGCGATCGGCTGGTCGGCCTCGTCCCGATGATGGATCTGCTGCAAGAACTGACCTTCGACATCGATCAGATTAGGGTGGTGGCCGGAACGCACTACATGTTCTCGGTCGGCACTGCGGACTTTCGGCGCGCCCATGAGCAAGCGCGGCGCGTCGTGGTCGATGATATTGTGTCGCTGCACAATCAGGCGATGACGTTGCAGCGCGGCTAGAACACATGACCACACTCCCCCCCGCCGAGATCGATCACCATCTGCGCGAAACGCTTCCGCCCGGCTTGCTGAAACTGATCGACCTGATCAGCCAGCAAGCCATTCAAATGGGCGTCGAAGTCTATTTGATTGGCGGTTTCGTGCGCGATTTGATTATGAAAAGGCGACATTTCGATCTTGATTTTGTCATTGATAGCCACGAAACTGGCCGGGACGCGATCGGTTTTTCGAGGGCATTGAGCGAGAAGCACGGGGGCAAGACCAGCTCCTACGATGAATTTCGAACTGCCTCATGGACGCTCACGAATGCGCTGCGCAACGATCTCGGCGTGAATGAAGGGTCCGACTTAGTATGGGTCGATTTCGCTTCGGCGCGTACTGAACGTTATGCACATCCCGGTGCGCTGCCCACCGTCGAACTGAGTGATATTAAGAGTGATCTCAAGCGCCGCGACTTCACAATCAACGCGATGGCGGTACGGCTCGCGGACAAGACGCTGATCGATCCATTCGGCGGTCAGATTGATATAGAAGCCGGTATCATCCGAGTCTTGCATGATCTCAGCTTCATCGATGATCCAACGCGAATCTTTCGGGCGGCACGGTTTGCGGCGCGCTTCAATTTTCGACTCGATCCGCACACGGAGGCACTGATCAACGGTGGCCTACCCCATATCGCGGCGGTCAGCGGCGAACGTCTGCGCCACGTACTCGATCTGATCTTCCGAGAAGCCGAACCAGAAAAAGCGCTGAACTTGCTGGATCGCTGGGGTGCGCTCAAGGCGATCGATCCGAATCTGCGAATGGATGCAGGGGTAGCTGCGGGTTTCGCGGCATGGCGTGAAATTGAACTCGCCGAAATTCCTTTAGAAGCGTTACGAGCGTTCCCCCCTCTTGTCACATCCCAATTCTCTTATTGGCCGATTTTTGCTGCCCCGATCGAACCGATTGCGCCGATTCTCGCCCGTTTGCCATTCGATCGAACGACTAAGATAAGCATCGAGCAAACCAAACGCGCCGTGGCCTTCGATCG
Organism: Aggregatilineales bacterium; assembly: GCA_038230635.1. Lineage (GTDB taxonomy): Bacteria > Chloroflexota > Anaerolineae > Aggregatilineales > UBA2796 > JBBRMW01. The sequence continues at coordinate 31,884 of JBBRMW010000008.1, read as the reverse complement.
TACCGCCGGAGACATCCCGACAAGCGAATATGTGCGCGGAATCGAGCCATTTGATAACCAATTCGCCCAAACTGCGGCAATCGCCATCGCACATGCCGAAGGCCGTGACACGGAGCGACTCACCCTCTACAGCGAAGAATGGCGTTATATCACGCCCAGAATCACCGGCGACGATCTCAAGGCGCTCGGACTCACGCCGGGGCCGCTGTTCGGAAAAATCTTGCGACAGTTGCGGGATGATCTACTTGACGGCAAAATTACTCATGAGCAAGAAATCGAGCGGCTTAAAGAGTTGATCGCGCAGGAACAGTCGAAGTGACCACTATTGAACGTCGCATCATGGCATTGCAACTGCGTATTGTGTTTCGCCTGGCCGAGCGCGAAGACCTGCCCAAGCTCGAATGGTACGGCGAATACAAGCATTTCCGGCGCGTTTTTCATCATGCCTATGAGGATCAACTGGCGGGACGGCGGCTGATGCTGATCGCCGATGTGAACAATTTTCCGATCGGGCAGGTGTTCGTCCAACTCGACAGCTTCGATGATTTCGGGCGGGGCGGCAAGCGCGCGTATTTGTACTCGCTGCGTGTGATCGATGCTTTCCAGCGGCAGGGACTCGGCTCCGCACTGGTAAGCGAGGCGGAGCACATTTTGCGGGAGCGCGACTATGACTCCGTGAGCATCGCCGCCGCGAAGGATAATCCGGGCGCGCGTCGTCTGTACGAGCGGCTGGGCTACACGCCGTATACCGAAGATTCGGGTCGCTGGCATTACGTCGATCACGAGGGTCGCACGCGGCACGTCGTCGAGCCATGCTGGATATTGGAAAAGTTCTTCAGGTAATGTTCTGGCCGCCCCCGCCAGCAAGCCTTTGTGCTCGGTTTGCATGAATTCGCTCAAAAGCCAATTCGCGCGACAGAGAACGATATTCTTGCAACGTTGCTAACAAATAAGCAGCGTGCTCAAAGCTGGGGAAATACTGATACCACCCGCCGTCCTCTGCGCCCGATATCCACTCGTACATTGTTTCGGGATCAAAGTCATGTGTTTGAATGAAAACAGCCAGTTCTGGAAATTGATTATGGGATAAATCGCTACAAAACATCGCGCCGGGAAAGTGAAGTTCTGCCTGATGCTTTTCACACTGGACCAAATTGGGGTTACGCCGATCAGGGTAGACTGACCATTGGCAGGATAAACAACAAAGATCGCTTTTATCATTTGGCATGGTATTTGCTTTGCCTCGTCAACAACTTGCATCACGACACCGCCGACTCGATCGAGAACAGTTTGGCGCGATCGGCCACATAATTCGGTACGTAATAGGCGATATAGTTGCCCGCGATGAAGCGATCGGCGATTTCCGGCTCGACCACGATCGAAAAAACTTCGCTCTCCAAAAAGAACTGGCTGCCGCGCTTCTGAATCTCGACATAACCCATATGACGCTTGACGGGTGTTGCGACGCCCTCGCGCAGTGTGTTCCAGACCGAAGCAACACCACCTACCGCCGCCAGCATCCCGATCACGCCGATAACAGCAAAACATGGTGCGGCCACCCACCCCAACACGTTGCCGATCGTGATTTGTACGGGCAGGCTGATTACGGCCAGTGCCGCGATCAACAGCAGCGCGAACGCCGCCCCACGCAGTCGATGCTGCCGCCCCGAATAGCGCAGGTTGCGATTGGCGAGCAAATCATCTTCGTCGAAATCGAAGATCGCCCCCAATTCGCCGATGCTCAGGAAATGCGGCAGCCGATCGTCCACCTCAAGCGAGTCGTTTGAAGTCAAAAATTGATTTTCCATGCTTCAATTGTACACGTTTACTCAGCCATTGCGGATTCGTCTTGCTCCCCCTCGTCGTGAGGACGGAGAGGCGGCAGAGGGTGAGGTAAATCCCGCAACACAGCGCGCGCGAACACCAGATAACCCGTATGACCGATCATTTCATCCTGCGGACGCATCCGGGCGGGCTGCACTTTGTAGGCGCGCAGCAGCAGTTCCTCGACTTCGACGCGAAACCACGGCCCCTCGTACAACGCGCCCACCAGATCGATCACCTGATTCATGGTGGGCACGAGCGCCCCAAAGCAGCCGCCATCGATCAACGCCGCGCGCGCCACCGTCAGATAATCCCAGGGATTCGGCACATCGAGGAACAGCGCATCGGCGTCGCGCTCCCTGAAGCCCTCGGCGATGTCGCGCATCTGAAACGTGACGCGCCCGGTGGCACCCGCCCGTGCCAGATTACGCCCCGCTACATCGGCGCTCGCCGCCCGCCGATCGTAGCTGTAGACGTGGCCGCCATCGCCGACGAGCATCGCCAGCGCCATCGTGAGGCCACCGCTGCCCGTACCGGCCTCGATCACGCGGATACCGGGCACGATCCCCAATTTGAGCGCAATATAGCCGAGGTCCTTGGGCTGGATTATCGTTGTCTCGTGGCGGGCGTGGTGCAGCAAGTCATCGAGGCCGGGGCGCAGCACATAAAACAGATGGCCGAGGTGCGTGGCGACGGCGCTCCCATAGCGGAGTCCAAGGACCGCCGCGTATGGCAGGTTTCCCAAATGTGTCATGAGTGCGCCCTCTGCGGTCAGTGTGCGCACATAACTTTTGCGATCGGCGCTGGCAAACAACACAGGATCGCCGCTTCGCGTGATGTTCTTAGCGGCCACGATCGACTCGTTTCGATGACCTATATATGCCAACTTGGGTGATTTTTGTTATAAAACGCATTGAAGTCTCGATTGTTTGAATGCGGTTATATGTTACACTGTTCGCAGCATAATATGTCCCAAAAAGGCACAGGCGCATGAAGAGTATTTTGATTGTCGATGATGAAGTGGGCGCACGCACACTCATTGGTATCATGCTTGATCGCGGCGGCTTTCAGGTTGCCAAAGCCAAAGATGCCAACGAGGCACTGACGATAGTTGATCGCGGCGACCGACCCGATCTGATCATTATGGACGTGATGATGCCTGGCATGGACGGTATCGAGCTATGCCGGACGATCCGCCAGACGGCCAATGGCGTGGATATCCCGATTTTGATCTTGTCAGCGCGTGGCGATGCGGAAGCGGTGATGCGCGGCATGGACGCGGGCGCAACCGATTATTTGCCGAAGCCGATCTTGCATCACGATCTGGTGGCGAAGGTGCGCGCGCTGCTCAACATGGATGCAGTGATCGAGTAGGGACACAGCTTGCCGCGTCCGATTCCCAAATCTGCGCTTGACGTGCCTGGCGCGCGGCAAGTATAATCCAAGCAGAGTTGCGGGCGCTTAGCTCAGTTGGCAGAGCACTTCGTTTACACCGAAGGTGTCAGGGGTTCGAGTCCCTTAGCGCCCATTTTTTCACTGTCCTCGACTACAGGGCGGGAAGGCGTGCGCTGTGAGGTTCAAGAACAGTGGCGCGTTTTGTGCATCGGAAGCCTTCGACGGCCATTCCCATGCTTCTCATTCGCTCTCCTACCTGTGAGGCGGTCTGCTTAAGGCGCGACGAAAAGCTCGTCATTCGATGTGCATTCGAGTACGACCTGAGCGAAACACTCAGCTATGTTCCGCGTTTTTGCGCTTTCGGCCACCGCCGGACGGGGGCACGGTCGCGGTCGCCACTGGTACTGCACTCGGCAGGGGAATGGGAAGGTTGGCCGCTTCCAGGACGGGCAGCCCCGACGCAGCACGGATGCTTTGCTCGATCTCGAACGCAATCGCTGGGTTGGCGCGCAAATACTCTTTGGATGCTTCGCGCCCCTGACCCATGAGTGTCTCACCATAGCGGTAAAATGCGCCGCGTTTTTCAATCTGGCCGAGTTCGGTACCAATATCGAGAATATCACCGACTTTGCTGATACCTTCGGCGTACATGATGTCGAATTCGGCCTCACGGAAAGGTGGTGCAACCTTATTCTTGGTAACGCGGACGCGGGTACGGTTGCCGATGTCGTTTTCGCCGCCTTTGATCGCCTGAATACGCCGAATATCGAGCCGGACGCTGGCATAAAATTTGAGCGCACGCCCACCTGTTGTCGTCTCCGGGCTGCCGTACATCACGCCGATCTTTTCGCGGAGCTGGTTGGTAAACAGCATCACACAGTTCGAATGCTTGATCGCGCCGTTGAGCTTGCGCAGCGCTTGACTCATCAGACGCGCTTGCAATCCGACATGGCTGTCGCCCATCTCGCCTTCAAGTTCGGCGCGAGGTACCAGCGCCGCCACGCTGTCGAGCACGATGACTTCGAGCGCGCCTGAACGCACCAATGTCTCTGCAATTTCAAGCGCTTGCTCCGCCGTATCGGGCTGCGAAACATAGAGGTTGTTAATGTCCACGCCAATCCGCTTCGCATAGACTGGATCGAGCGCGTGCTCCATGTCGATGAAGGCGCAAATATTGCCGGCCCGCTGGGATTCGGCGATGGTATGCAGACACAATGTCGTTTTGCCGGAGCTTTCGGGGCCGAAGATTTCGACGATGCGCCCTTTCGGAAGCCCGCCCACGCCCAACGCAATATCGACGGCCAGTGAGCCAGTCGGAATGGCCGAAACCTGCATGTGGTGGGCGTCGCCGAGCCGCAGCACCGTGCCATCCCCGAAGCGCTTGGTCAGATCGGCCAGCGTCGCTTCCAGCGCCTTCGTTTTACCGTTTGCGATCGACCCGTCTACCGGCATATTATAGTCTCCATCATACAGCATACATGTTAGACTGTACCCTATCTGGGCGTCTCCGGCAACCGGAGTGCGGATATTCCAAGAGACTTACCAACGAATCGCCATGGCAAAAATCCTGATCGTTGAAGATGCCGCCGATCTGGCACACTGGATCGCCAGAGAATTGACCGCTGCTGGTTACGTGGTCAGCGTGGTCGAGGACGGCCTCAGCGCGTTAGCAAAACACGCCGCTGATCCACCTGATCTGGTGATTCTCGATTGGATGCTGCCTGGCCTCGATGGCTTGGAAGTGCTGCGCCAACTGCGGCAAAACGCCCCGACACCCGTCTTGATGCTGACCGGGCGCAATGACGAGCTTGATCGCGTGGTCGGACTCGAAGTGGGCGCAGATGATTACTTGGTCAAGCCGTTCAGTATGCGCGAATTGCTGGCGCGTACCCACGCTATGCTGCGCCGTGTCGCACTCATCCAGGGTATGAACACGCCTCAGAGCGAGGCTCGAATCGATATACAGCGTTATAGCGGGATCATACTCGATCCGACTGAGCGCCGTGTCTCACGCGACGGCTTGGCGCTGCACCTGAGCCGTACCGAATTTGACCTGTTGCATTTGTTTTTGTCGCATCCCGGTCAGGCGTTTGAGCGCGCCGACCTGCTCGATCGCGTCTGGGGGGTTGCCTTCAGCGATCAGGATCGGGCGGTTGATTATGTGATTCACCGTCTGCGGCGCAAACTTGGCCCGCTCGGCGAAGCGATCGAGACGGTCCATGCCGTCGGCTATCGGCTGCGCGCCATCGAATCGGATGATTAGGTGACGGGAATTTTTGTGAATAAATCCAGGTAGTCGTGGGCGATGCGTTCCCAGGTATAGTGATCGATCACCTCCTGCCGTCCAGCCATGCCCATCGCGGCGCGCTGCGCTGGGTTGCGAAGCAAAGTGCGCACGGCGTCACCGATGGCTTCGGGCGATTCCTGATCGACAGTGACGCCCCAGGCAGGTTGCACCAGTTCATCGAAGGGTGGGCAATCGCTGGCAAGCACCGGCAATTGCATCGCCATGTATTCATGAACGGCCACCGAAAAGGCTTCGCCCACGGCCAGCAAACAGCCGATATCGGCGGCGGCCAGATAGGGTACGACATTATATGAATTGCCGTACAAATGAACGTGATCGGCTAAACCCAAACGCGCAATCTCGGCTTCCAACGTGGCGCGAAACTTTCCTTCACCAAAGACCCAATATTGTGCGTTTTTGAATTCTTTGAGTATGTAGGGCATGGCGCGGATCATTCGGTGAATGCCCTTGCGTTCTTCGAGCGCAGCCAGTGAGACGATCATAAACGCATCCTCAGGCACGCCGAGTTTTTGGCGAGTGGTCGCACGCAGATCAGGCGATGGGCAAAATTCGGCGGGATCGGTGCCGTTTCCGATCACTATGCACGCCTTGTTGAACTGTTCTTTGACGCCGCGCGCCACGTAATTGCTGACGGCGATCAGGTGACTGGCTCTGTCCGCCAAGCCAGACTTCTCAAACTCGACGTAGCGATGAGGCACCAGATCGCGCGGGTAATGAAAGACCGTGCAAAATTTTTGCGGATGCTGTAAACGCAGCAATCGAAAAGCCTCCGATTCGCCGAATCCAGCAAAATTGATGACTACCCAATCATATTTGCCGGAACTGAGCCAGCGAAAATAATAGGGAATGGCTACCCGGCGCATGAAATAGCGCGTGTAAGGGACCTTGTGGATATGTACACCAGGAGAGATCACCCCCCAATCGACGGGTTTGGGGTGATCCCACGCCAAAATATCGACCTGGACGCCCAGGTGTGCCAGAGCATTCGCCAGTGACCAGTTTGTGCGTTCGATGCCGCGCGCAAACTGGAATAAAAACGGCGTGACAAATGCGATTTTCATGCCCGGAAATGTGGTCAAGACCTGACATCCTTCGTCGAAATGGCAATGCGTTGTCTGTGACGCCGATCTGGGTAACATCCGATAGGAGGGCGGCTTATCGCCATCGTACAGACTATGGATCGAACCGAAACACGATTATAGCTAACCCCGGGCGATTTTACATTTTTCATGTGACGCTCGCATGAGGAACCTGTTTGAGCTTTTCCACTGCGATCATGAGGCGAGTGCGGATTCATAGTAGGCGATCGTGGCGCGTGCAACCACATCGGCTGTGAAGGTACTGACAGCGCGCGCACGTCCCGCCGCGCCCATGCGCTCGCGCAATGCCGGATCGCGTGCCAATGTGAGAATACCCGCCGCCAGTTCGTCTGGGTTATCGGGTTCCACCAGCACCCCGCACTCACCGAAGCCCAGCGTTTCGGGCACGCCCCCGATCCGGCTGGCGACGACGGGCAGCCCGAAAGCCATACCCTGTGCAGCCGTGAACGAGAAGCTCTCGTACAGCACGGACGGCACCAGATTGATATGGCTACGCTGATACAGGCCCGCCAACTGCTCATCGGGCACGAAGCCGCATAACGCAACTTGCCCCGCTGCGATCTGTGCCGCCAACTCAGTTTTGATGTAGTCGGAATAGAGGCCGCCACCCGGTCGTGGACGGCTGCCGCCGACGATAGTGAAGCGGATGTTCGGGAACTGCGCGCACACGATCGGGATCGCCTTGACGAGCGCATCGATGCCCTTCTGTCGTTCGAGTCGCCCAACGAACAAGGCGGTCAAAGTATCTGCTTTGGGCACACTCGGGTCGGGTTTGAACTGATCGACATCCAGCGCATTGGCGATCGGATGAATCCGCGCGACTGGCAGCCCGCAATCCGCGCTGATCACGTTCGCCAAATCCTGAGAAGGGGCGGTGATCAGATGGGCGCGACGGATTACGCGCTTTTCTGCCCAGCCGAGGAGATTGGCATCATAGGGGCTTTCGACGCGCGTATAATAGCGATCGAGCACCCAGGCGGGCGTATGGCAGCGCACGACCAGCCTTTTGCTCATGCTCCCATTCCAAAAGAATCCTTCGGCGTTAACCTCCGCAAATTCGGCGACATCGACGGGCAGCTCACGGTGTCGCATCTTCAGCGCCCGACATACCTGCCAACTGTAGAGCAGCCCCTGCACGACCCGATATTGGCGGCCCAGCAGCGGCAGCCGACGTGCGCGGTAGAAATCGGGCGAGGTGACGCGCAAAATGGTAATGTTGCCTTCAACCCGGAGCGCTGGCGTCGCGGGTTTTGGACGCTGTGCGATAATGGTGACGTGATGGCCGAGACGCGCGCACGCCTGCGCAAAATAATAGTTGTGCATCGCCACGCCGCCACCACCCGTTTCGGGCGGATACCATTGATTGACTAAGGCAATGTGCATACGATCAGTCCCGCACCCCTTCTAGCGCTTGTTCGTATAAGCGAAACTGCGCGGCCATGATCAGGTCAATATCGTAAAACTCCGCCAACGCCCGCCCAGCGTGACCATAGGCTTCGCGCTGCGCCGGGTTGCGAAGCGCCGTCAGGATAGCATCCGCCAGCGCCTCCACGTCGTCACGGGGTACGAGCCAGCCCGTCTCGTCGTGACGCACCAGATCAGGCACGGGGCCAATATCCGAAGCGATCACTGGACGTCCGCAGGCCATTGCTTCGAGAAGCGTATAGCCAAATGTTTCATAGCGAGTCGGCGCGAGGTGAACATGCACACTTTGATAGCGCTCGACCAGTTGATCACGCGCGACGAACCCCTCGAAGTGGATGCGCCCGCGATGCTCTGCCACCGGGATCAACGACTCGATCTGGGGCTGCCCGAAATCTTCATGACCGCCGTACAAGTGCAAGTGCGTTTCTGGCTCGGCGGCCCAGACTTTGCGGAGGGCGGCGACCGCCGTATGCGTCCCCTTACGCTTTTGCAGCCGTCCAACTGCCATCAGATGAAACGGCGCTTCGGCTGACGGCACGGTGTCGCCCGGTCGGAACTCCGCCAATTCGATCGGATAGGGCATGACCTGAATCAGACGGCGCGGCACATCACACGCGCCCGCCATAAAATCGGCCAGCGAGCGGCTGAGTGCCTGCGTTTGACGCGCCGCCAGGATCATCGCACGCTGTTGGCGCGGCTCAAACGGGTAATAAGTCCCATCTTCGCAATAGCGCCGAAATGTCCATTCTGAGCCGTGCATTTTGAAGATAAACGGAATCCCCTCGAACAGGGCTGGACTGCTGAAGCCCTCGAACATTTCGACCAGATCGAGGCCATCGCTCGCCTGGATGGCGCGAAGCGTGCGGGCGAGCGCTTGGCTGAACTCGAAGTTACGCAGACGCATCGGAATCGATGTCGCGCCCAATCCCACGCGCCGCGCGTAGTAATGACGGTTGCCGACTGTGGCGCAATGGACACGCAAATTCGGTACTTCTTTGGCTTTGGCCGATTCGGGTAGCTTGCCAATGTACACGATATGCGCCGTGTGACCGTGACGAGCTAACCATCGTGCCGTCGTCCACACATAACTCTCGACACCACCCCCGATCGAACAGGCGAAAGCGATTTTCATGGAGGGGGCGCTGTGCCTTCGGTGGATCGGGCTTCGCTGCGTGCGATAACCAGCAATCCGATGATGATTATCACGAATCCGACCAGCCGTCCGGCGCGGATTTGTTCATGCAGCAGCGTCGCACCGCCGATCAGCACCGCAATATACGTCAAGCTCAAAAACGGATAAGCGAAACTCAGATCGGCGCGCATCAGAGCCAGCAGCCAAAACAGTGCGCTCAGCCCATAAATGACCAGACCAACCCACAATACCGGACTCGTCGCCATCTTCGTCAGCGTATCGACCGACAGATCGACTTTTCCGATTCCGTTCATGGCCTGCTTGACCACCAACTGACCGATCGAACCCGCCGCCACACTGATCAAGATGATCCCGATCGCGCTCATGTTGTGGTTGGCGGGTGGCTCTGCTATCACGTTATTCGTGCTCATGTTGACCCTTTTAACTGTATTCCCTGCGTCCGCCGATTTCGCATCATGCGCACCACACCGAACAGCATGGCGATTATAGCAACTATGACCACCATGCCGATCCCGATCGCCGCCGGAATGTTGCTCTGGATCCAACACTTGGCCGCCGCCGCCCGATCGCCGAGTGCCAGCGCATAACGGAGGCGTGTCAGGATCGAGCCATTGTTGAGTGTAACAACGTTCGCGTCAGAAAGGGCGGTTTGTCCGGCTCTGTCGGTCGCCGCGATTTTGAAATATTGAGTCGTGAACGGCGTCAAATCGCTTGCCGTCACCGAATGATCGCGCCCAAAAATGGGCGTGTCCCCACTCGGCACGATCCACGAATGAATGATGTGATCGGGGCTATCGCCTCGCCAGACTGTGCCAATCGTCTCGGTTTCGGTATGCCACGTGATCGTCACCGTCGAAGCCTTGATAGTCGTCTGCACGTTTGAAATGACGGGCGGCGCGGCGTTCAATGGCAAGAATGGCCCGTCGGCAGTGGCGGGTTTCGGATCAGCATCGAGGATGACCGACGCGCTGGGCGTGGTCGGCTGTGCGCCCATATCGGCCAAGATATTGACCGTCATTTGCTGAATGGTGCGATCAGGCGGCGTGACCAGGACGCCCTGCGCGCCCAATCCCCACGCCCATAGGATTGTGCCCGTCGAAAATACGATCGCGCCACTCGGTGACGTATAGCGCGTCGTATTCGCTGCCCCTAACCCCAGATTGCCTGATGCGACGTTGCCGGGGTTATTCGCGCCGAGCAGGAAGCCGTAGGTGGGCGAAGAAGCCAGCACTTTCAACCCGTTGGGCGCGTGGCCGTTGTCAACCGCCGCATCCCATTCCCAGCCGACCACTTGCCTCCCGAAGTTAGCATAGGTTCCGGCTGGCATCTGATCGAGTCCGGTATGTCGAAACAGCGGGTCAGTCGTTTGATCGGCGCTGATGCGCAGCGGAAAATACGTGGCATCGTTGTCGCCGATATATTCGCTGCCCGTCAGGCTGTTTTCCGGGTTGTTTGGGCCATTCGGATCGCGCCAAGTGCTCGTGGAAAAGCCGGTTGGGTCACTGCTACCGCTTTCGATCGTCTTATACACGACCATCACACTATCGGGTGCATTGGTCACTGGATCGGATTCTAATCGGACGCGCCAGTAATCTGTGTTGGCCGAAAAGAACGCCAAATGGACGCCTTTGTCGCGCGCTGCCGTGATCGCGTCGCGCATCTCCTGCGTCCAATATTCCGAGTGCCCAGTTACCACAAAGATTTTGTGATCGAGTAATGCGTTGCGCGCACCCGTTTCGCCCGATCGGTGCGTATCCAGGGTCGTCGCGTAACTCACATCATAGCCTTGCGATTCCAGCCAGTGCACCATCGGATACTCGGCCATAAAGTAGCTGTTGTTGGCGTTGCTCAAGGTCAGATCGTCGGGGGGCGCACCGCCGCTCTGACCGGATTCGTCCTGGTGGTACATCGAATAAGGGCGAAAAAACGAGACTTTGACCGCGCGCTGCATACCGGAGACGGTCGGGCAGCCCGTGCTGAGCTGCGAATAAACCGCCTTGCCACCATAGTTATTGTACGCTGTATACGTAAAAAGGCTGCTCTGCACCAGGATTGTACTATGGCGGTTGTCATCCCGGACGGTGAACAGCATGTAGTTCTCGCCACCCGTATCGCCGTTGACGAGCTTCACAATGTAAATGCCGGATACCCAATCGGTGGGCACGCCCAGGCTGTACGTGCTCGTCCAGGTGCTGCACGTCGTCAGGCCTGTACCGAGTTCGGAGCGGCAGGCGGGCTGCGTGGTGCCGCTCGTCGCGGCGATCGTCTTGAGCAGGCGCCCACCTGTCCCGCCATAATATCCGCTCCGAAAGATCATCATGCTGTACGGGTGCGCATGAGTATCGACGTATAAATTGACCGTTTCGCCGAGGTTGACGCTGGTTGGATAGGCAAAACCCGCGATGTCGCCCTGATATTTGCGAACTATCCAGGCATCCGAACCGGGTTGGCAGTTTTCGGCCACAATCGGGTTGGCGGGTTGATCGCAGGCGGCGGCGGTTGCGATATTTTGGGATATATGTTTCACGGGGGTCGGCGAATCCAGCGTGATTGTCCGTTGTACGACGGCCATCGCAGGCTGGGCACGGAGAAAGATCAGCCCGAATCCGAGCACGCAGATCAGCGTCGAGGTGCGCCTCACCTGAACACCCCGTCTGTGGGTGCGCTGCTGGTCACTGCCGATGCGCCTTTTTGATACACATCATATATGCCGAACGTCTTGACCAGCGTATAGCCTGTTAACTGCGCGGGTTGGTACATACCGAACTTTTTGCCATACGTGCCGACCACCACATAATCGGGGTCGCTCGTTTTGCGGAAATCATATTTGTGCGTCAGCCAATAATCTGCGGTGTAGTAAATCAATTCGGGATAATGAACTTTCAGGTTGGTCAGGACGCCCAATTCTTCTTCCATCGATTCGACCAATACGCCGCTGGGTACGGTCTCATTGAGATATTGCGTCACATGATAAACATCATCGCTCCCGCTGGCCGTGACCTCACGGAGCTGCCGATAGGCGGGCAGCACGACCAGCCCGAACGCGATCCCCAGCGCAACCAGCGTCCCGATTAAGGGTTGCGTAATCTGGCCGCCGCGCATGATCGCTTTGCGCAGCGCCGCCCAATCAGGCTGGAAACCATCTGTCAGGGCGTAAAGGATGCGTGCCGCAAACAATGCGCCAAAAAATAAACAGGGGAACGCATAGCGATCCCAGCCAATGGACAGCACAAAGATCGCCACGCTCGTTACAAAGAACAGCCAGACGATTCCCCACCGTTGGCCTTCATCGTCCCGAGGCACGGCGAGCAGCAAACCCACCAAAATGCCGGGTATCAGCAGCGGCCCCATGCTGTACGCGACGTATGCGATATTTGCGATCGTCAGATCGCTTTCGAGGTGAAAGAAGGTCGTGCCGCTAATGGCGCGCAAACTCGCCAAATCGGCGGCGACATTGCGCACGCCCGCCCCATCCAAGTACACGACGAAGTACGTCCACGCCCCGAAGATAATACCCGCGACGATACCCGGAATCACGAAATAGGGGATGCCGCGCCGACGATACCAGACTAGATCGGCGATCCAGGCTAACAGCAAACTTGGCAATACGAAGATCGCGTACTGGTTTTTGGTGACGGCGGCCAACCCCATCAGCACGCCGACGCCGACCAGTGCCGGAATGCCGCGCGTTCCCGGTCGCAACCATAGCCATAGTCCGGCGAAAATAAAAAATAGGCCGGGCACTTCGCCCAACACCGTTCGCGTCATGTCCTGGAAGGTGATCAATGGCGCAACCCAGAACGCCAGCAGGGTCGCGGCGTAGGCCATGCGTATGTTGAACAGCGAACGTCCCACCGCAAAAAAGGCGGCCAGCATCCCCAGACCATAGGCGACCGAGACCAGCCGCCCCAGCACCAAACTCGATCCGAACAGCTTGAACAACAGCGCGATTGGCAAAATCAGGGTCGGGCCGGTGCTGACAATCGCGCCTGTGTAACGATCGCCTTCGCTGCTAAAATCAGCATAGACACCGTGCAAGGCGAAGTTCTTGGCAACTTTCAGAAAAGACCCTTCATCGATGAAGGGCACCGGAGTCACATCGAGGCGGTAAAGCAAAACAAACGCGAAATAGACGACGGTCAGGATGCCGACCACCATCAGGGCGCGCCGCCCTGCGCGCGCTTCTTTTTCGATCCTCACCGCCTGCTCACCTATTGCCATGTATGGCCTCGCCTATTTGTGGATTGATGTCTTTATACACGGCATTCATTCAGACGGATGCACCCACCGCGACGGACTCCCAGCGGGGCGCATCCGCCAAAACCTGTGCGACGACTTTTTCGGCGAAGCGTGTCACGGCTTCACCATTGCCCAGATCGGGATAAATCATGACCGTATTGCTCATATATAGGCGCTCGACGGGCGTCTGGATGGTCGGTATCTGGTCGAGTGTGCCCATCGGACGGATCGGCTCGACATAGCGCGCACGCTGCACAATGAAATCGGTGATCAGTCCCTCATCGAAAGTCGGAAACATGTGTTTTAAGTGTTTGAGCCACTCGGTTTTGACGCGCTCATCCGGCCAGTTTGCCATCTCGTTGCCGGGCGCGAGATACTTGGGTAAATAGATCAGATGGTGGCCTTTGACGTACTGCGGATCGATCAGATTCGTGGTCTCGACAACCGCCGTGAACGGGATCGACTCATCGGTGATATTGACCACGTAGTATGGCACGAGCGATTCTTTCAGGATCAGCAGCGGACAGAGTACGCCAAGGTAATCCTGATTCGCCAGTTGTTCGCGGAACGCGGCGGATGCATCTGGGATCAGCGGGCTGAGGATCGGCGAGCCAAGTGTCGAGATCGCCGCGTCATAGCGTTCGACATCCCCGCCGACGGCGATCCCGACGGCGCGCCCGTTTTCGATCACGATCTGATCGATGGCCGTTTTGAGGCGGATCGTCACACCCAGCGCTTCGGCACGCGCCGCCAGCGCTTCGATCAGGGTGTAATAGCCATTTTCCAGGTAGCACATCATCTCTTTCGAGGTGACGCCCTGGCGCGTGCCCATCATCCGTTTCAGCCGCGACCAAATATAAGTGGCGGGCACATCGGCGGCCAGCGTATCGAATTTGGCATTGAGCAGCGGCTTCCACACCTTGCGAAAGACGCCACCGCCGCTCACACGCACCAACCAATCGCGCACCGGAATCTGGTCGATCTTGCGCCAATCACTCTCGAACTGCGCGTAGAGAACCTGCAAGCCGAGTCGGAAACGTTGAAAAATATTCAGCGGCGGGTAGCTCATTAGATCGATCGGCGTGTTGAACGGATATAGCTTGCCGTCGTCATAGAAGCCTTGTTTGGTCGCGGTGAAGTGCAGTTTATCCTTGACGCCGCCCTCTTCCATCAGTGTTTGCATCGCCATATCGCTGCTGAGAATGGTGTGATAAAAGCGATCGATGCGCACGCCATCGTAATCCATGTAGCCGGCCAGACCGCCCAGATTGTCGCCGCGCTCATAAATCGTGACCGCGAAGCCGTTCTGAGCCAATCGATAGGCCAAGCTGACGCCGCCAATGCCGCCCCCGACGATTGCTATCCGTTTCGCTTGTTTGTTGTTCGTCAATCGCGCTTTCCCTTCACCTGGACCGACCCGCACACTCAGCTGAGGCCAATGGCGATCAGCCCACAAATGATAATCCCAATCCCGATCACGCGCAGGAGGCTGACACGCTCATGGAACAGGAAATACGAGCCGATCACGATCCCAACATACGCAAGGCTGCTGAATGGGTAAATCTGACTCAGCTCACCATGCGAGAGCGCCAACAACCAAAATATCACGCCCGTGCCATACAGCACCATCCCTACGATGACCCAGGGCGAAGTGACGATCTTCATCAGCAGAGAGCCACTTCCACTGTTCTGGCCGATCGCGGTCATGCCGCGTTTGAGGAGCAGTTGCGCACTGATGCTGAAGACCGTACTGAACGCGATATAGACGAAAATAATCGAGGCCATCAGTGCCCCTTCCTGGCGGCGTAGACGGCGGCGGTGCGGTTGCGGCTCAGGCGCGCGCGCACGATTGCCGCTTGAAACGCGAGATGTGCGCGAGTCACCCGCGCGATTTTGATGCTTGATTGGCCGAAGGTGCGCACGCTCAACGTAGTCGGGAATTCGGCCACCGTGAAGCCTGCCCGCATGGCGTTTACGAGCAGTTCTGTGCCCGCCAAGAAATCGTTGCTGTCGAACGTGACCTGCTCCACCACCGCGCGTCGGTAGGCACGAAACAGTGCCGTCCAAGTGTGGATGTGCCAATTGACGAGTAGGCGATACAAAAACGATGCACCAAAACTGAAGATCAAGCGATAGCGTGGCACGCCCAACACTTTGCCCTGCGGGTGATAGGGCGAGGCCGTGACAATATCGACTTTTTCACGCAAGAGTTGATCGATGATCTTGGGGATGCTGCTGAATTTGTAGGTGCCATCAAAATCGGTGGTAACGATGATCTCGCCATTCACATTGGCAAAACCCGTGCGGATCGCCGCGCCCAGCCCGCGATTGCGATCATGCGAGACGACTTTGATGCCGTCCTCGCCCTTAAACTCATTTTGCAGCAAACTTTCGGTCGCATCTTTGCTGCCATCGTTGACAAAAACAACCTCGACCTCGTGATCGGTGCGCAGGGCAATCAGTGTCTCGCGGAGTGCCGTCGCCGTTTGCGAGACGCCTTCCGACTCGTTATAGGCGGGAATGATCAAGGAGATTTTCATGACCCGAACCGGACTCCTTTTGAGGTGCTGATGATTGGCTCGCGGGCAGTGATCGCGCAAACAAGCGCGGCCTGACGGCGGCTGCGATGTCTTGATTCGACGAGCCAGATCAATTAAATAGGCGTTGTGCAAGCGTTCGGATTATAGCGCGAAATTCATTTCGAGCGAATGGCGCATGAGGGCGTGCTTCAGGCGATTTGTGTTTCGTCTAGCTGTGTCCATAGCCTTTCGGCACCAGAAAAATTGCCTGCCAGGGTAGATAGTGGCTGAAAAAATCTTGGTGATTGACGATGATTTGTCCATTCTGGCGGATCGTGCGGTAAACATGCACGTCCGCGCCATCCACCGCATAGTCGACCTGCTGTTGCCCCGCCGCGACATCCGCGCTCTCTTGATAAACGGCGGGGCCGTGTGCCACCGGATTGCCAATTGTCGGACCCTCTTTGGTCACGATGCGCCCCGTGTTCGTGCTGTAGAATTTGAAGGTCAGCGCTTGCTGGGCGGCATCGAAGAATGTTTCCATCAGCAGGTAGTAAGGCGTGTCATTGGTGAAGCGAAAATCGACTTGCGGTGCGTAAACCGTCGCGTCAAGGCCAACGCCGGACGTATACAATGTGCCGTTTGCCGTCGCCGAACCGCTCTCATAATAGCCCACACGATAACCGTGCGCATAGCGTTCATTGATCGGGAAGCCGCCGAAAAAGGCCGCCTGGAAAACCGTCGTGCTCACCTGACAGACGCCTCCGCCCACGCCTTTGATCGTCTGGTTGCCGAAGATCACGAGGCCGGTGTCGTAACCCGTTTCCGGGCTGACATCGCCCAAATATTTGTCGAACGAGAATATTTCGCCGGGCGTGATCACCAGTCCGTGAAAGCGGGAGGCCGCCACCTGAATATTGGTGCGCCGATTGCCGCCCGACCCGTAGAAGTGAGTCGTCGCCGAAACGACCAGTTCCTTGATGCCAAGCTGTTCCGCGGTGGATCGGCTGTTGATCGGCGGCACAACCTCATGAAACGTGAGCGCCACACGGCGGTTATCAATCCGATTGAGCGCGCCATTCACGTTTTTGAGCGTCGTATCCACATCCAGCGAGCGGCCATTCACACTGTCGCTGATGGTTTCCAATTGTTTCGTATTGTCGTTGAAAAGGAAGCGTGCGTTGACCGGGTTGACGCTGAGTTGCGCCGACAGCCCTTGCAAAATGGTCTTGATCGGGTCGGTATTCAGATCGACCTGATAGCGCGCGCTGCCGTCAGGATTTTCCGCGCGCTTGATCGAGACGAGGCCGCTGATGAAATCGGGTGCAAGCTGCCAGGGACCGAGTTTGGCATTGCCATCCACATAGAGTTGCACGGGCGAAGCCAGTACCGCGCGAATCTGAGCGGCAGCCGTCTCCGATTCTTTGATCGTGGGCGGCGTTTCGTGAATCACGATCGAAATTTCTGCGCCTGTGTTCATATTCAAGATCACGCTGCGGAGCGTGGCAAGTGTCGCATCCATATCGAGCGCGCGTCCGACTTGGCTTGGTGTCGTCTTGACCGCCGCCCCCGTCAGCAGAATCGTTGCATCTTGCACGGGGCGATTGAGTGATGTGCCAATGCGCGCCAGGAACGCCGAGGCTTTCGACTGATCGTAAACGATGGTCGGCGCAATCGCCTTGCCGCCCACCCACGCGCCCCATTGATCGAGCAGGTTACGCACCAATCCACTGTTCCGCCCGACATTGTAGGCACTGGTCGCCGCCGCCGCCGGATCGAAGCTGACGCCCAAATCACTGGCACTCATCTGCCACGATTGATCGGCGTCGCGGAAAGTGAAAACCGCCTGTGAGCCGTAAGTATAGCGTTTGGCGAGTGCGGCAGTCGCGCCTTCACGGGTCAGACCACCCAAACTGATTCCATAGGCGGAGACGCCCGGATAAACCTGTCCGTCATATTGCAGTTGATGTGCCGCCACAAACAAAATCGACAGAAAAAGCAGCATCATTGCGGCTGTCAGGGCGAGCAATGGAAGCCGCACCAGCCAGGGGGTGAGGCCGCCCGGTTGCGCCGATCGTGGGGTAGGGTAGACATTACCGGCCATGAGACTCTCTCGTTCGCTTGGTTAGCAATAAACTGAGGTTCGATCCACTATAGCAGGTTTACCCCCTACGAACAACAGCCCTGAGGCGATCGTGCAGAGCACGATTACATCTGAAATCTCGGTGTCAGGCGGACGCGGCCTGCCACGTCCGTCTGTTTCTTACGAATAGGCGCGCGCTTCGAGCGTCACCACAAGGTCGAGTGGTTTGCCGTCGCGCAGCACGGTCACTGTAATCTGTTGACCGACATCCGTTTTGACGAAAAGATAGGTCAGCAGATCGCTGAAGTGGCGAATAGGCGTCTTATCGACCGCAACGATAATGTCGCCGCCAACTTTGAACGGGATGCCATCGAGCTTTTTCTCGATCGTGCCAGCGTGCAGTCCCGCTTTCTCTGCTGGGCTGCCCGGACTGACGGTCTGGATCAGCACACCCTGCTGCCCTGGTTCGATGCCCAGCAGTACATTTTCATCGAACGAGAGGTCGCCACCCTGGATACCGAGGTAACTATGCTGCACTTTGCCATTTTTGATGATCAAATCGGCAAACTTTTTGACTAAGTTCGACGGAACGGCAAAGCCCACGCCTGATGACTGCCGCACGCGCGATTCGATCAAGGTATTGACGCCGAGCACTTCGCCTTCCGTGTTGAACAGCGGCCCGCCCGAATTGCCAGGATTGATCGCTGCATCAGTTTGGATCATACCGGGGATTTGGTAAGATGTATCACCACTGCTGGCTTGGCTATCCAACCGCCGATTCAACCCACTGACGATACCCTGACTCATGCTGTTGTTGTAGCCAAAGGGGTTGCCGATGGCGAGCACCCGCTGCCCAATCTGCACCAAATCGGAATCAGCCAACTTGATGGGGATCAGCCGCGATTTATCGGTCTCAACCTTGATCACAGCCAAATCGCTGTCACGATCGAAGCCAATAATTTTCGCCAGCACCGTGGTCTCATCGGCAAAAGTAACTTCGACACGATCCGTGTCTTGCACAACGTGCGAGTTCGTGACAATGTAGCCGTCCGAACTGTACACGAATCCGCTGGCTTCACCCGCACAGTAGGGCGTGGGCGTGCCATTGCTATCGAGCGCGCAGGGCAAAGCCGAGCTTGAAGCATCTTGCGGAATACGCACCGAGATACTGACGACGGACGGATTTATTTTGCTGTATAGATCGATAAGTGCTTGTGAGAGGGCGTCCGTTTTGCCCTGTCCGTACACATCGCGCGCGGGTACGCTGACGACGACTCCTAACATAAACGCAGTACATAAGGCTGCGGCGGCTAATGCTGAAAAGCCCCGCCGTCCCAATTTTGACGCCATTGTAAGAACTCCTTGCTCATGCGCACTTTTAACTGTTATGATGGCGTAAGCATAGCGTACTGTAAGGGGAGGCGGCAAGCGCGGCAGACAAGGGTAGAATAAATTAGGGTGAGTGAGCTACAAAAGGGGCGCACATGCGGCGGTTTTCCTGGATTATCGGTCTGATGATGCTGTCGAGTGCGATGCTGGCCTGTACGCTGCCGCCAGGCATTCCTGTTACACCGACGCTCGCGCCCAGTTCAACGCCCAGCCTGACGCCAATGGTCCCGACCGATACACCGCTGCCAACGGAGACATCCACCGCCACCGGTACGCAAACGCCGATCCCGACACCAACCGCCTCGCCCACTGTCACCGCCAGTCGAACCTTCACGCCGAGTCCGACCGCGACAGGTACGCCCCCGCCGACGGAGACTCCCAGCCTCACCCCGACGTACACCGCCAGCGCAACCGCAACCCCGTCAGATACCGATACGCCGCCGCCGACACTTGTGCCCACCGAAACGTTCAGCCCAACGCCATCCCCAACGAGTCCGGCCAGCCTAACGCCGACGGCCACCCTCAGCGAAACACCCCCCGATACTGAGATTCCGACAATTGCGGTGACCGAATCGCCAACGGCCTCGGATATTCCAACCGACGTTCCGACGCTCGAACCGATTCTGCCGACGCGCGTACCGCCGCCGACCGCCCGTCGTACTGCCACACCGCGCCCGACCGTAGTGAGTGCTAGTACTGCACCGCCCAATCCGAATGGCGTGCCCATCAGCGTCCTGAGCACCTTGACGGCGATCGCGCGCACCGCTGCACCGACGGCGATCTATTATGGTGGATCGGGTGGTTCGATCATCCGGGGCGGGGTGGTGATCGCCACCGTGCCACCCGGCAACCTGCGCTACGAGGTCAATCCGCAAACCGGCGGCGTGGCGTTGGTCAATCAAGGCAACTTGCTGTTCGTGGGATCAAAACCCGTGGTCGTCTCACCCTATTCGACCTATTCGCCGACAGCAGGCAAAGCGCCCTTTTTCGTGCGGATGCTGCGCTGGTCGCCCGATGGCCGTTTGCTGGCCTTCATCGTCGAGACGCCCAACGCACGCAGCGGCGATATGCGCTTCGAGGACACGATCAATGATGGCGTCTGGGTGTATGATCCGGGTGCAAACACGTCACGGCAGGTGTTCCGCAACGAATATCGGAAAGGTACGAATATTCAAATCGCCAACAATGTTGGATGGACGAATGACAGCCGCCTGCTGCTGATCACTTGGCAATCGGCCACACAGCCCAATAATCTGAGCGTGGTCGATAACGGCTTGGACATTAATGCCCATTGAAAAACGGCGCTAGAAAAGTGGGAGTTGCGTCAGCTTGGCGGATTGTGGACGCTCCGCTTCATCCCAGGGCAAGGGTGGCAGTTCCGGTCGTAAGGCGCGCACGCGCCCATAAAATTCGCGGGCAAACGACGGCGAATGCAGTTCTACAGGGCAGTGGATGTAAAAATAAATATCACGTGCCTCGTCGAGCCAGCCCGCCACCCGCACTGCCCATTCCTCCCAAAACGGCACATTTTCATCGTGAACCGGGCTGCTGATATAGCGCACCACCGCATATTTTTGCAGTGGATCGGTCACAAGCGGCACATTCGGTTTACGTTCCTGGGCGGGCGCGGCTTCCGGCGCGTTGGATTCGTGCGCCGGGCGGCTATCGAACAAAACGCGACCCGCTTTGAAGGCACCCAAACAATCGTGAAGTTCCGATTCGCCCATCGGCGCGAAAAAATCAGGATGGCGCACCTCGACGCTGATAGGCACACCTGTCGGCAATCGTTCAAGGAAGGTCGCCAGGATCGGCAGCCGTCGCGGCGAAAAAGTCGGCGGCAGTTGGAGCATCAATGGGCCGAGTCGCGGACCGAGAAGCCGCATCGTACCAATGAACGTGCGCGCCTGTGCATCCACGTTATTGAGTTGCGCCGAGTGCGATATCGCCTTCGGGAATTTCGGACTGAAGCGGAAGGTTTCGGGTGTCTCATCCACCCATTTTCTGATGGTCGTCAGCGGCGGCACCGCATAAAAGCTGCTATTCATTTCAACGGCGGTCAGGCGATGCGCATATCGGGTCAGACGCTCACCGGGTGGCGTCCCTGGCGGAAAGAAATTGCCCGCCCAATCATCATGTGCCCATACCGCACAGCCGATATAGAACGTCATGGTGCCGCGGTCGGGTTTTCCACACTGGCGACAATCGCCCGCATCCGTTCGGCGATCCGCGCCTGATCCACTGGACTATAGGCGGCCAAAGCGGGCGGCACACTTCGATTGAACTTTTGTTTCATCACAAGCGCGCGTCGTGGATCAGGATCGTCGGCATAGTCGATCAACGCCGCCCAATCGGATGCTCCGAATGCGTTGTTGTACGCGTCTGTCAAGTCAAAATTATGCACGCGATCTGTACCTAAAAGTACGATGTCAAATGGTGGAAAGCGCTCATCCACGTTGAAGCCTTTGACCAACATTTCGATCGGGAATCGACCCGGATCGGTCACGGCGATTGTGTAGGGATGTGACTCGGATTGATCGGGATAGACGGGAATTCCGCGCAGTGGTGACGCCGACTCATGGAGTATATCAAGTTCGTAGAGGATCGTACCGCTGGCGAGCGATACATCGCGTGCGCGCAGATAGCCATTGACATCGCCGCCATTGGGCTTGTTGCTCGGCGATAGCAACTCGATCCGCACAATCGGCATGCGCAGCTCCTCATTGTCGGTTGCTTGGTAAATAACCACCGCGTCCAGTTCAAAGTTTGGTGCAGCGGCTTCATAGGGAATGAACAAATCGGGATTGAGGATCGCGGACTCTCCGGTTTGATGTGTTCGCGTGACGGTGCGAGCGTACACGGCTACATCTGGATAACGTGGCGGCAATGTTTCAATATTCCGATTGGGCAAACGCGCTTGGATTTGCAGCGATTGGTCATTGATAGCCACATACCCCTGGGGCAATACTTTGGTGATTGCTTGCGTCATGAATACGATGAGTTGATTGTGAAAGCTGTGCCACAGACTCACATTGGGGCGTGGCGTCTGCTGAAGACTCAGTAAATGTGCATTCGGTCCGCGATACGGATTTTGTTTGAGATAAATCGGCTTTTCGCTTAAGCGCGCCATAATCGATAGCTCCGGCTCACTTGTTGGCTTCACTCTCGATGATCGCGTGCATCCGCTCGGTGATCCGGGCCTGATCCGCTGGACTATACGCGGCCAGCGCAGGCGGCACATTCCGATTCATACTCGCCTGGACATCACGCTGACGGGTCGGATCAGGCTCATCGGCATAGTCGAGCAACTTGCCCCAGATGCCCCGCACGAAGGTTTCATTATACGAGATACCGAAGTCGAAATCGCGGATGATGTCATCACCCCGCAGCAAAATATTGACCAGTGGGAAGGGATCATCCACATCAAAAAACTTGACGCGAGTCTCTCTTGGCGGCCTGCTGGAATCGGTCACTGCCACATAATACGGATGCGAGCCGCGCAGTGTGGGATAAGCAGGAATTTCGTCGAGGGGCGAGGCGGACTCGTGCAGCAGATCGAGTTCGTACAGGGTTACACCGCTTCCAAAGGTGTCGCGCCGCCCTTTTCGATAGGACGTAAGACCGCTGCCACCCCGCTTATTCGAATCCGACAACAGTTCAATCCGAACGATCGGCTCGCCCAGTGAACGGTGCGATACACCGCTGTAGATAACCACTGCCGCAATTTCGGTGTCGCTCGCAAGCTCTTCGATGGGGAATACAATATCAGGCGTCATAATAGCTGTTGAAATGCCCGCTGAGGCGAGATGGCCGGTGCGCTCGTAAATTGCCACGTCAGGGCGACGGGGTGGCAAGCGCTCGTCAATATCTTCAATCGAGATTTCGAGCTGCAATGATTGATCGCTGCGGGCCATGTAACCATCAGGCAGCACGCTGTTCAGTTCTTCGGCAATGTGACTGATGTACGTGTTGTGA
Source organism: Aggregatilineales bacterium (assembly GCA_038230635.1). GTDB lineage: Bacteria > Chloroflexota > Anaerolineae > Aggregatilineales > UBA2796 > JBBRMW01. The sequence goes on along the minus strand of JBBRMW010000008.1, from coordinate 8,477 downwards.
AAGCTGTGCCACATCCCGCCGTTGTCTCGATCGGGAGTTTGTTGAAGGCTCAATAAATGCGCATTCGGTCCGCCATACGGATTTTGCTTCAGATAGATCGGCTTTTCGCTTAGACGCGCCATAATCGAGGTCTCCTGCTCATTTTTTTGCTTCGTTTGCGACGATCGCGGCCATCCGTTCGGCGATCCGCGCCTGATCCGCTGGACTATACGCGGCCATCGCAGGCGACACATTCCGATTCATACTCGCCTGGACATCACGCTGACGGGTCGGATCAGGCTCGTCAGCGTAGTCGAGCAGTTTGCCCCAGATGCCGCGTTCAAACATATATCGATAGGGAACACCAAAATCAAAATCGCGGATGAGGTCGCCGCCCCGCAGCAAAATGTTGACGAGCGGGAATGAATCATCAGCATCGAAAAACTTGATGCGGGTTTCCAATTCTATCTGACTGGAATCGGTCACGGCGATGTAATAGGGATGTGAGCCGCGCATCCTGGGGTATACCGGGATTTCGTCGAGTGGTGAAGCGGATTCGTGTAGCAAATCGAGTTCATACAAGAGCACGCCACTGCGAATACAGTCAAGGCGGTTCGTTCGATAGGAAATGAAGCCACTCCCACCGCGTTTGTTGGCAGGCGATAGAAGCTCGATTCGCAGAACTGGCTCTCCTAATCCCAAATGGGATAATCCACTATAAATCACCACCGCATCTAATGTTGTATCGAGGTCATAACCTTGAACTGGAATGACCGCATCGGGGGTTGCAATTGCTATCTCAGCGTGTGGTCTTATAGATGACTGATAGCCTTGTGCTCTATAAACAGTAGCGTCGGGAATGCGAGGTGGAAGCCGTTCATCGCCGCCGATAAATGAGACTTCGATTTGCAGTGACTGCTTCCCCAGCGCGCTATACCCATCGGGTAAGTTAGCGTTGAGCCACTCCACAATATACACGATATAGCCACTATGAAAGCTGTGCCACAAGCCCGCGTTATTCCGATCCGGCGTCTGTTGAAGGCTCAGTAAATGCGCGTTCGGGCCGCGATATGGATTTTGCTTCAGGCGGATCGGCTGTTCTTGCAAACGTGGCATCGCACACCCTCCGACTCACTCAAAACGCTTACGGACGGGTTGCTTCTTCGGTCACGCGAGTCGTGATCGTGACTGCCCATGATTCGCCCGGCGCGATTTGCACATCCCAGACCTGTAAAAACGCTGTGCCCTGGTAGCCGCGCTCGAAGCCCGCCTCCGATTGGGTGATGGTTTCGAGCGGGAAGCGCCACAAGGTTGCTGGACGGCTCAGTTCGGTCGTTTGCGTCAGATTGCGCAGGTTACTATCCACCTGATAACGCGCGACAGCGGAGACAGCCGCCAAACTTTGCAGCGACAGCCGTTCCGCCGCGTCCCCGATGCGAAGCGCGCAGTAGTTGACATCTTGACCGCCATCGAAGCCGATCACCGTTTCGACGGCGAAGCGCAGTGAAATCGGCTTATCGCTGACGTGGTTGAGCACATAGGCCACACTGAACGCATGATCGCCACGCTTGAACAGGAAGGTCTTGGTGAGGCGCACCGGCTCATGCACATCGCCCACCCAAATGTGCCCATCACGCATCAAGCGGACGCTGATCGCCTCCGCGTCGATGGTCGTATGCGCCTGATAGGGCTGGCCGACGAAATCGCCCTGTTCGGCATATTGCGCACGATACATTTCTTCAAGCGTGGTATGCGGTGCGATGAAATGATCGATGAATGCGGCGCGTCGATGCCAATCATAGATCAGCAGCTTTTCCAATCCCAACTCTTTGGCGCGAATGGTCTTCGAGTGGATGTTTTCCATTTCGAGCGAGGTGGATGACTCCGGCGTGACGACGCGATTCTCACGAGCAGCTTCCACCAAATCGGCGTGATAGGCTTCTTTGTGGCGGCTCATGATGTTGAGTAGATTGTACTTGCCTGGGCGGTAATCAAGTTCGAGCAGCGCGCCGCCGCCCTGCGGACTCCAGATCGCGTTGAACGGCGTTCCCGACAGTACCAGTTCATCGCGGCTGTCACGGTCGAAATCGAAGGTGCGCAGCCGCAGATCGGTTTCTTCACTCTCAGCCATCGCTTCGGCGGCGATCAGGTTGGCGTAATTGGCGACGCGAAAATTAAACAAATAAATGCCGCCGAACACGCCGTGCCAATACGGATCGTTGCTCTGCGCCGCCCATAGCAGATCGAGTGCCTCCTCGCGCCGCCGCCCACGCCGCATCTCGTGGACCTTTTCGCTGACGAGCAGGGCGCGCTTCTGCATGTGATTGATCTCGTCGTATTTCACCATAAAGCTGCGCCAAATGCCGCCCCGCAAAAAACGCACCACATCCAAGCGCTTTTGATCTTCCAAGGTATGTTTGAGCGTGGTCAGTTGATACGACGCATCGGGCGGCAGGCTCCACTCGCCCATCTCCATATAGCTGGCGGTTGGCAGATAGGCACGCCCCAATGCCGGGAATTGTCGCATATACTGGGCGGGCGAAGCGGTTTTGAGCCAGTCGGCGTTTTTGTCGAGGGCGCTGAACAGATGCTCCATATATTTGCCGTCGCCCCAACAGTGTTCGTAAGTACCCGGCCACGTCCCAAATTTTTCGCCATCATCACCCATGAACGCCAGCTTCGGCACGAATGACGGCAGCGGCTTATCGGCCTCGACGCGCATCCAATCGATCAACCGCTCAACGGGCAGCCACGGGATCGAATAGCGCAAATAGGCCAGCGTCGGGAACACAGCCACCGCGTGACCCTGCTCTTCGGTCACATAATAGCCAAACAGATCGTGGTCTTTATCGAAACCCACACCCTCGAAATGGGTGTCATCGACGATCACGTATTTGACGCCCGCCTGCGCGATCGGACGCGGTAAATGCGGCTCCCAGACGCGCTCGGCCAGCCACAGACCGACCGCCTCGTAATTAAACGTCGCTTTGACCGCCTCGGTGAGCTTTTGAATCTGGCCGATTTTGTCTTCATCTGGCAGCGCCACCAAAACTGGCTCGTAATACCCACCCGTGAGAATTTCGACTTGGCCGCGCGTCACCAGCACGCGCAGGCGCGAGATCAACTCTGGGTAATTGATCTTTAGCCAATCCAGCAAGGGCCCGGTGAAATGGACGCCCACATGCACGCTCGGATGCTGTTCGAGCAGCTCGATCAGCGGCAAATAGCTGACATTAACGCTGTGTTCGGTCACATAATCGAACTGTCCGACCGGTTGATGGTTATGAAACACGAGCGACAGGTAAATTGGCGCAGTCATTGAAACCCTCTTGCTGGCTTTGAATATGGCACAGGGGACGCTATCCGTACCGTTGATTATAGCACGCGAGTTCGCATATCGAAGTTTGCCAATGGCAGGGCTGTTGCAAAGTCCAGGGATGGGCGTAGATCGGCTATTTACCCCACCCCCTAGCCCCTCCCCTCCCCACGCTGTGGAGAGGGGAGGGGCTAGGGGGTGGGGTGAACGACTTTGCAAAGGCCCTGTTGCCAATGGGTGCAAGGGTGTCTTCGGTCGCTAAACGAAATTGAACGGGCTTGCATATTTTGCGCGCATTTGGCGACGATGTTATAATGCGCCGTATTCCGATTCCTAAGCGCAAGCATGGACAAGGCTAACCTGTGAGCGAAACCCTCGAAACACTGCGCGCGCAACTTGACCACCAGATCGAAACGCGCCAATTGCTGTTCGATATTACCCAGCATATCGCGTCTAGCGGCACACTCGATGAAATGCTGCTGACGATTGGCGGCATCCTGGGACGTGCCTTGAGCGCGGACGGCGTCGTCATTGCACTCGGCGGCGAGAAAGCCGGTTCGCTGTACGCGCCGCCCGATGCGGTCAGCACAGCGCTGGGTCATGCCGCCAATGCGTTACTGCGTCATCTCGATCAAGGTGGTGCCGCGGAAATCTCGGATGTGACCGCCATACCAGAGCTAGGTAAAACACTAAAAAGTGTTCGCTCGCTCATCGTGCTGCCATTGACCGCCCACGAAGCACGGCATGGCTTCATTGCTCTGGCCTTTATCAGCGCACATGCCATGACCGAATCCGAGCACATATTATTGGCGATCGTGGCCGGGCAAGTCGCAGTGGCTGTCGAAAACGCACAGGCTTTTGAGTCGATGCGCCATAGCCAGGAACAGCTTGCCGCGATTTTGGCGAGCACGGCTGATCCCGTAATCGTGATCGACGCCAAAGAATCGATCGTGCTGCTCAATCCCGCCGCCGAAAAAGCCTTGTCGGTACGCGGCAGCGAGGTCAGCGGCAAACGCATTGGAGATGTCGTGAGCGCTGAGCCGCTGCTCGAACTGTTGCACGACGGCAGCAAAGCCGATTCGGTCGAATGGCAAAACGAGGCAGGTCAGACTTACGCGCCGCGTTTGTCGGAGATCAAAGCGGGCAAGCAGGGGCGACGTGGAAGTGTCCTGATTTTGCGCGACATCACCCGTTATAAGACCTTGCACGCCAACCAAACCGAATTTGTGAGCACGGTTTCTCACGATCTGCGTTCCCCGCTTACGTATATGCAGGGATATGCCTCGATGCTGCCCATGCTTGGCGAATTGACCCCCAAGCAAAAGGATGCCGCCGAAAAGATCGTGGGTGGCATCGCCCAAATGACTGATCTCGTTGATAAGGTCCTCGACGCTGGGCGGCTCGATCCGCAAACGGGCTACTACGATCTGATGCGCGAGCCATGCGATGTGCTCAAAATGGCGAATGAGATCATCACGACGCACACCATGCCCGCCGAAAAGAAGGACCTCAAGCTGATCGCCCACATCGATCAGACCATGCCAATTTTGAATCTCGATGAGGCCATGCTCAAACGCGCGCTCAATAACTTGGTCGATAACGCCGTGAAATATACGCCGGAAGGTGGCACGGTCACGGTCAGCGCGGCGGTCAAGGAAAGCAATCTGGTGCTCAGCGTCCAAGATACCGGACTCGGCATCAGCCAGGAAAATCAACAGCACCTATTTGAGCGTTTTCGCCGTGTGCGACGCAAGGAACATCAGCGCGTCAAGGGCAGCGGACTCGGCTTGTTCATCGTCCTGAATGTGGCGCAAAAGCATGGTGGTCATGCCTGGGTCGAGAGTCAGGAAGGCGTCGGCAGCACGTTCTTCATTCGGGTTCCGCTGGAAGGCGCGAATCTGATTGGCGGCGAAGCAAAACCCGAACGTCGCGCAGACTAGAAGAACCCTCGGACGGGCGACCACGCGCGGTTTGCCCCTACATTGCACTGTCTTGGGTAGGGGCGAATCCCATTTGGTCGCCCGCTTTGTATTGGTTACAAAGGTTAGCCATGCCTATTCACATCTTATCGGAGGTTGTCGCCTCGCAAATCGCGGCGGGCGAAGTCGTCGAACGCCCGGCCTCGGTCGTCAAGGAACTCGTCGAAAATGCGCTCGATGCGGGCGCGACGCTCATTCAGGTCGAGTCGGAGGCGGGTGGACGGCGCTTGCTGCGCGTCACGGATAACGGCAGCGGTATCCCAGCGGACGAGGCCGAGATCGCGTTCCTGCCGCACGCTACCAGCAAATTGCAGAGCGTCGATGATCTCACGCACATCCAGACGCTCGGTTTTCGTGGCGAGGCGCTCGCCAGCATTGCATCGGTGGCACAGGTGACGATGCTCACACGTACTGCCGATGAACCGAGCGGCACCTTGATCCGGGTGCGCGGTGGTGTACTGACGGAGCGGCGCGCGGCAGGTACGCCAATCGGCAGCGTGATCACCGTCGAAAACTTGTTTTTCAACACCCCGGCGCGCGTCAAATTTATGAAAGCCGAAACGACCGAGCGCCGCCACATCGACTCCCTGGTGACACGCTACGCAACCGCCTATCCGAATGTTCGTTTTTCATTGATACAAGATGGCCGCCTTGCCTTTCAGACAACGGGTAACGGGGGGCTGGAAGATGTGCTGGTCGAGATGCTCGGACTCGACACCATGCGCGAGATGATCGAAGTGCTGCCCTCTGAGCGCCACCGCCCCGATCTGCCGCCCGTCAGCGTGATCGGCTATACCAGCGCGCCCAGCCTGACCCGCAACGCGCGTAATCAGATCACGCTGTTTGTGAATGGGCGTTACATCCAGGATAGCAGCCTGACCTACGCTGTCACCCAAGCCTATCACACGCTGATTCCGTCCGATCGCTATCCGGTGGCCGTGCTACTGATCACGCTGCCGCCCGAAGAAGTCGATGTCAATGTCCATCCGACCAAAGCAGAAGTGCGATTTCGCGCGCCCGAAGCGGTCTTTTCGGCGATTCACGGTGCTGTTCGACGCGCGGTGATCGGCGTTTCGCCTGTGCCCGCCATGTCTGATAGCGCGTTCGGCCCCCCTACGAACAGTCTGAGCGGCGCATCCGAACCTTCCCCAAATCCTGCCGATCAATACACCATGCGCACGATGCAGCGCGCCTACGATCTGCCGCCTACCGAATCCGGCTATGGCTATCGCAGCCAGCAGATGCCGCCGAGCGATTCCAATGTGCGCCCCGTTTATGCGCCGAACCTGTCCGCGACACCAACGAGCACACCGCGCACCCTGCCGCCCATGCGGGTGATCGGACAAGTGGGCGCGACGTATATTGTAGCCGAAGGACCCGCGGGCGTTTATCTGGTCGATCAGCACGCCGCCCATGAGCGTATCCTATATGAGCGCTTCATGGCCGAGCACGCCGCCCATTCGCCCGTCGCTCAGCGAACCCTCGACACGCTCACGCTGGAACTCACGCCCGCCTCGACGCGCCTGATCGAGGAGAATCTCGATGCACTGACCACGATCGGTTTTGCCATCGAACCCTTTGGCGAGCGGACGTTTCAGGTACGCGCCGTACCCGCTTTGCTGGCCGATCGCTCACCCGAAGACTCGATTCGCCTGATCTTGGACGATCTCGAAAACGGCGACGAACCGGGCGAATCGACGATCGAGGCGCGGATCATTTTGCGCGTGTGCAAAGCGGCGGCGGTCAAGGCCGGACAGGTGCTGAGCTATAACGAGATGGTCGGTTTGATGCGCCAGCTCGAAATCTGCGCCGCACCGCGCACCTGTCCGCATGGCCGCCCAACGATGATTCACCTCAGCTCGGATCAACTGGCGCGCGAATTTGGGCGCACGTAATAACGTAATACGGAATTCAGGTAATTTCATATAGCTTGCTGAGAGACGGGCGGCCACATCGGGCCGCCCCTACTGCGCCGTTTTTTGTAGGGGCGAACCCCATGTGGTCGCCCGTTTTATCGCATCCGAGTTATTTGACCGCGACCAGCTCGATATCGAAAACGAGCGTAGCATTCGCTGGGATGTTGCCTACCCCTTGCGCCCCATAGCCCAGTTCCGGCGGAATGATCAAGGTGCGCTTACCGCCAACCTTCATCCCGACAACGCCCTCGTCCCACCCTTTGATAACCTGCCCCGTACCGAGAATGAACTCGAAGTATCCAGGGCTGCGTTTCTCAGTGCTATCAAATATAGTGCCATCGGTCAACTTGCCCGTATATTTGACCTGAACCGTTTTGCCGTTGACGGCTTCTCGACCTTTACCTACGACCGTATCAATATATTGCAATCCATCGAACAGCGTCACTGTGGTGCCCTGGGCGCTGCTCGATATGGGCGTTCGCGTGCTCGTCGGCGTGAGAGCATCGATCAGCTTCTGAAGTGCCGTCGCGCTCATCAGCAACGGATGAAGCGTCATGGTGGGAGTCGCCGTTGGGATGTTTTGCGCATGGATTACCAGCGAATCGAGCATTTTATTCATGATCGGCTGTGCCATTTTCCATAGCGATTCGAGGCTGTAGATTTGCACATACACGACCTGATCGGTGTTCGGAATCTGCGCCAACCGAATGTCGTATTCGGACGCGGGTGTTGTATCGCTGCCGCTGCTGGCGCTCGCCGTCAGTTGTTGTGCCTTCAGTACGCCGATTTTTGCGTCTTGCACTGTGCTGAACTTGATACTGCCGCCGCTGTTCGCCGTGATTAGGGCTTCGAGCGCACTTTTGGGCGAGTCAGCCTTGCCCGTCGAATCGATACTTTTGTATAAAACGACGGCCTTACTGATACGAACTTCGATGAAAGCCGACGGACTGGTCGCCTCACCGTATGCAATGTCGTAAACGCCCGGACGGTTGGTTGAGGGAGTCGTCCAACCGCTCGGAAGGAGTATCTCGATCGCATCATCAGCAGATTTGTAGAGCTTGGCTGTTTTCATGTCGAAGGCGGCGGCATTCAATGTAGGAGCGATTGTGGGTGTATCCGCTGCTAAATGCGCCGGAATCAATACACTGGATAACATTCGGAATTAGTGACGGTGAGGTACACTGGGCGCATGATACTCCAATACAATCACTTGAGCGGTTTTCCGAGTGTATTTCAGTCGCTGACAGGCTTGCGCGTGAGTGAGTTCGACGCGCTATATAAAGATAT
>JBBRMW010000007.1:0-50572 GCA_038230635.1 Aggregatilineales bacterium | reverse complement strand
TCGCCTTTTTTAACCAGACTGCCCGACCGTTTAAGTGGACGTATAAAGGCCGCCCGCTTCAGGCTTAACTCTCTGATTATTTCCGCTTTGCTGTACTAGCTATGAGCACCGATACCATGCAAGCAGGCGATAGTTTGTTGGAGGTCAACGATCTCCAGGTTCATTTTTTTACTTCCGAAGGCATCGTGAAAGCCGTCGAGGGCGTCAGTTATCGCATTCCGCGCGGAAAGACGGTGTGCGTGGTGGGTGAGTCGGGCTGCGGAAAATCGGTCATGGCGCGGGCGATTCTCCAGATTGTCGATCCGCCCGGTCGGTTGATCACGGGCGATGTAATTTTTCGCCCGACACCCGATGTCGAGATCAATCTGGCGAAGTTGAACCCACATGGCGCAGATATTCGCGCCGTGCGTGGCAAAGACATCACGATGATTTTTCAGGAGCCGATGGCCTCACTATCGCCGCTGTATACGATCGGCAACCAGATCATGGAAGCGATCCGCTGGCATTTGCCCATCTCGAAACCTGAAGCGCGCGAACGGGCGATTGAAGCCCTTGCCAAAGTGGGGATTCCCAGGCCGCGTGAGCTGATCGACGCCTACTCGTTTGAACTGTCGGGTGGGATGCGCCAGCGCGCCATGATTGCGATGGCGCTGATCTGCGAGCCAAAACTGCTGATCGCTGATGAGCCGACGACCGCGCTCGATGTAACAACCCAAGCCAACGTACTCGATCTGCTTCGGGGCTTGCAGCGGGATATGGGCATGTCGGTCATGATCATCACGCACGACCTGGGGGTGGTGGCCGATATTGCGGACGAGGTGATCGTGATGTACCTCGGCACAATCGTCGAACATGGTCCGGTCGAGGAAATATTCGCTCAGCCAAAACATCCATACACGCGCGCACTACTGCGCTCGATCCCACGTCTGAGCGTGCGCAAACGGGCGCGCCTCGATGCAATCCAGGGCAGCATTCCGCATCCCTTGCACCGACCGGGCGGCTGCCCCTTTCACGCTCGATGCGAATACGCTGTGAAGGGTATCTGCGACAAAAAGCATCCCGACCTGATCACAGAAGGCGCGGGCGAAGTTCGCTGCTTCCTATATGGCGATCCACCGTTGATTCAGGCCAGAGATATTGCGGTCTCGGCCAATATCAAGCAGCGGGCAATTTTCCAATCAGCGCCGAATCAACTCCCTCTGTTGGTGGTCAACGATCTCAAAATGCACTTCCCCATCACGAGCGGACTCTTCAATCGTGTGGTCGGTCATGTGAAAGCGGTCGATGGCGTTTCATTTGCCATTTACGAAGGCGAAACGCTCGGATTGGTCGGTGAATCGGGGTGCGGCAAGACGACGCTCGGACACACCTTGCTCCGTTTGTATAAACCCACTGGGGGCGAAATCCGCTACCAGTACAAAGCGCAGCCCTCCGTCGATCTGGCGCGGCTCAGTGCGCGGCAGCTCAAGCCGTATCGCCGCGAAATACGAATGATCTTCCAAGATCCGCAATCGTCGCTCAATCCGCGTCTGCCCGTACTGGAGATCATCGGTGAGGCGCTCAAAGTGAATCACATTGCGCGTGGAAGAGCCGTCGAAGATCGCGTCCGTGACCTGCTGCAAAAAGTGGGTCTGCGCCCGGAATATATCCGCCGCTACCCCCACGCTTTTAGCGGCGGTGAGCGCCAGCGCATCGGCATCGCCAGGGCGTTGGCACCGTATCCGAAGCTGATCGTCGCGGATGAGGCTGTGTCCGCGCTTGACGTGTCGGTGCAAGCCCAGATTTTGAATTTGCTCAAAGATTTGCAAGCCGAATTGGGCTTGACGTATCTTTTCATTTCGCACGTGCTCAACGTGGTGGCGCACATTAGCGATCGGGTGGCGGTGATGTACGTCGGCAAAATCGTTGAATTGGCTCCGACCGAGGCGATCTTCGCCAAACCGCTGCATCCGTATACGGATGCACTGCTCTCCGCCGTCTTGAAACCCGATCCCAGCATCCGTCATGAGACAGACCGGATTCGCTTAGAAGGCGATGTCGCCGATCCGTCCGATCCGCCGCCCGGCTGCCCGTTCCATCCACGCTGCCGCTACGCACAAGCTCGCTGCAAGGTCGAGGTGCCAGCGCTGCGAGAGTCCGCCGCCGGACACCTCGTCGCCTGCCATTTTGCGGAGGAACTCGAATTGAAGGGTTTGGAATCAACACTTTAATTCGCCCCTGCGCCGTCACTCCGTCAGGATCAGGGCTTGCTCCGTGGAGCATTGCACGCGGACTTGCGAACCGACGACCAGCTCCGACAACCGCCCCGACATGCTGTTTTGTTCGCGCACCACAAACACCGATCGCTCGCCGACACGCACCACATAACGGTTATCTGTACCGATGAAAATACACTCTTCGAGTGTACCCGGCAAGCTGTTTGGGGCATCATCGGTGATCAGGCGCAAATCGATTTTTTCCGGGCGGATGGCGATCGTGATCCGATCGCCGACTTTGACTTCCGCACCGTGTGTGCTCACCCGCAGCGAGAATTCGTCCTCCACCAACACGGTGGCTTCTTCGCCGTGCATTTCTTGTATTTGCGCTTCGATAAAGTTGGTCTCGCCGATGAAATCCGCCACAAAGCGGGTGGCGGGCTTGTTGTAAATTTCGGCGGGCGCGCCAACTTGCAAGACATGCCCTTTGTTCATCACCGCGATCCGGTCACTCATGGTCAGGGCTTCTTCCTGATCGTGGGTCACATAGATGAACGTAATTCCCAGGCGGCGCTGCATGTGCTTCAACTCGAACTGCATCTGTTTGCGCAGTTTCAGATCGAGCGCGCCCAACGGCTCATCGAGCAGCAAAACGCGCGGCTCTTTGATCAGGGCACGCGCCAGTGCGACACGCTGCTGCTGGCCGCCGGATAGCTGTTTGGGCGTGCGCTTTTCCATGTGCGGGAGCTGCACCAATTCGAGCATTTCGGTGACACGCTTGGCGATGAAATCATGCGGCTTGCGTTCCATTTCCAGCCCGAACGCCACATTCTGCGCGACCGTCAAATGCGGAAACAGTGCGTAATCTTGGAAAACGGTGTTGACTGGGCGGTGAAAAGGCGGAATCCCGACCTGATCGCGGCCTTCGATCATAATTTTGCCTTCGGATGGCTCTTCAAAACCCGCAATCATGCGGAGCGTGGTGGTTTTGCCACAGCCAGAAGGTCCGAGCATTGAGAAAAATTCGCCATCGTAGATCGTCATATTCATCGACTCGACGGCCATCACGGGTGCTTCGTTCCGCCGCGCGCTAAATATTTTGTTGATGTTCTGCAAATCGACTGCGGGAGACGGAGAATCGGTCATGGTTTTTGTGATTTCTTCAAATTGTCGGGTTATCGGGAAAAGCCCTCACCCCTAGCCCCTCTCCCGCAGGTAGAGGGGTGAGGGCTTTTTTGTTACTGACTGACGGCGGCCTTGATGTCAGCCCATTCCTTATCGTAGAGGGACTGCGCATCACCTAGATCGATCAGCACAAACTGCTTGACGCTATCGGGCGCGTACAACGCCGGATTAGCCAAGTCTTCTTTGCTGATCAAGCCCTGATCGATCGCGCCTTGGTTGGGGGTGGCGTAGCCGATAAAGTTGGAAATATCGGCGGCAACCTGTGGATCGTACAGGTAGTTGATGAACTTCAGCGCCAGATCGGCATTCGGCGCGCCCTTCGGGATCGCCAAGTTATCGATCCAACGGACGGTGCCTTCCTTCGGCAGTACAAACTTCAACCCGGCTTTGGCGTTGGCGGGATCGCCCATGACTTGGTTGAAGTCGCCGTTCCAGTCAGTAATGACATCCAGTTCACCCTTCGCTACAGAGTACTGACCGTCGGCGGCATGGAAGCGCGCGATCACGTCTTTGTGAGCGATGAAGAAATCCTTGACTGCATCCAAATCGGCTTTGTTGGTGGAGTTCGGGTCTTTACCGAGATAGTTGAGCACGATCGCTATCGATTCGCGGACGCTGTCCAGGATGCCGACGCGCCCCTTCAGCTTCGGATCGAATACATCGGCCCAACTGGTGATGTCATGCCCCACTTTGGTCGGGTTATAGCCCACACCGATGGTGCCCCACTGGTAGGCCACGCTGTATTTATTGTTTGGATCATAGATCGGATTCTTGAATGACTTGTTCGCATACTGGGTGAAGTTGGGCAGCTTGCTCATATCCAGCGGAAGCAACAAGCCCGCTTTCGCCAGCAGCGGAATGTCATAGTCGGGCGGCACGATCACATCGTAACCAGGGTTGCCCGCCTGAATCTTGGCAAGCATTTCCGGGCTGGCGGCGAAGGTATCGTAGGTAACTTTGACGTTGTACAGTTTTTCAAAATTGGTGATGGTATCGTCAGCGATATAGGTGGTGTAGTTATAGACGTGCAGTTCTTGCGGCGCGCCGTTGACCAGGGGCATCGTGGCGACGGGCGTGAATACCATCGAACTGGTGGGTGCGTCGGTGGCTGCGGCAGTGGCTGCCTGCGCACCGGCATGGAAGGTCGATTGGCCGAGCAGCATCACGGCCAGCACGGCAGCCAAAGCACTGATCAAGAGGAAACGCTTATTGGTCATCGAAACGGACTCCTTTTTGACGTAAACCCAAAACCCTATCCGACAAGCTAGAGACTCTAACCCCGATTGCGTTGGAGTACCAGTGAGAACAGCACCAAGCTCATCGAAATGAAAACGACGATCGTCGAGACAGCATTGATGCTGGGGTTGACACCAAACTTGATCATACTGTACACGAACACGGGCAACGTCGTCGAGCCGACGCCGGCCACCAACTGCGTGACGACAAAATCGTCGAGCGACAACGTGAGTGCCAACATCGCGCCTGCGAGAATGGCGGGCATCAATAGCGGCAGCGTGACCCGCGTAAAGGTATGCCACTCATCCGCGCCCAGATCGCGCGCAGCTTCTTCCAGCGAAGTGCTCATACCCGACAGCCGCGAACGTACCACAATCGCCACGAACGGCATACAAAACACCACATGGCCGATGATGATCGTCACCAAACTGAGCGCCAGATTCGTGCCAGTCAGGTTGTTGATGGTACGGAAGCCCAGCGAGAAAAACAAAACCAACGACAGACCCATCGTCACTTCGGGTATCACGACGGGCAGATAAAGCAGCAGATCGATCAGCCGCCGTCCGCGAAACTTATAGCGCTCCATGCCGATGGCGATCATCGTGCCTAACATGGTGGAGATGATCGTCGCACAAAAGGCAACGATCAAGCTGTTTTTGAGCGCTAACAGCAGAAATTCCGTGCTCAAGCGTCGTTCTGTGCCAAACTGTCCGCTCAGCAGCAGCTTGTACCAATCCAGCGTAAAACCTTGCCAGACGGCATTGGTACGCGATTGGTTGAACGAAAAGACGACCAGGACGATGATTGGTATCCACAAAAACAGATAGCCAACCCAGGGCGTAATCGAGAGCAGAACTTTGCCCGTCCGCCGGATCGCCATATCGCCGCGCAGCCGCGCCGGATCGAGTCCAAGGGTCGGTAGTGGACGTGGGGGAAGTGCGACTTGAGCCATATTTGCGTCCTATACGATGCCTGCACCACGATCGCCGAACCGATAATAAACCAACAAGGCGACGACCACGATCACCATCATCCCAATCGACAGCGCCGACCCGAACGGTTTATCGGTCGATGTGCCGAGCACCGCACCCGCGATCTGGTTGCCTACCATCAGGAATTTCGCGCCGCCCAGCAAATCGGGGGTGATATACGCGCCCAGTGCCGGGATGAAGACCAGGATGCAGCCCGCCAGCACCCCCGGAAACGTCACCGGCAGCATCACCCGCACAAACGCGCGCAAGTCGTTCGCGCCCAGGTCATGCGCCGCTTCCACCAACCGGAAGTTGAAGCGCTCGATCGCGGTGTAGATGGGCAGCACCATGAACGGCAGATACCCGTAAATCAGCCCCACATAGACCGAGAATGACGTATACATCATGTGGATCGGCTCGGACAGGATGTGCAGATAATCAACCAGGATCGTGTTGATCAGTCCTGTGTCACCCAGTAAGAACGCGATCGAATACGTGCGCACCAAAAAATTCGTCCAAAAGGGCACGATGACCAGCAGCAAAAACAGGTTGCGGGTGGCTTTGGGGCGGGTGGCGATGAAAAACGCCATCGGATACCCCACGATCACGCACAATAGAGTCGCCACGATGGCTGTCCCCACCGAGCGCAGCATGATCGTCGTATAGGTCGGCCCAAATAGGCGTTGATAATTTTCAAGCGTAAAGGGCGCTGCGGCTTGATAGAGCGCGCTCGACGTTAAAAAGCTGTACAGGAAAACAATGATCAGTGGCAGGATAAAAAACAGGATCAACCAGATTGCGGCGGGCCATACGAGCAGCCGTACCTGAAGGCGCTGCCGCCGAATATTATAAGCAATGGGAGTGGGAGTTGCTGCCATCTTAGGGAAATGCCCTCAAACGAACATTAATTTGGAAGTTTTCTATTCACAACAATCAGATTATAGGCGTAAATTTGTGGGGTGCAAGACATTTTGCCCAAATTTTCAGCAATTCCGTTCGATTATTTTGGAATCGCATATCTGCAACAGTCCTCAAGCAAGAGTCCCGATATGATATAATTGGCGGCGTTTACTGGGTTAACGGGGTGGCATGATGACAAAGCGCGTGGTGGTCGCCATGAGCGGCGGCGTGGATAGTTCGGTAGCGGCGGCCTTATGTGTCGAGGCTGGTTACGAAGTGATCGGCATGATGATGCGGCTGTGGGCGGAAGATCACTGCGAAGATGATGGCGCACCCGCCCAAAATCGCTGTTGCACGCCCGATCAGATGGCCGACGCGCGGATCGTCGCCGATAAGCTGGGCATCCCATTTTACGTGCTGGATACGCGCGAGGTTTTCCGGGGCACAATCGTCCGCTATTTCATCGACCAGTACAGCGCAGGCATGACGCCCAACCCGTGCCTGGAATGCAACCGCCATATCCGTTTCGAGTGGCTGCTTAATAACGCGCTGGCGCTAGATGCCGATTATCTGGCGACCGGGCATTATGCGCGCGTCCGACAGAGCGAGACGGGCACGTTTGACCTGCTCAAGGGGCGCGACGACGCCAAAGATCAGAGTTATGTGCTCAGCGTCATGGGGCAGCCACAGCTTTCGCACACCCTGTTCCCCATCGGCGAATATACGAAGCCGGAAGTGCGCGCACTGGCCGCGAAGTTTGGGCTGCCTGTCGCGTCTAAGCACGACAGCCAAGATTTGTGCTTCCTGGCCGATAACAACTATCGTCGCTTTTTGACGGAACACGCGCCGGAGTCGCTGACGCCCGGCCCGATCATGCTGCGCAATGGCACGGTCATCGGCGAACACACGGGCTTGCCCAATTACACCGTCGGCCAGCGCAAAGGGATCAATCTCTCGTGGTCAGAGCCGCTGTATGTGCTCAGCCATGACTCGACTCGAAATACCCTGATCGTCGGCCCACTGGCAGAACTGGGGCGTGATTCTCTGACGGCAGCGCGCGTCAACTGGATCGATGGTAACGCGCCAACCGAGCCGTTTCGTGCCGAGGTGAAGATTCGTTACAAGGCGCGCCCAGCCTCCGCGCTGATCACGCCGCTGCCCGATAGCCGCGTCGCCGTTCGCTTCGAGTCGCCGCTGCGCGATATTACGCCGGGGCAGGGCGCGATCTTCTACGAGGGTGAGCGTTGTCTGGGCGGCGGAATCATCGAAAAGCTGGCGCAACCGGTGTCGGCCTGATGGCGTATAGGTTCGATCCAACCGCCCAACCATTCAAACGGAGTACCGTACTTGCACATAAAATCAGTCGATGACATCGTGGTGCGCGTAAGCGGACACGGTGAGCAAGTTCAAGAGTTGATCGGGTTGGCCGCCGGAGGCAGTGCGGCCTACAGCCTGGCGACGATCGCGCTGCCGCCGGGCAAAGCGTCGCGCCTGCACTTTCACCCGGACGCCGAGGAAGCGTACTCCGTGTTGGCCGGACGCGGCACGGTGCGCATCGACGATGAGACGGTGGTCGTCACGGTGGGACAATCGGTGGCAATTCCGGCGAAAGCGATCCACCAGATTCGCAACGTAGAATCGTCGGGCGATCTCGTATTCTTGGCGATCAGCGTCCCCGCCTGGACACCAACGTGCAGCGTGTTTTTGGATTAATCAATTCGCGTCAGGCGCGGCGTGCGACCTCCCAGGCGAGATGATTGATCTCCGGCAGGATCAACTTTTCGAGCGCGACTTCTACGGCGTTCGGGGAGCCGGGCGTCGAAAACACGACCTTGCCGCGATAGGTTCCGGCGGTGGCACGGCTGAGCATGGCCGCCGCACCGACTTCCTGATAGCTCAACATGCGGAATAGTTCGCCAAAGCCGGGGAGCGTCTTTTCGAGCGCGCGCGACAGCACATCGAACGTCGTATCGCGCGGCGCGATGCCTGTCCCGCCGTTGAATAGAATCAACTGTACACCCTCGATCGCGGCCATTTCTTGCAATGCAGCCAGAACCTGATCCGGCTCATCCTTAATGATGCGATAACCGGCCACCCTGTGCCCTAAAGCCGTGAGTCGCTCGCGCAGAAAGATTCCGTTGCTATCCGTTTCGGGCGTGCGCGAGTCGCTCACTGTCACGATCGCCACCGTGACAGGGCCATGTCCTGCATATTCTCGATGTGCGGCTGTGCCCATTGGGATTTGTCCTCATCATTTAAGGTTTGCCTCCCCGCCCTATGCGACTTCACGCACCGACCGTTTTGGAGAGGGCAAAAAAGAATAGACTCAATGAACTTCACGCACCGACGACGGCGAGAAAAATCCATGAATCTAGGTGAATTATACCAATAGACAGCGCAGATCAAGCAGGTGTTTGCAGGTTAGTGCGCTTGGCAAGGGTGAGTTTCTGGCACTTTAGGTCGCCAATCGGCCAGACGCCAGCAGACTCCGAAACGCCGTGATCGTCTCTCGAATCCCGTCGGCGAGCGGTATCCAGTCTATTTTGCCAACAACCGCTTCAAAGGCGCTGCCGTCAAGGCTTTCCGGCAGGGTTAAGGGTTTGGGTTCATAGGTGATCTTGACTGCGGGGACGACCGCCTGAATATCCGCCACGATCTCGTCCATGTGTGCCACCGAGCCGCCCAGGTTATAGCAGCCCGCGCCCTCGAATTTTGCGCGACTCGCCTGGATGATCGCGCTCGCCACATCGCGGCCATACTGGTACTGGCCGATGCCGCCGAACGAGATGTGATAATCTTGGCCTTTGGCGGCGGCGAGCATGGCGGCGGTGGGCGTCGAGGTCATGCCCTGATCGCGCCCCGGCCCATACACCGTATAGGGGCGGACCCCGATGCTCGTCACCTGATCCAATTGCCAATAGACCTTCGCCAGACCTTCGTCGGCTTGTTTGTAGACCCCGTACAGCGACATCGGGTGCGGCGGGGCATCGTGAGCCAATGCGCCCGGCGGATACATATCGGCGGTGCCATATACGGCTGCCGATGACGCATACGTGACGCGCTTGATTCCGGTTTCCAGCGCACCTTGAAACATGTTGACCGTGCCTTCGACGTTGACGCGCGCCCCTCGACGCGGATCTGCGCGGCAAAACGGCACTTGCAGCGCGGCCAAGTGGATGATCGTGTCGATTTTGTAATCGGTGAGTGCCGCGTTCACCTGCGCAGCGTCGGTGATGTCGCCCTTAATGAAGCCCGCCCGCGCGATCTCGTCATCGGTCATCGAGAGTCGCAGCCGATGCACATCCTCGCTCAAGTCGAAGGCATATACTGACTCGCCTTCCGCCACCAACTGCCGCACGACCCATGAACCGATAAAACCGTAAGCGCCCGTAACCAGCGTTGTCATCCTGTAATCTCCATTTTTTTACTGAGGCATATCCCAAAACGCCACTGTTTGCCTGGGGCTGAAGCCACCGGGCTGAAAACAAGTTTTTGAGAGGCTCGTGTTGGCAATCCAATTTTTGAATACCAAAGATTTGGATTGATTAGTCTCTCCAAATTTGGTCTCAGCCTGGTGGCTTCAGCCCTGGGCACTTACTGCTCAACATTCGCTTCTACCAACCCTGCCTGCACCATCCGCGATGCCGCTTCGACGCTATCCGCGCGTCCCGTGAACGCGATCGCCAGCACCAACAACCCCAGCATCGTATCTTCGGTGTGTGGTGACATCCGGTAGTCCGCCGCGAATCGTTCGGTGATCAGCGTGCGCAGCAGATCGATCTTCTGGGGCAGGCCGCCCGAAAAGACGAGCCGATCCCACGTCCGCTCCGGCGATAACTTGAGCGCGCACGTATAGTAACTCTCGGCCATACTCTGAAACGCCGCCCGGAACAGATGCCCGATCGTCAGATTCGATTCCTGCATATGCGTGAGCGCGCCAGCGCTGCCGATGCTGCTTTGAAAGAAGGCGAGGTTGATGTGCAGTGTTGTCGAATCAACTGCTTCAGCCGCCTTGACGATATACGCCCAGGGATCGCCCAGATCGAGTCCCTGCGCGGTTGCTAGTTCGCTGAGCAGCCCCACCAGTGCATTCAGCGCGCGCCCCGCTGGAATATGCGTGATCGACTTGGTAAACTGTCGATCGAAATAGACCCGCGTCTGAAAATCTCCAAACGTGGCGGCGCGCGTCAGCATACTGACCTGCGAACCCGTCGAGATATTGAGCGACAGTTCGCCCGCCTCGACCAGCGATCCCACCAGCGCGCATTGGTAGTCGCCGACGGGTGTATACACTGGGATCGTTTGCCCATTCCATTTGAGTTCGCCGACGACCGCGCCCTGCGCTTGAATCGCCGGCAGCCGGAAGCGTTGCAGGCCGAGTTTCGTGATCACCGCCTGATGCCAATCGCGCGTTTCGAGGTTGAGCAGCCCATAGGCCGCCGCATTCGTCAGATCGGTCAGCGGTGCGCAGCCGCACAGGTTGGCGACCACAAAATCGGGCAGCGACGCGGGAATTAGATCAGGATCGGGAAGCGGCTGACCGGATTCGACGTACCAGTACAGCAAACATACGGGCAGCCCCGCCCGCATCTCATTGCCCAACTGTCGCGTTTCGTCGGGGTCGAGCCGCCCGCATAAGCGATCGAAATACGAGCCTTCGCCGGATGGATGCGGCAGCAGCGCGCGCTGATCCTGCCAATTGGTGAGGGTCGAGCGTGCTTCGCCATCCGTCGTGGTAAAGACCACGCCGTGCATCTGGCTGGTCATGACGATTCCTGCGCAGCCTTCGGCCAGCGGCAGCAGCCGATCGAGCACACTCCGCACGGCAGTCATGACCTCATCTGGGTCATACTCCACGAACAGGTCGGGCAGCCCAGGCAGCGGATCGGGGAATGGCACGCGCTGCACATGCGCGATCCGCTTGGTGGTCAGGTCGAGCACCGCCCCTTTGATGAACGACGTACCGAGATCGATTCCTAAAAACATTGCGGAACCCGGATTATCTGCTTGTGTGTGCTCCACGATCGCCTACTTCAGGCCGACTCGGGTACGGGTTCACCAGCATACGCCAAAATGATCGATTGGCGTGGGATACCCGCTTGAACGAGTGCATCGGCGAGTGTTTTATCGTTCATGTCGCGCTCGATTATGATCTGGTTCGCGGTCAAACGGACAATCAAGTTTGCATCGGTAACGCGCCGCTGCCGAACGTAGCCAACAGAAATAACGCTATAAATATCGAGCACCGGATCATGCACCAGGAAGGCGTGTCCATTCAACCCTTCGCCCGTATAGCCCTCAATGACGGCTTGAAAAGTGGTTTTCAAGGTATCCATTGCACAATTTCCTCTTTTGCAGGATCGAATATCATTAACTTTACACCAGCTTTTCGAAGCCCCACCTGCGAAAAGGGTTGACGGAGAAAGGTCTCATAAGCCTCCTGGGGTACGGTCAAAAACAACGGTATGGCATTATCAAGAGCATCAAGGATGGCTTGGTATAACACATATTGTCCTAACGCCGATTCCAGAGCTTCGACAGGTGAGGAAAGTTTTTCAAACCCTTTGACCTCAAACAACGCCACATTTTCGTCCGAAGAACGTTCGGCTTGTAAGTCAAGCCATATATGTCGATCCTCGTATTTGATGAAGACCTGCTCACGCACGATATGCCACCCGTCTTTGATAAGGGCGTGTTTTACCGTGTCATGGTGACGATCTTTGGCGGGCAATGTCATTCTCCGTGGTTAGGTCGAATCAGGATAATTCTATCATGTCTATCCACAACGTTTGCCCCATTCACCGCGACTCCCAGAGGGAAAAGGGGTGAATTTGCGACGATGGTTAGCCCTCGGCGACGATCGGATTGCTGAGCGTACCCAACTTTTCGATCGTGATCGAGACCATTTCGCCCGCGCGCATCCAACGTTTCGGCGTGCGCGCCATCCCGACACCCGACGGCGTGCCCGTCGAGACAATATCGCCCGGTTCGAGCGTCATCACCTCCGTAAGCGACTCGATCAACTGGGCGACGTTGAAAATCAGGTTGCTAGTATTTGAACTTTGCAGCACCTCGTCGCCAATGGTCAAACGAATCGACAGGTTATGCGGATCGGGCACTTCGTCGGCGGTTACGAGCGCAGGTCCCATCGGCGCGAATGTATCGAAAGTTTTGCCGATTGACCACTGGCTGGTGCGATTCTGATAATCACGCGCGCTCACGTCGTTGATCGGCATGTAGCCCGCCACGTAGCCGAGCGCATCCGCCGCCGCAACATGCCGGGCGCGCTTGCCAATCACAAAACCGAGTTCGGCTTCATAGTCTACCTGTTCTGTGACTTTTGGCAGCACAATCGCGTCGCCACTGGCGATTACCGTGTTAGCATATTTGGCGAAAACGATCGGAAACGGCGGGATCGCCTGACCCGTCTCGGTGGCGTGATCGCGGTAATTCAAGCCGATGCAGATGATCTTCCCCGGCTGCGGAATCGGCGCGCACAGTTTGATACGCGACAGCGGAACCGCGCCCTCGGCGGCTACCCGATCAGCCTGGGCGAGCATCTCTGCGCCACCCGCCAGCAGATCGATCAGACGCGCGGGCAGCCCAGCGGCGGTCAGATCGACGACGTAATCCTCGCCGTCGCCAGCGATCAGCTTGCCGACATGTGTCACGTTATTTCGCGTAAAAGTCACGAGCTTCATGTTGAAATTCCTTACAGAGAGAGAGATTGCGCATTTCATTGCCAACAGGTAATCAGGTGGTTGTCGGTTGCCCGGGGCTGAAGCCGCCGGGCTGAAAATAAGTTTTTGAGAGTTTGCACTGTGGCAAGCATACTGCGGATATAACTCGCTTAAATTTTGACGAACCAGCCTCTCAAAAACTTGGTTTTAGCCCGGTGGCTTTAGCGCCGGGCGCGAGACGACCACCGAAAAATGACAGTCGGAAGGTCTCACAGTTTACAGTAGTCCCACCAACGGATGTTCCACCAACTGCTTGAGCCGCTGCAAAGCCTGTGCGGCGGGCGCGCCATCGATCACCCGGTGATCGAAAGTCAGGCTCAGGAACAGCATCTGCCGAATGGCGACGATTTCTGCCTCGGCATCGATCACCACCTGTTTCGGAACGATCCGCCCGACGCCCAAAATCGCGCATTCCGGCAAGTTGATGATCGGCGTGAAGGCGTCGATGGCATACATGCCGAGATTAGAGATGCTGAATGTGCCACCGCTCATCTCAGCCGTCGTCAGTAGGCCAGCGCGCGCTCGCTCGATCAACACCTCGGATTCGCGGGCGATCTGCCGCAGACTTTTCGTCTGCACGTCGCGGATGACCGGCACAAACAAACCCCGCTCGGCATTCACCGCGATCCCGATATTCACCGCCGCCGACTGGACGATCTCCTCGCCATCCAGCCGCGCATTGAGCGCCGGAAGCGCGATTAGCATTTCAGCCACTAATTTCGCCAGCAGATCGTTATAGGAAGGTACGGAGAGGCCGATCGCGGCTGCATCCTTTTTGAGCTGTTTCCGCAGCGCAACCAGTTCGGTGGCGTCCACTTCGGTTGTCAGTGTGACGGGCGCGGCAGTGTGCAAGCTGGCCGCCATCCGTGTCGCAATAACGCGCCGGATCGTGGACAGCGGGGCGCGTGTTTCAGCGGACACCCCACGCCGGGAATCCACTTGCGCGGCGGCCTGCTCGACATGTGCTTTTTCGATCCGCTGACCGGGCAGCGCGGCGGCCAAACTTCCCAGATCGACTTTGAGGTCTTCGGCCATCCGGCGCGCGACGGGCGATACCCGCAAACTGCCCGTCGTCACGGCGATTTGTTCGGCGGCGGCACGAATATCGCGCTCGACGATTCGACCTGTGCGTCCCGTGCCCGCCACATTTTGCCAGTCAACGCCGAGTTCGCCCGCGATCCGCCGCGCGCGTGGGCTGATCGTGGGATGAAGCTGATCGACACGCTCCGACTTGATTGTGTGTCCATTCGCATGGATCGCGGTACTCGCGGGTCGCAACTGCACCAACTCCGCAGCGGTGGCACTGGCTGGCACGCCCGTCTCGAAGGGCGCGGGTTCACCCGGCTGCACCAGATAGGCCAGCGGCGTTCCGATCGGCACGGACTCGCCGATCGCGGGTGAATTCGGCAGGATTCGCAAGATGCCGCTTTCAAACGATTCGATCTCGTTCACCGCCTTATCGCTCTCGACCGTGAAGATGATGTCACCCTGTTTTACGCTGTCGCCATCTTTTTTGAGCCATTCCGCGATGCTGCCCGTTTCCATAGTCCAGCCGAGGCGGGGCATGACGATTTCAGTTGCCATGATGATCCTTTCCTATTCCGCCAGCAGCGCCTGGATCGCGTCGGTGATCGATTGCGTAGTGGGTACAATCGCCGCTTCCAGGGCGGGGCTGTAGGGTGTCGGCGTATGCAGCCCGTTCAGGCGCATGATCGGCGCGTCCAGATCGTCGAAGCCCGCCACCATTACCTGCGCCGCAATCTCCGCACCGATTCCGCACGGCGCAAACGTTTCATCGACGATCAGCAGGCGTCCGGTTTTGTGGACGGACTCACTGATCGTCCCAATATCCAGTGGGGCGAGCGTGCGCGGATCGATGACCTCGATCGATATGCCTTGCTTGGCGAGCGCGTCGGCAGCTTCCAACGTTTTGCGCACCATCGAGCCGACGGCCACGACCGACGCCTGCGTACCCTCGCGCGCGATAGCCGCCGCCCCAAACGGAATCAGGTATTCCTCATCGGGGATTTGCCCTTTGTTGTTGTAGAGGTTTTTGTGTTCGAGGAACAAGACCGGATCGTCGCTGCGGATCGCAGTTTTGAGCAGCCCTTTGACATCGTAGGGATTGCTTGGCACGACCACGCGCAGCCCCGGAATGTTGACGAACATCGGGAAGTAGCTGCCAGAGTGATGCGTCGCCGCCGAACCGCCGATCCCGATTGCGCCACGCAAAACGATCGGCATTTTGAGCCGTCCACTGCTCATATACTGAATTTTGGCGATCTGGTTGAAGATTTCGCCGATGCTATCTAAAATGAAGTCCACGAACATGAAATCCACGATCGGGCGTGTGCCCGTCATAGCCGCTCCGCAGCACATGCCGACGAAGCCCCGTTCGACGATCGGCGTATCGCGCAGCCGCAGCGGGCCATAAAGTTCGTACAATCCTTGCGTGGTATTGAAATTTCCGCCGCGCACGCCGATCCCTTCACCCACCACGAAAATTGTGGCGTCGCGTGCCATCTCCTCGGCCAGACCTTCGCGCCCCGCCGCAATGTACGTTAATTCGCGCATAGGTTGATACCTGTCTGCCTCATTGGGACGCGCTATAAATATGATTAGTGACGCTGGTCGGGTCGGGAAAAGGGCTATTCTTGGCAAATTCCGCCGCATCTTCAACCAGCGCCTTGATTTCCGCGTCGATTGGCTCGAAATCGCCCGCGTTTGCAATTCCCTCGCCCACCAACCGACTTTGCAGCAAGGCCAGCGGATCGCGCGCCTTCCACGCCTCGATCTCGTCGGCGGTACGGTAGCCAGCGTCGCGCATCCCTTCGGCATGGGGACGGGTGCGATAAGTTTTGCACTCGATGAAGCTGGCTCCGCCGCCCGCCCGCGCCCGTGCCACCGCTTCAGCCGCCGCCGCGTGGACGGCTAGCACATCGTTGCCATCGACGGCCACGCTCGGAATTTTGTACGAGGCGGCGCGTTCCGCCACTTCGGTATTGCGCGTCGCATAAGAAAACGCGATTTCGGTGGCGTACATGTTGTTTTCGCACACAAATATCACGGGCAGCTCCCAGATCGTGGCGAGGTTGATCCCTTCGTGGAACGCGCCATTGTTCACCGCGCCATCGCCGAAAAATGCGACCCCGACCTGATCGGTGTTCAGCAGCTTGAAACTGTAACCTGCACCCGTCGCCTGCAAAATGCACGGCCCGACGATACCGCTGGTGCCCATCATGCCGACTTCCGGCGAGAACAGGTGCATACTGCCGCCGCGCCCCCGTGAGCAGCCTGTCTCGCGCCCATACAGTTCTGCGATCAGTTGGCGGGGCGTGACACCTTTCGCCAGCGCGTGCCCGTGTCCGCGATGGGTGCTAAATACGGCGTCCCTATGCGTCAGGTGCGCACAGATGCCCGTTGCAACCGCTTCTTCGCCGACATAGGTATGGCAGGCACCGGGAATCATGCCCGCTTGATAGGATTTGGCGAGTTGTTCTTCGCAGCGCCGGATCATCAGCATTTGGCGATATAGCGCCAGCGCTTCCATTTTGCCGATTGTGATCGTCGTGTCGATCTGGGTGGACATAGCCGTGCGGACTCCTAAAGTAACGATTTGTTCGATGCGTCGATTGTAAACAATTTATTGTTATCAGATACTACCGAAAAAAAGCTGAAGTGTCAAATTCTGGCGCTTGACGCGAAATTGCGAATGTGCTCGGGGCTAGCCGGGTAATTACTCACAATCCCCACGCGAAGTCGCAGATCACCTCGGGTCCCGACTGATGCACAATCACGCTCTTTTCCATCCGCGACCCGACCGATCCCGACTCGCCTTCATAGCTGCCCGGCTCGATCGAAAAGACCATGCCTTCGCGGATTTCCGTCTGTTCCCAGGGTACAAGGCGCGGATTTTCATTCACCGTGACGCCGATCTGATGTCCGGCGTAATGCCCGATCTCCAGCCCATATTTGGCGAAGGTAGCCGTTGCCGCATCGTAGGCTTCATGTGCTCTGTGACCGGGGCGCAAAGTCTCCGCCGCCGCATAAAACGCTTCGCGCGCCGCCACCCCATAACGTTTTTGAGCGGCTGTCGGTTCGACTCCGCCAATTACGATCGTGTTGGTGCAATCGCTCCAATAGCCATCGACACGCGTGCTCATATCCATCAAAGCGAGTTCGCCCGCGCCCGTCGTTCGGTGCTGCGGCCCGCCCGGGTAGCGCACGACAGAACAGCGCCCGCCCGTGACAAGTTCGCCGAACACAAACAGCGACTTTCCGGCTTTTTGTTCCATCGAATCGATCACGGCGTGCCACATCTGAAACTCGGATTTGCCCGCCTCCTGGCACTGCGCGGTCAGCATTTCATGCCCGGCGCGGTTGACTTCGGCAGCAGCGCGCAGCAGATCCCGTTCGCGCGGCGTTTTGATCAGGCGGGCGCGTTCCAGCGCAGCCCCGGCATCAATCATCTCGACCTTTGGAAATTCGCTCGCAAGCAGTTTGTAGGCGGCGGCGGGCAGTGATTTTTCCTCGATAGCCAGTTTGATCGCGGCGTTTTCGATTCCGGCCACGGTGAGCATTTTTCGCAGCGCATCGAGAAAATTAGTGCGCGGCGAGATTTCGCGCTCCAGGTCGAAACACGGGTACATGTGGACTGCGGCCAGGGCGCTCGCCTGTTTCGCCTCGGCCCCATACGAGTCGCTAACCAGGAGTCCGCTCGTGCCGTCGTCGGACTGGTTGACCCCAAAAAATGCCAGCGGCGCGATATAGCGCTGAGCCGCCGCGGGGCCAAAATCGACAGGCACCGCAAATTGGCTCACATACGTCACATTTTCGCCGGAGCTCAGCAGCGCAAAATCCGCACCCACGGTCTTTAACTCGGCACAAACGCGGGCGAGTTCCTGGTTATCTCGATTCGTTTCATCCATAACGGTGTCCTTAAATGGGGCTGGCTTATCGCCCGGAGTTGAAGCGACCGGGCCATCATTTGGATTATTGCGGGTCGGCAGGCTTCTTCTGCGCGGTGGTGTCGAGCCAATCGGCATGACTCTTATGGATGCGCTCATAGGCAGCCCGAAGATGCAATTGCAGCATGTGGATCGCCTGCGGCTCATCCCCGGCGCGGATCAGATCGAGCAGCTTTTGGTGGCCGCTGACCAGCACTTCCCGATAGTCGGTGTTCACGACATTTCGAGACAGCAAGAAAACATGAATCTGCGGGCGCAAGTTTGACCACACGTTCATCAGGCGGGTATGGTGGCTGGCTTGATAAATCAATTCGTGAAAATTGATGTCGAGTCGGGCCGCTTCCTGCGTCGTAATGCCCCGATCGAGGCACGCCTGCATCTCGTTGACGACAGCTTGCATCTGATCGAAATAATCGGTTTCGGCGTTTTTGATCGCCTGCTGCACCGCCAGTTGCTCCAGTGCCAGCCGCAAGCTATACACTTCATCGAGGTCTTCCAACGAGAGCCGCGCCACCGTTGCGCCGCGATTGGGATGGCGAATCACCAGTCCCTCACGTTCCAATTGGACGAGCGCCTCCCGCACTGGGCCACGACTCAACCCAAAAACGGTAGCGAGTACATCTTCGCGCAGCCGTTCATTTGGCGCGAGTTGACCGCTGTAGATTGCTTCTTTCATGCGATCGACAATATCGACGGAGAGGCTTCGTTTCGCCAACGGAGCCATTCGGTTTAAGTCGTTATCCATAAGCATTGATCACACTTCTGCATCAAAACTGCGGGTGCGGTTGACAAGTTTCGGACAATTGTAAATTGTAAACGAGGCGGCAATTTTGCGCAACCGCGATCTGCACAATACTTCCGGACGATCTTGACAATTGACCGTTTTCTGCCTATATTTTGTTTCAATCACTGTTAGGTTGTTAACAAAAAACTATTTTTATTTTGTTTGGGCGACAAGGAACGCACCCCATGAAAATTACGAGCATTGAAACGTATACTGTGAGCGCGGAATGGAAAAACTGGCTGTTTATTAAAGTGCGCACCGACACCGAACTCTACGGTATCGCCGAAGCGACGATCAACGGCTTCATCAAAACGACCGAGGCGGCCATTCATGAACTGGAGCATTTTGCGATTGGCCGCGACCCGCGTGAGGTGACGGCCATTGCCAACCGGATCATTGGCTCGATCCAGGATGCGGGGCATATTCACCGAATGGCGATGGGTGCGGTCGAAGTCGCGTGTTGGGACATTTTGGGGAAAAGTCTCGGCGTGCCCATTTATCAATTGCTCGGTGGAAAAGTGCGAGAGAGCATCGCTGCCTATGCCAATGGCTGGTATCGCGCTGAACGCTCGGCGGATAACTTCGTCGCTGCGGCAGAAAATGTCGTGGCGAAGGGCTTTGCCGCGCTCAAGATCGATCCGTTCGGGTTGGCGCGGAACTTCATCAGCGATGCCGAATTGCAAGAGGCGTATGGCATTATTAAGGCCATTCGGACGCGCTTCGGTCCGGCGCTGAAGATTTTAATCGATGTCCACTGCCGCTTCACGCCCGCCGAGGCCATCCGCGTCGCCAAATTTATGCACGATCTGGATTTATTTTGGTGGGAAGAGCCGACGACCGCCGAACGCGAAATTCTGTCCAACGAGGTCGCGCTCCAAAGCCCGATTCCGGTGGCAACAGGCGAACAATTCGACAAAATCGGCAAGTTTTTTACGCTGGCGGTGGGCGGCGGCATCAGTATTTGGCAGCCCGAACCCATGTCGTTGGGCGGCATTCGTAATACGCTCGCGGTGGCGCACATGGCCGAGGCCAGCGGGGCCTGGATCGCGCCCCATCAAAGCGGTGGGCCGGTGGCGACGGCGGTCTGCTTGCAACTGGCGGCCTGCGTCCCGAATTTCTTGATCCAAGAACATTTCGATTCATTCAACGCCGCCTGGACGCGCGATCTGGTGACCTGGACGCCAACGATCGATCCGAGTAACGGACACCTATCTTTCCCAACCGCGCCCGGCCTCGGAATCGACCTCAATATCGAGGCGATCCAGGCGCATCCGTATGATCCGGCGGCCTATTTCGATACGACTCAGAAGGGTTGGGAGCAGCGGATCGGCACCCGGCCAGGATAAACGCGCTTACCATGTGGAATCAGGAGGCATTGATCGCGCGCACCATCTCGCGCAAGTGGCCGCGCACGATCGCCGCAATCTGTGCATGAACACCGGTCGCCACGTCCGGTGCAAGCACGACATCATGCTGAAACGTGCCGGACGCGCGCTCGACCAGCCACACATCCGTCCCCCGGATTGGGATATCTGGCATATCATCCGATCGATCAAAGTCAAGCGCACGGATGGCCGCTGCGAAAATGCGCGCACGCTCGATGGGGATCGTCGGCATGAAGATCAACGGTTTATCTGCTGCACGGCGATAGGCGACCGTCAACGTGGCTGATCCGCCACGCATCGCACCAAATGTCAGCGTGCCGATCTGATCGGGGTGGCGGCCATCATGGTACTGGACCGTGACGCGGTAGGCTTCGCCAATTCCCGGTTCTCGCACGACCGTCGCCAAATCCGGTAGAGCGAGACGCACGGCGATGAAGCGCAGCGGATCGGCGCGACGATGCAGCGTCATGTTGAAGGCGTGGCGAGTAGTGAGGCAGGGGAATTGTGCCACGCCTGGAGCGCTTCCGTTTCGCGCTCGCGGGTGATAGCCGTGCGGCGGGCGTTCACAATCTGCGGATTGGCGCGCACCCAGGTCAGCGTATCTTGGATGGTCGTCGCCAGCGGGCGGAAGGTCAGTCCGGCGGCAATCGCGCGATCGTTACGCATTTCGCAATGCGCTTTGTCGGCCTCCGTCGCCCAGAATGGCAGTTCCGCCCAGGGCGAGATTTTTTGCTCCAGCAAGAACGTTTCGTTAAGCCAAGTAAAGCGGGCATCGCCCCCGCTTTCGGCATTGCAGGCATCGAAAAAGGCACCCAATGTGAGCGGCGGATTGGCAGGCCCGAGCGCATTAAAAACGCCCGCCGTGTCGCTTTCGAGCAGCCGAATCATCCATTCGCCCAGATCGCGCGCATCGATATATTCCATCGGATAACTGGGGCGCATAGGCGCGAGCACTTCGCCGCCCGCCGCGATGCGCTCCACCCAATAATCGAAGCGGTTGGTCGGATCGCGCGGCCCGACGATCACGCACGGGCGAACGATGGTCGCGCGCGCGCCGAAGGTCTGCGTCACCACGTTTTCGCACAGCACCTTGAGGCCGCCATAATTTTCACCGCTGACTTCCTCCGTCGTTGGATCGCTCAACCCGCTGAGTACAGCGTCCTCGTCAGCGCCGGACGCAATGCCATCCGCATACACCGAAATCGTCGAGACGAACAGGTAGCGCCCGACATCAGCCAGCAATTCGGTCGATTTGCGGACAACGCGCGGCACATAACCCGCCATATCGATTACGGCATCCCATGTTCGCCCGCGCAGTTTTTCGACATCAGCATCGCGGTCGCCGATGATCTTCTCAGCGGTCGGAAATGCTTCGGGATCAGACTTGCCGCGATTGAACAGGGTAACTTCGTGACCGCTTGCAAGTGCATGTTCAACGGCAAAATAGCCGGAAAAGCGCGTTCCACCAATGACCAGGATTTTCATGCTTTAATAACTCCCTCGAATAATCTCAGTTTGGTTTGCTCAGATTATCTCAGTTGGTACACGCCCTGTACCTACAATTGCTATGCAACTTATTTCACACGTCCAGTACGATCTTGCCGAAGACCGATCCCGCTTCGAGTGCGCGTTGGGCATCTGCCGCCGCTGCGAGCGGATAATGCGCGCCGATCACGGGTTTGAGCTTGCCCGCGAAAATGAGCCGCATCACATCCACAAAATCACGGTGCGGGGCCATCGTGCTGCCGACGATCGAGATATGTTTGCCGAAAATGTACCGCAGATCGATCTCGGCGAGCGGGCCGCTGGTGTTGCCGACGATCAAGATTTGGCCGCCGCGCCGCACCGCCCGAATCGACCCACTGATCGTATCCTTGCCGACATTATCGACCACGATGTCTATGCCCCGACGGTTAGTACGTTTGAAGATCGCCTTCGACCAGTCCTCAATACTCCGATCAATTAATTCGTCCGCGCCCAACGCCCGCGCCTCTTCGAGCTTGGCCGCATTCGAGCCGACGACGTACACGGTCGCGCCCGCTAGTTTGGCGATTTGGATGCTGGCGCTGTTGACGCCACCGCCCGCGCCGACGATCAAGACGGATTGGCCGGCGCGCAAATTCGCTTTGGTGATCAGGCTGTGCCACGCAGTCAGATAGACGAGCGAGGCGGCAGCCGCCTCCGCGTAACCGAAGCCATCGGGCAGCTTGAGCAGATTCCGGGCGGAGATCGTGATGAACTCCGCGTAGGTGCCGCTGACATGCTCACCGATGATGCCACCGGCTTCGCACAGGTTTTCGTGACCGGCGCGGCAGAATTCACAGACGCCGCAGCTTATCGTCGGATCGATCACGACTCGATCGCCGACCGCCCAACCCGTCACGTCCGCCCCGATCGCGTCGATGTCGCCCGCCGCATCCGCGCCGAGGATATGTGGCAGCGGCAGTTTGATACCCGGCCACCCATTTCGCACCCAAATATCGAGCCGATTGAGTGCGGCGGCACGCACGCGAATCCGTACTTCGCCCGCGCCCGGTTCGGGGATTGGCAGGTCGGTACTGTAGATGAGGCTATCGGCTGGGCCGTGTTCAGGCAGCAGAATCGCGCGCATGAAAAATCCTTTTTGTCGAGAGTGTAGCGCGTGGGCAGTCCACGGACAATATCGTAGAAACACGCGCTTGGACAAAACTACCCCGATTCAGTGTATAATATCGCCACAGTAACGCACCGAAACGGTTGGAGAATTAATTATGTCTGGTCACAGCCATTGGGCAACAATTAAACGTAAGAAGGGCGCAACGGATGCCGCTCGCGGGAAGATATTTACGCGCCTCGGACGCGAGATTACCGTGGCCGCACGCGAAGGTGGCGCAAACCTCGATAGCAATGTGCGGCTGCGTTTGGCGATCGATAAGGCCAAAGCCTCGAACATGCCGAAGGACAATATCGAACGCGCGGTGCAACGGGGCGCGGGCGGCGGCGATGATGGCGTCATCATGGAAGAACTGACCTATGAAGGTTATGGGCCACACGGCGTCGCCATCCTGGTGGACGTGCTGACCGACAATAAGAATCGCAGTTTGGCCGCCATCCGACAGGTTTTCAACCGCAGCGGTGGCACGCTCGGCGAAGCGGGGTCGGTCGGTTGGCAGTTTGAGCGCAAGGGCTATATCGCGGTCAACGGCGATGGTGTCGATGCCGATGAATTGTTCATGACCGCCGCGGATGCTGGTGCCGACGACGTGGTGCCCGGCGATGAGACGGTCGAAGTGTACACGCCGCGCGAAGCATTGGCCGCCGTCGAAACCAAACTGATCGGCGCAGGCTACAAAGTCGCCGACTCGAACTTGACTTGGCTCGCCAAAAACGAGATCGATCTCGATACGGCGCAAGGCGTGCAGGTGATGGGCGTACTCGAAAAGCTCGAAGAACTGGATGATGTGCAGGCCGTCGCTTCAACGCTGCACGTCACCGACGAGATCGCCGAGGCATTCGCCGAAGAGGTGTAGCTCTCACCCTCCAAACCCCTCTCCCGCAGGTAGAGGGGAGTCAGCGACCGCGACGCCTCAAATTAGCCGCGAGGACTCCCGTCCATGCTCATGCTCGGAATTGATCCCGGAACAGCCACCACCGGCTTTGCCTTCGTGCGCGAGGAAGCTGATGGCACGCTGATTCCTGTGCGGTATGGCGTCGTCCTGACACCCGCGCATACCCCCATGCCGCGCCGCCTACAATCGCTCTACAACCAACTGACCGCGCTGATCGTCGAATATAAACCCGATGGTGGCGCGATAGAGGAAATGTTTTTTGGCAAGAACATCACGACCGCGATTACGGTGGCGCAAGGACGCGGCGTGGCGCTGTTGGCGATGACCAACGCCGGACTTAACATCCGCGAATTTAAACCTGCCGAGGTCAAGCAGACGATCGCGGGTTATGGCAACGCGCCGAAGGCACAGATGCAGGAAATGGTCAAAGCGCGACTGAATTTGGAATCGATCCCGAAGCCCGATGATGCCGCCGATGCCCTGGCGATTGCGATCACGGCGCTGCAAAACTCGCGCTGGGAAACGCTGATTGACGAATCATATTCGTGATCAAAGCCCCCCTCACTTAAGCCCCCCTATTATCAGGGTGTAGGCGTCGGCGTGAGGGTAATCGTGCTCGTTGGCGTGGGTGTCTTCGTTGGGGTCGGCAACGGTGTTTTGCTGGGCGTCGGCGTAAACGTAAAGGTGGGCAGCGGCGTCTTGCTCGGCGTGGGTGTTCGTGTAGGCGTCCGGGTGGGTGTATAGGTCGCCGTGGGCGGGAACGCAACCATAAACGTTACGCTGGTCGCGTTGTTGGCCGGATTCGGATCAGGCAATGCAAAGGCGCTTAGCGTCGCGCTGTTGGTGATTGTGCCCCCGCCCGTTCCGGCGTTGACAGTGACCGTCAGGCTCAATGTCGCGCTGCCACTGACTGCCAGGTTGCCCACCGCCCAGATTCCCGTGCCGCTGGTATATACGCCCTTCGTGGCGGCGGCAGATACGAATGTCTCGCCGGCTGGGAGCAAATCAGTAACCTGAACGCTCATCGTGGCACTTGGCCCGTAATTCGTCACTGTAACCGTATAAATCAAGGTGTCGCCTTCTTTGGGCGTCGGATTATTGACGCTCATACTGACGCCCAGATCGGCGCTCGCAACCGTGATCGAAACACTGGCGCTGTTATTGCTCGTATTTGGATCGATTTGGGCAGCGGCGGTGATGGCAGCGCTGTCATTTATAGACGAGCCGCCCGTGCCCACGTTTGCCGAGGCGCGAATCGTGAGTGTGGCGCTGCTGCTGGCGGGTATACTGCCCACATTCCACATGCCGCTGACCGCGTTATAGGTACCCTGCGAGGGCGTTTCGGTGGTGAACGTGATGCCCGTTGGTTGCAGATCGGCGAGCCGGACGCCCGAAGCGAGGCCAGGGCCATTATTGGTTATCGTAATCGTAAAGGTGAAAAGCTGCCCTTCGCGCGGGGTGGGGTTGTCCACCGTGTTCGTAACCGCCAGATCGGCGGCGGTTGGATCGGGCAAAACGTTGATGGAGGCGCTGGCGCTATTGTTCGCAGTATTCGGATCGGGTTGGCTGGCGGCGCTAATGGTCGCGGCATTCGTGATTGTCGTGTTACCCGTCCCGAAATTGACCATTACCGTCACGTCGAGGGTGGCGCACGCACCCGAACCGAGGCTGCCCACCATCCAGATGCCGCCACCATAACTGCCCTGGCTGGCTGACATCGACTGGAAGGTCAGACCACCCGGCAGCGGATCGCTCACCTGCACGCCCGTATCCGTGCCTCCGCCGTAGTTGCACAGCTTCAAATGGAAGCTGTCACTTGTACCTTCGACCGGGGCCGCGTTGCCGACCGTTTGGAACAGTGCCTCGCCCGTCGGCTGAACCGTCTGATTCACGGTCGCGCTGTCATTGCTATTGTTTGGATCGGTTTGCGTGAGCACGGACATCGTGGCCGTGTTGCTCAGTGTTACCCCCGCCGTGCCCGGCTTCGCATTCACCGTCAAGGTCAGCGTGGCGGTCGATCCGGTGGCGAGGCTGCCAATCGTCCAGATGCCCGTACCCACTGCGTAGCTTCCGGCGCTGGGGACCGCCGACTGGAAAGTGACATTGGCGGGCAATATATCCGTGATTTGGAGACCCGTCGCGGCATTCGGCCCGTTGTTAGTGACGCTAACGGTATACGTGAGTGCAGACCCTTCGTAAACGGTTGCTGTGCCCGTCATGCTCACGCCAATATCGGTCGCGGGCAGAGCGGCGACGCTAGTAAAGCTGGCGGTGGCGGTGTTATTGCTCGTAACTGGATCGGGCTGATCGGCGGCGGTGATCGCAACCGTGTTAGAGATGGTCGAGCCAGCAGTGCCGTTGTTGACGCGGGCAGTGATACGCAGGGTGCTGCTGCTGCCGTTGGTCAACGCGCCCACCGTCCAGATACCGCCCGCATACGTACCCTGGCTGGCTGAATACAAGACGAACGTGACGCCGCTCGGCAGCACATCGGTGAGGCTGACACCCGTCGCATCGCCTGACCCATTGTTAACCAGCGTAATCGTATAAACGGCGTTGCTGCCTTCCGCGATGGTCGAGCCGCTCACCGTTTTGGTGACAGCCAAATCGACATTGCTAGATGGCGTATTGGTCGGCGTGAGCGTAAATGTCGGCGTATCGGTTGCGGTGAATGTTGGCGTGAACGTCGCCGTATCAGTTGGTGTATCGGTCGGGGTGAACGTTGGCGTATCGGTTGGCGTATCGCTGGGCGTGAACGTCGGTGTGATAGTTGGCGTATCGGTGGGCGTGAATGTTGGTGTAATAGTCGGCGTATCGCTGGCCGTTGGCGTCGGGGTGAACGTGGGCGTATCGGTTGGCGTATCGGTCGCGGTAAACGTCGGTGTGATAGTCGGCGTATCGGTGGGCGTGAAAGTCGGCGTGAACGTTGGCGTATCGCTGGCCGTTGGCGTCGGGGTGAACGTGGGTGTATCGGTTGGTGTATCGGTGGCGGTGAAAGTCGGAGTGATAGTCGGCGTATCGCTGGCCGTTGGCGTCGGGGTGAACGTGGGCGTATCGCTGGCCGTTGGCGTCGGAGTGAATGTGGGCGTATCCGTCGGTGTATCGGTGGCGGTGAAAGTCGGAGTGATCGTGGGAATAAAAGTGGCGGAAACGGTCGGCGTGCTAGTTGGCGATGCCGTGACTGTCGGCGTGGAAGCAGCGGTAACGGTCAAGCTAATACTGGCAGCGTTATTTCCGCTGTTCGGATCGGGTAAGGCGAAAACGCTGATGCTGGCACTGTTGATCAGTGTGCCGCCTGCCGTCCCAATATCAACCGTAGCCGAAATCAGCAGCGTGGCGTTCCCGTTCAAGGCCAAACTTCCGACAATCCACTGCCCGGTCACATTGTTGTAGGCGCCTTGACTGGGTGTTCCGCTCACATAGGTCAAACCGCTCGGCAGCAAATCGAGAATCGAGACGCTCGTTGTATCCTGTGGGCCGTAATTGGTAACGGTCAGCAGATAGTTGATCACGTCGCCCTCGGACGGGGCGGGCTTATCGAGGGTCATCTTGACGCCCACATCCGCGCTGGCAACCGTCACAGAGACCGACGCGCTGTTATTCGTCAGGTTTGGATCGGTTTGATCGGCGCTGGCCGTGACATTCAGGGCCAACGTTGTCCCCGCCGTATTCGTCTTGGCCGCCGCCATCACTTGCAGGGTCGCGCTGCTACCACTGCCCAAGTTGCCGATGGACCACGTATTGGTCATCAGATCGTACATACCCTGGCTGTACGCGATATTTGAATAATTGA
Source organism: Aggregatilineales bacterium (assembly GCA_038230635.1). Lineage (GTDB taxonomy): Bacteria > Chloroflexota > Anaerolineae > Aggregatilineales > UBA2796 > JBBRMW01. The sequence continues at coordinate 22,868 of JBBRMW010000007.1, read as the reverse complement.
GGCCGACTGGCGGTGGTACGTGTACTTTTGCGTTGGTCGCCGTATCGGGACCATTATTGGTTATGGTGATTGTATACGTGAAGGGCTGCCCTTCACCCGGCGTCGGGTTGCTCGCCGTGACGCCCACCGCGATGTCGGAATTGCCCAGGAGCGAGAACACGTCGATTGAAACACTGGCCGCGTTATTCGCCATATTCGGATCGGGCTGCGTGGCCGCCGTGATGCTGGCCGTATTCGTGATCGTTGTGCCGCCCGTGCCCAGCTTCACTTTGCCATTGATCGTTAGCGTTGCTATGCCACCAGAAGCCAACGTACCCACGCTCCATTTTCCACCGACATAACTCCCGACCGAAGCGCTGGCCGAAACCAAACTGATCCCGGCAGGCAAATTGTCGGTCACTTGCAGGCCGCTATCAGAAAGTCCACCGGCGTTGGTGAGCGTGATGACATAGCGGATAACGTCATTTTCATGTGGCGCGTTGTCATTGACCGTCATGGCGAGCGCTTCACCGCTCGTCCGAACGGGGGTCGAAACGGCAGCGCTGTTATTGCCCGCATTCGGATCGGATTGATCGGAACGGCTGATCGAGGCGCGATTCACAATTGTTTGACCACCCGATCCGGCTTTGGCAATTACATTCAAATCGAGAGTTGCCGTTGCACCCGCGTTGAGATTACCAATGTTCCAAAGGCCGCCGACCACTGTGCCGCCGGACACGTAACTGTTGATCAACTGAAGCTGCGGCGGGACGACATCGGTGAGTTGTACGCCCGTCGCTGCATCTGGCCCGTTATTGACGACGCTGAGGTGGTAGCTGAAACTGCCGCTTTCACTGATTGTGCCGACGGATGCGGTCATATCCACCGCCAAATCGGATGATGACGTGACGACGGCGCTGTTCACATCGGCAGCCCCCCAATTATTGCTGGGGCTGGTGTCTGGTGGGCTGCACGCACTAATCGCGCTCGTCTCGATAATCTGTTGACCTGCCGTGCCCGCGTTGATCGTCATCGTCAATTGCAGCGTTGCAGTTGCCCCCGTCGCCAGCGTTCCCACATCCCAGCGACCCGTACCCAGCGAAAAGCTGCCCGCACTGGCGACCTGCTGTACAAACGTCGCATTGGGCGGCAGCGCATTCATCGCCTGAATGCCGGCAGCAGCTCTTGAGCCATTGTTGACGATCCGAACGGTGAAGGTAACGGTCGAGGTTTCCTGAGCCGTCACCTTATTTGCCGTCACACTCATGGCGAGATCGGATTTGGGGGCAGACGTCGGCGTTGGGGTTGCGCTACGCGGCAGGACGCTCGGCCAGGGCGTTGCGGTAAGCGGCGCGGCTGTCGGCCAGGGCGTTGCGCTTGGCGGGTTCAGTGTCCGAGTTGCCGCCGGGCGCGGCGTTATTGTAGCGCTTGGCGTTAGCGTAATCGTCGGGATGGTCGCCGTATCGCTCGGAGTCAGTGTCAACGTGGGCAGATCGGTGGCGGTTGGCGTCAGGCTATCGGTCGCCGTCGGGATCGTCGCGGTGGGTGTTTCGGTTGGCGTAGGCGAAGCCGATGGAACATCGGTAAACGTCGGAGTTAGCGTCGGAACGGGCGAATCGCTTGGCAAGACTGTCGGCGTCAGTGTTGGAATGACGACGGCAGTCGCGGTGTATGTGGGCAGCCGCGCGATCAGGGTGGCAGGCGTGTTCGTGATCAAGGCAATCAAGCTGGGCGCGATGGCAATTTCTGTATTGTTATCGAGTTGGGATATAACCGCAATGACTGGATCAATATGCTTGAAAGGTGTCAGCGGCCACTGGCTGTAATCGGCGGTCAGGCGCGAATGAATAACCGAATCGATTTGATCGGGCGTGATTCCAATGAGTCCGACCTGGGAGCAGAAAAAGATGGCGGCCAGCAGCGGCAGCATCAACAGAAGGTGACGGCGATCCCACTTAGGCACGCGGCGACTCCAGTTGGAGCATAGGAGGAGGTGCGATTTCAACGGGCAGGTTCAGCGGCAGCCGAACCGTTGCGGTCGTGCCGACGCCCAAGTTGCTGCGCAGCGTGATTTGCCCGTGATGGGTCTCGATGATCCGGCGCGACAAAAACAGACCGAGTCCCAGCCCGCGCGCATCCGTCAACCCGGCATCAGCGGCGTGTCCCCGATAGAGTTGATCGAAGACATGATCGATTTCATCAGCGCCGATTCCTACGCCCGTATCGCTGACTGTGATCACTGCTGTCTCGTTTTCGCGGTATGCGGTAAGTGTCAGTTGACCGCCGGGCAATGTATAGCTGTTCGCATTGCGCAGCAAATGATCGATCACGCTTGCCAGCCGCGTGTGATCGGCATTGATCAGGATCGGCTGGGTAGCAATGTCGCGCGTCAACGTTTGCTCACGCGCGGCAATGGCGGGCTGCCAATCGTTGGCGCGCGCATCCAGCAGTGTCGCCAGGTCGAACACCTCCAAATCGAGCTGAAAACGACCCGAAACAACGGTGCTGACATCGATCACGGTATTGATCAAGCGTTCGAGCGTATCCAGGCTTTCGGTCGCATGATGCAGGAACGACCCGGCCTGCTCATCCAGTGACGCCGCCCCTAGCAAGCTCACCAGATCGACGTAACCACGCGCCGCTGTCAACGGGGTACGCAGTTCATGCGACATTTGCAGAATCAACTGCTCTTTGAGCCGCTCGGCTTCGAGCAAAGGCGTCACATCACGGAAAATCAGGACATAGCCCAGCAGGTCGAAGCCGCCCGCTTTTTGATTCGGCGTCGCGGGCATGTAGATGGCGGATGCGATCACGCTGAAAAAGCGCCCCGCAAAATTTACGGCCAGCAGCGGTGCATCGGCGGGTGCAGCGCTTCCCCCGTAGATGAAACGTTCTGGGTTGGCACACAGGCTCTCGAATTCGGCCCGTGCGCTCGTTGATTGCATGACAGCGGCCACCAATTGATCGGCACTGGCATTGCGCAAGATCAATTGCCCGGCGGCATCCTGGACAATCACCGCATCGCTGATGCTCCGCAAAATGGCGTTATGTTGCAGCGTCTCGCGCAGTTGTTGGAAATAGAGCGTGCTGATCTCGGCGTTCTGCTGGACCAGCATTTCGGTCATGCGATCGAATGACTCGCTCAACTCGCCCAGTTCATCCGGCATTCGCAAACCTGCCCGGCGCGTTAAATCACCCGATCGAATGGCGCGCGTCACGCCGACGAGATGTGTCACAGGGCGCGTGATGGTGCGGGAAGCCAGAACGCCGAGTGCGCCAACCGCGAAAAACAGAACGCCAAACAGAACGCCAAAAATATTGCGTCCAAACCCGCTCCGATCGAGGATCAAATTACTGGGCAGCGCCACCCCCAACAATCCGACCGACTGGCTGCGTTCGCGGAAGCGCGTGTACAACACCTGATAGGCAATGCCATCGACTTCGACGCTGCGCACCGGGCTTTCGTTATCGACGGTTTGCAATAGCTGCGCGGAGTCTGTACCTAACGCTTTGACGGTGCTGGCTGGCGCTCTGAAGGCACTGCCGATCAGTTCGCCACTTTCGGTGAGCAGTACGACTGCCGAAAGTGCTTGCTCACTGGCACGCTGCGCCAGATGATCGCCCTGCATCCCGACGCTGATGCCGCCCACGACATGCCCATCCGTATCACGCACGGGCGCGCTGATATAAATCATACTGTTCGATGTGGCAGTGGATGGTTGGCCGATGATGTCGATAAATTTATCGCCGAGAGAATCGGCCTGGGACTGGAGCACTTTCTGAACACCGTTCCAGTTACCGAGAAAGGGTGGGTCGGCGGTTTGATAGTGATCGCCGACGGACACGTTTTGCATGTTTTGGATATTCAGCAGACCGCTGCCCGTTTGATCGAAAACGATCATGCTGTCGATGCGCGCATTTTCCATCAATGGGCGCAGCCAATGTTCCAGGTCAGCGATATTCTGCGTGTGAATGGCAGCAGGCACGCCTTCGGTCAGGGTCAAAAGGCGCAGCGTTGCAAGCTGCTGCGTCTCCATATCGACCAGACTGGCGCTGGCGGCATTGGCGCTATCGATCAACTGATTGGTGAGCCGTTCCTGCAAACTGCCCGCAACGAGGCGGGTCATCAAAAACATGCCGATGCTGGCAATAATCAGAATGACAAATAGGAAGGGGGCAATAATCCGCGTGTTAATGCTGGGGTAGAGCCGCGAAAAACGAGGGCGGCGAGTGACGATGGTGGACAGTTTCGCGGATGAAGCCATTTTAATCGGCTGCCAGTATTCGATAGTTCAATTTTATAGCAAGTTTATCACAATACCTATTCTGGTCTCTATACAACTTTCTAACTTTCACAAACTTAGCGCGAGTTGTGCCTGATTTATAAGCGCCCACTTTCGCGTCAGCGCCCATTTCCATCGCTCGGTGGCGGGTTGGCCGCTCCATCTGGGAGCTGCCGATAGCGGAGCAGTTTCTCGGTGATCTGCACCAAGTGCCAGGGTTTGGGGAAATATTCCGCGTGCAGCTTTTTGAGCAAGGTCGGGCTAGGCGAGTTATATGCCGACGTCAGGATGACGTAACCTGGACAGTTCAAGGCGCGGATTTGCTCAGCCAGCTCAATCCCCGTCATCTTCCCGGACAGCCGAATATCGATGACGAATAGATTGATCGTATTCCGGTTTTGCCGGATATATTCCAACGAGGCTTCGGCATTCGTGAACTGGTGCATCTGAATGTCGGGGTCAGCCGTTCGCAGCATAATCTCAAGCACATTGCGCAAGGGTTTGTCGTCTTCGATGTGTACGATGTGAAGAGCCATTGATTCCGTTTCCTCTAACGCCGCGGTGTGCGTGAGATTGCGGCTGCGTTCACCTCTCAAGGCCGTGGCGTTATCCTCTATTATAGGAGTAACGGGCGATTTAGTTATCATCATTATATCACTTTTCGCTTGAATGGCTGAGCGCGGTTGCAAGTCGCCGCGCAAGCGATGCCGTTTGAACGAACCTGAGCCGGATGACCAATTGGCCGAGCCTCAGTTCGTCACCGTTGCGCACGAGCCGCTCGCCGTCGCCAAGCAGCCTGCGCCCATTCAGCCATGTGCCGTTCCGCGACTGGAGGTCCTTCACAAAAACGAGCATCGCCCGTCGCTCGATTTGCAGGTGACAACGCGAGACACCTTTTGAGGCTGCCTGGAAAAAGCTCAAATCAACGTCGAGCTTCACCGCCGATGGCCCCGCGTGATGGCGGCCCACCACAACGCTGGCCTGGGACGGCATCATCAGCACGCTGCCGTCGATTTCGAGGGACAAAGGTTGCACTGCTTTTATAAAAGTGCCGCTGGCAATCTGTGCGGCCAATAATTCGGAGTCCGTCGGGCGCACTGCCAAACCGTTCAGATGGTCCGTATCGACATCGGCCAACGACGTTGCGCAGCCACTGCAAACCAGAAAATCAGTCGTATTCACCTGTTTACAGACTGGACAAATGAGCACGTAGCTCATCGGGCGTGCATCAGCCGCGTAGTAGGGCGGGGTATCATCACTCGCAACAATTGCCGTGCGCGCGACGATCAACGTTTTTCCGGGCGGGTTATTGGGTTCAATGTCGGGCTGGTTTGTTTTATCCATCGTGATTCCGGCTATGATCTTCTGTTTTTCGTCCAAATCTCTCTTTAAATATTGCAACCTATGCTATAGGTTAAATAATCAACCTAAATAAACTCTAAATATGTTCGCCCAGATAGAGGGGAGATTGTTAGAGTTTGTAAATTAAGGTCGCTCAGCCGCTCTTTTGCATGAAAAACAAAAAACTAGGGTGTGTCTGCAAAGTGTTTGGGCGGCTGACCCCTCTCCCCAACCCCTCTCCCACGCAGGCGGGGCGAGGGGCTTGACTCCCCTTTCCCCCCGCCTGCGTGGGGGAAAGGAGCCGGGGGATAGAGGGGTTTGCAGACACGCCCTAGGTATAAATTGATGCGGTGACGAAGGAGGGTTTTCCACCCTCTATGACTTGCGCGTAAAATAACCACATCCCTAGCCGATTTACAGCAGCAATCGGTTAGATTGAGCTATTAGCGCTACCTTGCGTGCAACTCCCCCTCTCCGTCCTCACGGAGAGGGGGTTGGGGGGTGAGGTAAATAGCTCAACCTGCTTGATTACCGCGGTAGGTCAACTATTTGCGCATTGCTTTTCAGGCATACTTTTACGAAAATTTGACAAGCAAAACGTTTTGCGTATAATTCGCATTCGGTTTTGAAACGCTAGGTTTTTCTAAATAGTTGTTTGGTTACGTGGCAATGATTAAAGATGTGGCAAAACGCGCTGGTGTGTCGGTCAGTACCGTCTCACATGCGCTCAGCGGAAAACGCCCAGTCAGCGAAGAAACGCGCACGCGCATTTTCCAGGCCGTCGATGAACTTAACTACAATCCCAGCGTCTATGCCCAATCCCTGGTCACGGGGCGCACCCATCATATCGGGCTGCTGTTTCCATTGGAAACGAGTGGTGACGGCGGTGGAAATCTGAACCCGATTCAGCTCGAAATGATCGTTGAAGCCAACGCGGTACTTCAAGAAAACGGGTATGGTTTGCAGCTTTACACCCAGGACGGTGGCGTGAATCTGCGCAACATCTGCCGCCTGTGCGATGGAGTCCTGTTGGCTTCCGTCCGGTTGCAAGACGAGCGTATCGATTTTCTGAAGCGTGCAAACTTTCCGTTTGTGATGGTAGGGCGGCCTGTTCAGGATGCCAATGTCAGTTGGGTGGATACGGATTTCGAGGCGATGGTCTATACACAAATTGATCATTTGTACGGCCTCGGCCACCGCAATATCGTCTTTTTGGATCGCCCCGAACGGTTGTTTCAGCAGCACTTCGGATATTCAGTACGTGCCCGACAAGGGTATCTCAGTGCTTGCGCCGAGCGGGGTATTGAACCGATCATCGCCACCAGTGAGGTGTCAATCGAAGCAGGCCGCCTAACGATGCACGCCGTGCTGAACACGAACCCGGAACTGACTGCGCTGATCGCATTCAATGACGCCGCCGTAATTGGGGCCTACTATGCTCTGCCAGAGCGTGGTTTGAAAATTCCCGATGACTTTTCGATCATCACCTTTACCTCGCCCGGTTTTTTGCAATCGACGATACCGACTATGACCGCCATGAACAATACGGGTCCGCTGGTAATCCGAACGGCTGCGCAGCTATTGCTGGCACGCTTGAATGAGGAGCGGAGCACAGCGGATCATATCCTCATTCAGTCACAGTTACTGCTAGGTACGACAACAGCCTCACCTGCCAAGAAGTATTCATAAACCCATTCTATCGGGTTGCAACGGGTGCGGTCTGCGTTTGAGAAACGCTTGGTTTTATCTGGATCGTTCAGCACCATGTTTTATGGGTATCTGAGAATTTGTTTTAGTGGTTTATGCTGACGATAAGGGAATGCCAACATCAATACGTTGTCACGCTACTGGGTACGGATACCCCGTAGTTATGGCAGATACGAGACTGATCCTAGCCCATCATGCTTGTGTTTTGCCGACAAGAATCTTTAAGTCTCAGTGCATCACATCATAGAGGAGAAGTATTATGCGGAAGTTGTTAGGTTTAGCCTTTGCCTTGATGGTCCTCGCCGTTCCGTTGGCGAATCTTCAAGCGGCACCCAGCAAGGCATCGCTGCCCAAAGTTGATCTGGTCATGTGGCACCAAGAAGGTGAAGATACGATGAAATCTATCGGTCTTCAGAAAATATTCGATGACTGGGCGACTGCCAATGCCCCTGGCTCGACCCTGAGCCTCGTGGCGAAAGATACCGAGAAGCTGCGCACCGACTTCCAAGCGGCAGCCCTGGCCGGTTCCGGTGGTCCAGACATTCTGTGGACTGTCGCTGACCAGGCCGGTCCGTTCACCACGGCTGGTCTGATCCAGCCCATCGATGGCGTCACGGACTTGAAGCTGTTCATCCCGTCGATTGCCAGCATCACCACCATCGCCGGCAAGACCTACGGTATCCCGCTCCAAGCGGGTAACCACCTGATGATGTACTACAACAAGAGCTTGGTCAAGGACCCGCCGAAGACCTTTGCCGAACTGGTGACGCTGGCAAAGAAACTGGCCGCCGACAATGCCAAAGTCGATAAGTTCACGCCGTTTGCCTACAACCAGCAGGAATCCTTCTGGGTATTCCCGTTTGCACATGGTTTTGGTGGGACGGAATTCGCCAAAGACGGCAAGACCCCCGTTCTGGACACGCCCGAATGGGTCAAGACCTACCAGCTGCTGTACGATCTGAAGTTTAAAGATCAGATCGAGCCGAAGGAATGTGATTACAACTGCGCCGATGGCGGCTTCACCGCTGGCACCGCCGCGATCATCCTGAATGGCGACTGGGCGCTTGGTGGTGACAAGGGTTACATCAAGCTGTTGGGCGATAAACTCGGCATCGCCACATGGCCGTCGGTGGGTGATGATCCGACCAAAAACATCCCCGCTCCGTTCATCGCAGGTAAGTTCATCATGTTCCCGAACACGCTCAAGGGTGACAAATTGACGACCGCTTCGGCATTCGCCAAGTTCCTGACCACCGATGAACCGACCGTGCTGGGCTGGACAGTGGGTAATGGCCGTCTGCCTGCGCTGACTACTGCCCTCAAAAATGACAAAGTTGCCAAGGATCCAGTGTTGTCCGCCGTCACCAAGGTCTTGGTTACGGGCGTTGCACAGCCGGTTCAGCCGGAAATGCGCTGCGTGTTCGATGCCGTGACGACCGAAACGCGCGCCTTGATGAGCGACACGGTTAAGGCTGCGGATGCGGCCACTGCGGCGCAAAAGTCGGCGCTTGACTGCATCGCCAAGTTACAGTAAGTTCATAAATCTCAGACCGATGGGCTAGTCGGTCTGGGCACAATCGGCGCATGGAAGTATCCAAGCGATTCTTCCATGCGCGTTTCCGTTCGATCTTGTTCTTATGGCTGTGCCCTGCATAGCTGCGTATTTGCATAGGGGCCATTTTTATGAATATTGGAGGCTTGACAGGCGATGCGGTCAGCGAACGCCTCGCGTTGGTCGTGGTGCTGATCGTTGGACTGGGCTTCAGTACCTTTCTTGTCGAATTCGTCTTATATACGGTTCTTGCCAAGGTTATTAAAACCCGACATGCCCTGGCCTTCACGTTGCTGGCACCCGCCGTTATTGCTTTGAGCGCCTTCACTATTTATCCGCTTTTTTACAACTTTCAGATCGCTTTTTCTGATCTGCGCCTTAAAACGCTTCCGTGCTACAGCGCGAATGGTTCAAGTACCGCCGCCTGTCCCTTAGAAAAACCAGAAGTCGGGAAAACGGCTCAGATCAATGTCGATTCAATGTCGATTTATGCTGATGCTGGGGACGATACCCCGGTGTTGAGTACGATCAGCCGCGGTGCCACCGTTTCCATCCTGAAATCAGGCGACTCGATCCATGTGGCAGCACCGCCTTCCAGCAGCGCGGGTGCCGGTTCGAGTAGCGGCTTCGATCTCGGTGGCGGGGAAACGCCAACAGCCCCCGCGAGTGGCGGCGGCTTCGACCTGGGATTGGGTACGCCAGCAGTAGAAACACCCGGCAAAGCAACGCCAGTCGCGCCCGTTACAGATGCGCGCACCTGGTGGCAGGTCAAAACCAGCGATGGCGTGCAAGGGTGGGTGCCAGACTCCTTGGCGAATACGCCTGATACGCCAGTGCTCAAGCAGGAGGCCGTACTCTACAGCGTTCAATATGGCGTGCAAAACTTCCGCGATGTGTTTTTTGATGTCGATAGCAAAACCGGACAAATCACTGGTTGGGGACGCTTGATCCGCACCGCCGGGTCAACTTTCCCGGTGCTGCTTGCCCGTACTGTCGTTTGGACGCTTTTCAACGTGCTTTTCCACCTCGCCATTGGCTTAAGTTTGGCCCTGTTGCTTAACGGAAAGCTGCGTGGTAAAAACATTTATCGGATGATCATTCTGATTCCGTGGGCCATCCCGCAGGTGATTGCCGCTCTCACTTGGCGCAGCGAATTTCAGAGCCAGTACGGATTCGTCAACACGATGCTGAAACAGTTTGGGGTCGCGCCAGTGCCCTGGCTCAGCCAGCCGATTCCGGCCTTTGTCGCAGTGCTGTTTGTCAACATCTGGTTGGGCGTACCGTTCTATATGGTGGTACTGCTCGGCGGATTGGGCAGCATATCGCGCGATTATTACGAAGCTGCCGAAATGGATGGGGCGAGCGTGTTTCAGCGTTTTCGGGCGATTACCGTGCCACTGATTCGGACGATCGCCGTGCCCATCATCACCCTGGATGCGATCTGGACTTTCAACCAGTTCAACGTGATCTATTTGATCACCGGCGGCGAACCGAATGAATCGACCAACATTCTGGTTACAGCCTTATACAACGCCGCCTTTGGCCCGAACGGTACCTATCGCCTCGGATTTGCGGCAGCTTTCTCGATCCTGATATTTGCGCTGTTGCTGGTGCTGGCAGCGTTCTGGGTACGCAGTTCCGGCGCACTCAAAGGAGTGTATGACTAATGGCGACCCTATCTACCCAACGGGAAAAATCCGCGTCTCTGGCGTCCGGTGAGCGCTCGCTAATCGCGCGGCTGCGTTATGGATTGGCCGCAATCCTGATTTTGATCGGCGTCTACCAATTGATCACCGATGGTGCCGACTATATCCCAGCGCTGCTGATGTTTTGGCTGGCGTTTTGCACGATTAAGCCCGTGCATGGCTTGTTGATCGGCTATTGCATCGTGACGCTGTACCCGATCAGTCGATCCCTCACCATCTCCTTGCGACCGAGTGGCAACTTGTTGCAAACCTCGCTGTGGATTATTCCGCCCGACGCCTCGTTCGGGAACTACCTGAAACTGTTTACACAAGTCAATTTTGTGCTCTGGTTATGGAACAGCATTATCATTTCGCTGTGTGTGTCGATTATCGGCGTGATGGTATCGGCGACGAGTGCGTATGCCTTCAGCCGCTTCCGGTTTCCGGGACGGGCACCGGGCTTGTTGTTTCTGCTCACAACCCAGATGCTACCCGCTGGCATGTTGCTGATCCCGGTGTTTATCATTGTGGCTCGGCTCAACTTGAAGGACAACGTCTTCGGTTTGGTGCTGGCGTATACCGCGACTGCCGTCCCCTTCAGCATCTGGATTTTGAAGGGCTATTACGACACCATTCCGATCGATCTGGAAGAAGCGGCTCAGGTGGATGGCGCATCACGCATCCAAGCCTTCTTGCAGATGATCTTGCCCATTTCGACGCCCGCACTGATGACCGTGTTCCTGTTCAACTTTCAATCGGCATGGTCAGAATGGCAGGTCGCCAACATCATCCTGCAAAGCCCGAAGGTGTTCACTTGGCCGATTGGCGTCAATAACCTGATCGGCCAATTCGCCACCGATTGGGGTACCTATTCGGCGGCGTCGTTGGTGGTCAGCATTCCCGTGATGATCTTGTTTTTGTATTCATCTCGCTACGTAATTTCTGGTCTGACGCTCGGCAGTGTAAAAGGCTAGGTTTTCAGGTTCGCTCTGACGCGAATGGAAAAAGCAGATAAAGCTGGGGTTTTTGCCTTTGTGGCGGAAGGTGGAGTCAACGCACGCTGCCGAGCATTTCCCAAACGCGCGCCCTATCGTGTACAATCAGCGCCAAATTCTGGGATTGGTGAGGAAGACGGCGCGATGGATATTAATCAAGCGGCTCGCATGATCGAATGGTTGGACGAAGAACGCCGACGCGACCGAACGACGATCGCCAAACTGGAAGAACGCATTCAACAACAGCAGGATTTTGTCGATTCGCTGACCCGGCGACTCGGTGGCGTGGAAAACGATCAATCGTCGGCGCGCGCTGCTTTCTTGCCCGCTGGCCGCGATACCGAATTGATCGATCAAATGCGCAACGAAATCCATCAACAGATGGAGGCCGTCGAGGCGCGCCGTCTGACCGCCGAACGCGAACTTGAGCGCCGCTCCGATGTCTCGCGCGAAAGCCTGACGCGACCCGTCCGCGAGATCGCCGATCGACTCGACAAACTGGAGCGCGCCGTCGAGGAACTGCCCGCCGCGCGCGTCGAACGGGATAGGTTTGCATCCGCGTTGGCGACCCTGCAACAAGGCGCGGAAGATACCCTCAAGCGCATGGAGGAGCCAGAACGCCGGATCGCCTTCCTCGAAGAACAGCGTCGCCAGGATTCGCGGCGTATTTCCGAAGTGCAAACCGAACTGCCTGATTTGCAAAAAATGATTGATGCCCAGAAGCCCAAGATCGCGCTGATCGAAGATATGGCACTCCGCACCGAAAAGCGCGTGCTCGAAACACAGAACTTGGAACGTGAGCGCCGCGAGCAGCTTCAGCAGTTCACCGATCAACAAACGCTCCTGATCCAACAGCGCGATCAGAAGTTGGAGGAAGTCGCGCGCAACTTCGGGCAATATGACGAACAGATGCGGCGCAACTTGGAACGGTTCGAGTCTTGGGCTGAAACCTATCGGCAGATGCGCAAAATCATTGAAGATTTCGAGCGGCTGGGCGAACGGCTGGAGCGACGCATTAGCGAAGTCGCTGAAATGCAGCGGCTGTCCGAGGAGCGTTTTCGCCAGGAATGGAACAGTTGGAACGCCGACGATCAAAAGCGCTGGAAGCAGTTCACGCTGAGCAACGACGAGACGTGGCGCGTACATGACCGCGATTTCGATCAATTCCGCAAAGGGCTGACCGATCTATCGAACCAGTTTACGCCGTTTCTCGACAGTCTGGATCGGTTGTGGCGGTTGCAGCGTGCGCAGGCCAACATGTACCGCGAGGGCTATCAGGCATTGCTCGCCGAACACGATGTCCCTGCTGAAAAGGTGCGTTGAAGCGTGCAGGATGGCGGCTTGCCTCACTGTGGCAGGAATTCAGAGCGGTATTAGGGTTGGGTTCATTCCCGTCCCTTTGACGCCGCCGCTCAATTGCAGTAGACTGTTTCCTAATCATTTGATCGCAACGACATCGATACACAAAGGCGACATTTTGGCATGAGCAACGAGTTTTCCGCCCCGGAGCACGACACACTGACCCAACAAGAATATCTGTCCGACGCCTCGCTGCGGGTTCGCCAGCGCACGCACGACCAATATACCGTGCCCAAGACCGATTTTGTCGAGTGGGTGCTCGATCGGGTTCAATGGCGCGGCCACGAACGTGTGCTCGATGTAGGGATGGGTCCTGGCGTGTATCACGAACCATTGCGGGCGCGACTGCCCAATGGGGCACTGATTGGTGGCGATCTCTCGTTGGGTATGGCGACCAGTGCCCGCAGCCGCACGTTCGACGGCACGCCCGCGATTTTCAATGGCGACGTGCAAACGCTGCCGTTTCCAGCGCGTTATTTCGATGTCGTGCTTGCCAATCATATGCTGTATCACGTCCCCGATCTCGATCGAGCGCTGTCGGAAATTCACCGTGTGCTCAAGTCGGATGGTGTGCTGCTGGCCGCCACCAATAGCCAGACGAACATGCCAGAATTCTACCAATTAATCGCGCGCGCTTATACGCTGTTGGGCGTCAATAATGTCGATGTCGAGACGATGCGGCCTGGCCGCCGCTTCGAGTTGGAAAATGGCCCGGGCGCACTGCATCGCCACTTCTACGCGATCGTGCGCTACGATCTGCCCTCGGCGTTGGTCTTCCCGGAGGCCGCGCCCGTTGTCGCCTATATCAACAGCCTGCGCCTGACCTATGAGCCACCGCTGCCGCGCCGTGTTACCTGGGACGATTTTTTGACGGTGATCACGGAATTGGTGCAGCGGTTGATCGGTCATTTTGGCGAACTGGTGGTGAATAAGCTGACAGGCGCGTTGGTAGCAACCGACAGCGGCGGTTTTGCGCGGGGTTATGTGCAGCGACTGCGTGATGGCGACACAGACGGCCCGCCGACACTGCCGCTCGATACGTGAGCGAGTCGGTTTGAAAGCGCCCAGCCAAATCGATATGCAGCCGTTATAACCTTTAATTGACTCGCTTTTGCGGGCGCTATATAATCCAATCTAGTCGATTTCGTGATTTCCGCGTGGTTTTGTAAAAAGTCGAGTCGTCTCAAAGGCAGGACCGATGCCCAGACAGCTTAAAGGTACGCTCGAAGACCTGCACGCAACGCAGTTGCTTCACCTGATCAACCTCGCCAAAAAGACGGGGACTCTGCATATCTACGAAGGTGTGCCCACTGGCCGCGAAGTTATCATGGGCGATGGGGAAACCAAGCGCCCAGAGACCGTGCCCGGCAAATCGCGCGCCACCATCGCCTTCCGCGAAGGCAAACTTCTGCTCGCCTCGGCAGATAACCGGGATACGCACCTGTCGTCGGTGCTGCATAAGGCTGGCAAGTTGAACGATGAGCAATATAAAGTCATCCGGCAGCGCGCCGCCAATCACAGCGATAAGGCATTGGCACTGCTGTTGATCAACGCCAACTACGTCAATCAGACCGATGTGGTGCAAAGCGTCCAGAAAAATACGCTCGATATCGTGTATGATATCATGTCGTGGAACAAGGAGCCGTTCACTTTCGACGAGGGCGAACTGCCCGCCAACGATCGCATCGTTGTGCCGACCGACCTTGAGAATGTGATCATCGAGGGCACCCGGCGCATTCGCAAAGTCGATCAGCTTGTGACAGAACTCCCCAATCTTGATTTTGCGCTGCGCTTTTCGGGCATCCCGAAGGAAAAGCTCAAAGACATCAAATTGACGACGGACGAGTGGCGTGTCATCCAGTTCATCAGCCCGAAGAACTCGATTCGCCAGATCGCCAAAGCCTGCAATATGACCGATACCGAGATTCGTCAGATCGTCTACGGTTTGCGGAGCGCGGGATTGGTCGAATTGGTCAAGCCGCCGACGCCGGAGCCGAAAACGACGCCGCGCTCGTCCAGCAAGCTCACGGTTCAGCAGCCGCAAAAAGAGGTGGTCAACCGGATCATCGATCGGCTCAAAGCGATGAAATAGCGACGAGTGCTGGCCCTGTGCCTAGCGCATGTCTCGAAATCCGTGTATGATCCGCTGATTCAGCGCGTATTTATTGGGTTTTGCCGTCCCATCCGGGGCCGGTAGCGTAAAGCGAGATGGAAATTATGTCGATGCAAACCGTCAAAATGGTGATCACTGGACCCTACGCCTCCGGGAAAACCGAGTTTATCCGCTCGATCAGCGAGATCGATGTGGTTTCCACCGAAGCGGGCGTCAGCGAAGGCACACGCGAACGTGAGATCAAGGGCGAAACGACCGTGGCTATGGACTTTGGCCGCATCACGGTAGACGATGACTTGGTGCTGTACCTGTTCGGCACGCCGGGCCAGCGTCGCTTCGATTTCATGTGGGAGATTCTGGCCGAAGGAATGCTGGGGTTCGTGGTGATGGTTGATAGCACCAAGCCGGAGACCTTCCGTGAAGCCAAATCGATCCTGGAGACGTTCCGCGCCTACGCGCCGACCCCGTATGTGGTCGCCGCCAACAAGCAGGATATTCCCGATGCGTGGCCCGCCGAAGACCTGCGGATCGCACTGCGCATCGACGATAACGTCAAGTTGCTGCCGTGCATCGCCAAAGACAAAGAGTCCGTGAAAACGGTCTTGCTAGAACTCCTGTACGCCATCCTCGAAGAGATGGACACCTGATTCTGGCTGGTCCATGACATTTTTGCATAAAGTCCTTGCCGTAAACGGAGTCGCCGCGTTGTGACATCGCTGGTAACTGAGCGCGGAATCATTCACTATGAAGCCTACGGCAAAGGACGCCCCGTCATTTTGCTGCATGGATGGCTGGGTTCGTGGGCGCTGTGGCGCGACACGATCGAAATTCTGGGCAAAGAATTCAAAACCTACGCGATCGATTTTTTCGGTTTTGGCGAGTCGAGCGGCAAATCCAACGACGATTTTCGCGTTGATAACTACGTCGAGTTGGTGTCGCTGTTCATGGACAAGCTCGGCATCGTCAAAGCGCCGCTGATCGGCCACTCGATGGGCGGTACGGTCTCGCTGGCGACCGCTATCCGCTACCCGGAAAAGGTCGTCAAAGTGTGTGTCGTCGGCTCGCCAATCTCTGGCAATTCGCTCAATCTGCTGCTCAAGGCGTCTGGCTACCCGGCGGTGGCGCATCTTTTTTGGTCGTTCCCCTCGTTGCTCAAGTTGTTCTTGCAGAGCTACAGTTATCTGATGGCGAAAGACGGTCGCAAGATGTCGACCATGATGGCGAAAGATATTTCGCAGATCAGCGTGAATTCGTTTTTTCAGAGTATCGGCACGCTCCGCGATACCGATCTGCGTCCGCGTTTGAGTGAAGTTCATGTGCCGACACTAGGCATCTACGGCAAGCGCGACATTATTGTCAACCCGAATCAGAGCAAACTGCTCAAGGAAGGAGTCAAGGGTGCGGAGATTTCATGGTATCCCGACGCCGGACACTTCCCGATGATTGATACGCCCGATCGTTTCATCGAAAATCTGCGGATGTTCTTGAGCACCAAACAAGTCTGACCTCACCGCATCCCCTTTTTTGAATTCACTAAGAGGGAACGTCGCATGTCGCAACCAATTGCCTACAGAGAAAGATAGGGGTAGTCTGAAAGGAATTATTCCCTTGTTTATAACAGCCGAGGCTATTGAAGAACAATATCGATTTTTGGGAATATATCAAGGAAACGAGTGGTTTTATAATGCCAATGTATCGCTTGACTTTATTGCTAGTTGCCAACAAAACAATTTTGCCATCATCGGTATAGAAGGTTTCACATATGAGGCTCTCTGGATCAGACCAGATCTACGAATGATATTTGACTATTCCCCTCATGAAAAAGCGGGATGGGTTCTCTATCGAAATGCATGTAACAGATCGGCCATTAAGTTTGTTCAAGCCATCCCAGACAGACCTGGCCTCGTTTTTAACTTTGTAATTTTTTCCGAACACGAGTTCAACCTATAGTTCAGAGAAAATCAAAATGATGCGTATTTCGCGCTCAACTTTGATTGCCCTTATCGTTTTCACCGATGGGTTTGCGCTCGGCGGCGTTTTTATGGTCAATTTGTCGTTGGGGGCATATGCCCTGGCCGCCCCTCGCCATGAGGGAGAGGAATTGGGACGAGGGCAAATCGTGATCGACTGATACTCATTTACAATGCGATGTCACGATTATTATTATTGACAATTGGAGGCAATGTTTGCCGTGACTTGTTAGCTGATCTACTTCACATAATGGCAGCGGCAAAGAGTGAGAGAATAGGCTAAACTGAACGGCTTCAAATCGGATCACGATCAGTCTGAATCATTCTGCCTACTTCGGAAACGCAATAGGGTACAAATTCAGTGCAAGCTATCGGACACGTTCAATTCGTACAGATTCAGCGCTCATCGCTGAAAGTCGGGCAGCGTCCCGACCGCTATTTCGATCCAGCCGCCCTCAAGCAGGTTGAGCAGCTTTCTGTCGGCGCACGCGGCGCGCTCGGTGTGATGGCCGATGGGTCACACATCCTCGATATTCACAATGCGGATCACCCGCATACGCGCAATAACGGCAATAACCCGCTGTCGGTCGGCTTCACCGCGCATTATCAGGCCATGCGTGATCGCTTTGGTGACCATATCGGCGATGGAATCGCGGGCGAGAATATCATCGTCACCACCGATCGAAGCTACGGTCTGGATGATCTGGGGGGGCGAGTCGCCTTCCAGAATCCGGCGACGGGCGTGATTGCGTATTTGAAGGTGGTCAAAATCGTCGCGCCCTGCAACGAGTTCTCGCAGTTTTGCGCTCAAAGCGACATGCCGCTGTCGGGGGCGGCACTGAAAGACACGCTGCAATTTCTGGGCGAAGGACGGCGTGGTATCATGCTGGCTGTCGAAGATGGCACACGCATCACCATCGCGCCTGGCGACATCATGCTGATTGATGACGAGAATCGCGCTGCCCAATGACAATGGCAACAAACCCAACAGATACGCTCGAAATTGAAGTCAAAATCCACGTCGCCGCGCATGAGCCGATCCGTAGTCGGTTGGAAGCGGCAGGTGCGACCTTGACCGCGCCGCGCGTCTACGAGCGCAACGTCCGCTATGAAGACTCGAAAAATACGCTGACGCGCAACCATCGCGTGCTGCGGCTGCGTCAGGATACGCGGGCGCGTTTGACCTATAAAGAACCGGTTGAAACGCAAATCCCAGGCGTACATGTGCGTACCGAACTGGAAGTGACGGTCGATGACTTTGCGACGATGGAAATGATCCTCTCCAAACTTGGCTACATCCCGGCGTGGTCATACGAGAAATACCGTACCACCTACGCACTTTTCGGTGCGGAAGTTACGCTCGACGAGATGCCCTATGGCAACTTTGTCGAGGTCGAAGGCGATGTCGATCAAATCGAGCGAATTGTGCCGCTCTTGTTCGAGGGCGAAGTCACGCGGATCAAGGCCAGTTACAGCGATCTGTTTTTCGCGGTCAAAAAGCAGCTTGGCCTGAAAATCGACGATCTGACATTCGAGAACTTCAAGAATATCATCGTGCCCGATAACGCATTTCTGCCCGATTTTGACGACTGATGCACCTCACCCCCTCAATCTCCCTATCCGTAATTACAGCGAGGGGAAAGCCAAGCTCAGAACGGTGGGGTGCGTTCACCATTGAACGTTATGGGACGCATAACACGTAAAATATGATCACGAAAACCCGCTGGGAATCGAAGACGCTGGCCGCCAGCCTGAGCAAGACGCCGGAGCGATCCCCACACTTCGCCACGTCGTCAGAGATTCCGCTGGACCGGTTGTATCTGCCCGACACCATCACGCCTGCTTACGAAGAAAAGATCGGCTTCCCTGGCGAGTTTCCGTACACACGCGGTGTCCAACCGACGATGTATCGTGGTCGGCTGTGGACTATGCGCCAGTATGCGGGCTATGCCTCCGCCGACGAGTCGAACGCTCGCTATCGGTTTTTGCTCGCTCAGGGTCAGAGCGGCCTCTCCGTCGCTTTCGATTTACCGACTCAGATCGGCTACGACGCCGATGACCCCATGGCGCTCGGCGAAGTGGGCAAAGTGGGCGTTAGTATCAGCACGCTGGATGATATGGCGCGCTTATTCGCCGGGATTCCGCTCGACACGGTGAGCACCTCGATGACGATCAACGCGCCCGCCGCGATCCTGCTCGCCATGTATATCGCGGTTGGCAAGCGACAGGGCGTCGATCCGGCCAAGCTGCGCGGCACGGTGCAAAATGACATCCTCAAGGAGTATATCGCGCGCGGCACCTATATCTTCCCGCCTGCGCCGTCAATGCGTCTGATCACCGATATTTTCGCCTACTGCGGCACGCATATGCCGAACTGGAACACGATCAGCGTCAGCGGCTACCATATCCGCGAGGCGGGCAGCACCGCCGCTCAAGAGATCGCGTTCACGCTGGCCGATGGCATCGCCTATGTCGAAGCGGCGCAGCGAGCGGGTTTGGCCGTCGATGATTTCGCCCCGCAGTTATCGTTTTTCTTCAACGGCCACAATCAGTTTTTGGAAGAAGTTGCCAAGTTCCGGGCAGCGCGGCGCTTGTGGGCACATATCATGCGCGACCGTTTCGGCGCAAAAAACGAAGAGTCGTTCAAGCTCAAATTCCACACGCAGACGGGCGGCAGCACGCTGACGGCGCAGCAGCCGCTCAACAACGTGGCGCGCGTGGCGATTCAGGCGTTGGCGGCAGTCCTGGGCGGCACGCAATCTTTGCATACGAACAGCATGGATGAGGCGCTGGCCTTGCCCTCACAAACAGCGGCACAAGTTGCGCTGCGCACTCAGCAGATCATCGCCTATGAGAGCGGAATCGCCGATTCGGTCGATCCGTTGGCGGGCAGCTACCTGATCGAGTCGCTCACCGATCAACTTGAGGCACGCGCTCGCACCATCATCGAACATATCGATTCGCTCGGCGGCGCACTGGCGGCCATCGAGTCAGGCTATATCCAGTCGCAGATTCAGGAGGCAGCCTTTGCGTATCAGACCGCAATCGAGCGCGAGGAGCAGATCGTCGTCGGTCTCAACAAGTTCACGAACGATGAACCCTTGTCGATAGCGCTTTTACGGGTTGATCCAGCAGTAGAACACGACCAAGTTGTGAGACTTTCGGAAGTTCGGGCACGCCGCGATTCGGGTAAAGTTGGGGGGCTGCTGACACGCATCGAGGCGGCGGCGCGTGGCACGGAGTCGCTGATGCCATTATTTATCGCGGCAGTCGAAGCGGATGCCACGCTCGGCGAAATCTGCCGCAGCCTGCGGGCCGTCTTTGGCGAATACCAGCCGCCCTCAACCTTGTGACAGTACCCCGCACCCTAGCCGCTTTCCCCGAGGCGAGGGATGAAAGATAGCCAAGCGACACCCCCTCGCTGTGGTTACGGAGAGGGGGATGGGGGGTGAGGTCTCTATCCAAGAAAGGAATACCCTTGTGCCGTTTCAAACCGAATGGCATCCCGAACCCACCATCTACCTGACACGCTTCAGCGGCGTCATCATCGAAGCTGATATGGAGGCGTGGGCGGCTGAATTGACTACGCTCATGAACGGGCGCGATGAATTGCTCTACATGATCTTCGATCTATCGGCACATGAAAAGTTCGCCGTCAACGTCATGACCATGCCCAATGTCGCGAGCATGTTCCGCCATCCAAAGCTCGGCTGGTCAGGCATCATCGGCATCACGCCACTGGTAAGCATGTGGATGGAACTGCTTGGGCGGACCACCAATGTGCGCTTCAAGTTGTTTCCGAGCGTGGATGACGCCACCGACTTTCTGCTAACATATATCCGTATCGAAAGTGAACGCTCGCGGGGCGCGGACTCGGCAGCTACGTGAGCAAACGGCGCAGCGCCCACAAACATTGGGCAACCGTGAGTGACATGGCGGCCAGCGTCAACGAACCCGCCGCGTCCAACCAGTTCGGGCCACCGAGCAGATAGAGTGCCAGAAACGGGTAGAATGTGAGCACGCTCTTGAAGGTCGGCGTGACGCTGCCGCCGCGCGCATTAACGAGGTATAAACCGATGTTGGTCAGTGGATACAAAACGCCATACACGGTACCGATCACGGGCGAGAGTACGCCGATTCCCGCGACGGCTGCCACTGTCAGCACCTCACGGATTTGGTCGGCGCACTGGTCAACCAACGCCCCAAACAGATTTGCCGTGCCCGTAAAGCGCGCCAGCAGACCATCCAATCCATCGAGCGTCAAACAGGCTGCGATCAGGAACAGCACGGCAGCGTGGTTGGTCGGGATGACAATGATCATCAAAATGCCGAGCGGAATCTGGAGCAGCGAGAGCAGATTCGGACTAACATGGAAGGTGGCAAGGATGCGGAGCACCGGGTTTGTCAGCCACAGCAAGATTGGACGCACGATTCGTCCGAGCGCGCGCTGGCTGGGACTGTACGAGTCGGTGTGCGATTCAGGTGCAGGTGAATTGGATAATTGCTGCATTATTGTGATAGGGTTATATCTTTGTTAGGTGTTTGAATTTTCGTGAAAAATTCCTGAATACGATCGAATTGATCGTATGATAAGACCACATGGGTTCGTAGAGGATTGCATTTTGAAATCGACCACAGAAAATGTCACGGGACAATTGATCGCAGGGTATCAGGTTGGTGAACAAATAGCCGTTGGTGGCATGGGCACAGTGTATCACGCCCACACGCTGACCACGAACGATCCGGTGGCGATCAAGATTCTGAACGCTGATTATGCTCAGAATCCAGAATTCAACACGCGCTTCGAGCGTGAGGCCTATTTGCTGATGCGGCTCGATCATCCCAATATTGTGCCCGTGTTCGATTTCGGCCATTCCGATGGCGTGACATTTCTGGTGATGCAGTTGATTCGCGGTCCGTCGCTGTTTCAGCTTCAACATCAGCGTCGTTTTTCACCCCATGCGATCGTCGAACTGCTGACTCCGCTCACGGAGGCGCTTGATTACGCGCATGACGAAGGCGTCATTCACCGGGATATTAAACCCGGCAACGTACTAATCGAATTTGACACCCCGGACACCGCCAAAACTGCCGATTTGAAGCATAAGCAAGCGGTCTATCTGACCGATTTTGGGCTGAGCAAGGCGCAGGGCGATGCCTCCTTGACGGTTTTAGGCAAGAGCCTCGGCACGCCACAGTATATGTCGCCCGAACAGGTCATGAATTATCCGATCGATCGGCGGAGCGATGTGTACGCGCTGGGTTTGCTGATCTACGAACTGCTGCTCGGACGGCTGCCTTTCTATGGGCGCAATGCGCAGGAAGTCGCCTATATGCACGTCAAGGATCAGCCGCCTGCCCCACGCAGCTTGATTGGGGCTTTTCCCGCGCCGATCGAAGAAGTACTGATGCGCGCGCTCGCCAAGAGTCCAAAGGAACGCTTTGCGACGGCCACCGAATTCGGCAAAGCCTATGTACGCGGACTCGATCGTCTGCGCGATCCGGCCCGTCATGCCGATTATTGGGTGGGCGTACCGAACGGGGCATAACCACGCAGCCCTAGACCGCCAGTCTCCTGGATCAATTGCGAAACGTTGACGGAGAATGTATCACCTATGCACAAATTTCGAGCTTATTATGTGATCGGATTGAGCACCATTGGCCTTGCGATCCTGCTCAGCGCCGCTTTTTCAACCAGGGTTTTGGGAGCTTCACCGCAAACGTTTTTGATACACGATAGCAGTGGATAACATTCTGAATTAGCGGACAGTGCAAGCGCACGGGTTATTTCACTTTTTGTCAAAAAGGCAGTCGAGCGGCGATTTGCCGATTGACGAGACCCGCTACTGCGCGTACCCGTGCGGTGTGTTGCTGACGATGATGA
>JBBRMW010000006.1:0-51387 GCA_038230635.1 Aggregatilineales bacterium | reverse complement strand
CATTGGCATCAGCCATTTTTGTTGCTAAAGTTAGCCATCAAAAAATACAGAAAGAGTCCCCCTGTGAAAGTTGCCTTGCTGCACGGCGCACGCGATATACGCATCGACGAGAGGCCAGAACAATTGCCCGACGCTGGCGAACTGCTGATCGATGTGACGGCGGTCGGCGTTTGCGGCAGCGATCTGCACACCTATTTGAACGGTCAGATCGGGGATACCGTGGCGACCAGCCCCTTGATCCTGGGACACGAAGCGGCAGGGCGAGTCGTTGCGGTGGGCACTGGGCTGGACGGTAAGTTTGCCATTGGTCAGCCGATCGCCATCGATCCGGCGATCCCGTGCGGTGAGTGCGAACGCTGCATCGAGGGCGATCCAAACCTGTGTACGAACCTTGCATTCATGGGTTTGTGGCCGCGTGATGGCGCTCTGCGTGAGCGGATGGTTCACCCTGCCAAGTCGTGCATTGCACTGCCCGACACGCTCAGCCCGGTGGCTGGAGCGCTGCTCGAACCACTCGGCGTCGCACTGCACGCGATCCGGCTGGCAAAGATCAAAATGAACGATGATGTGCTGGTGATCGGCTGCGGGGCGATCGGACTGCTGTTGATTCGGCTGGCGCGTTTGGCCGGGGCGCGCCATATTTTTGCGTCGGATCAGCAGCCGAGGCGATTGTCTTTAGCACGGACGTATGGCGCAAGTATCGTGGTAAACAGTGCCGAGCAAGATATTGTCACCGAGGTGCGCCAGACGACGCACGGGCGCGGCGTGGATATAGCGATCGAGTCGGCCTGGGTAAAAGACACCGCCGATCAGTGCGTGGAAGCGGCGCGCAACGGTGGGCGAGTCGTGATCGTGGGTATCCCCGCCGAAGATGCGATCACGATGCGCGCCTCCGCCGCCCGTCGCAAAGGACTTTCGATCAAGCTGTCGCGTCGCATGAAACACACCTATCCCGCCGCGATCGATCTGGCGGTGAGTGGTCGAGTCGATCTCGAAATGCTGGCAACACATCGATTCGCTTTGTCCGAGTCATCTGCCGCATTCGAGATCGCCGCACATTATGAAGATGGCGTCGTCCGCGCGATGATTTTGCCGAACGCTTGACCTTAAGCCGAGCCATTGCCGTTCGATGGGAGCGGGCGCAGCCGATAGAGTTTTGCCGAATGCGGCGCGACCCGTTCCTGGAGATTTCCGCGAAATACACCGAGATTGACGCCTGTCCATACATCGTGAACTTCGTAGTCCGATTGCGTGCCCAACAGTGACAATTTGATTTTGATCAAGGCGGGCGCGCCGCCACCAATATTGAACAGTGCCAGATATTTGTCATCCGAATCGGGTCGATCGGCTGCCCAGGCAATGAGATCGCCCTGCCGCAGCAGTTCTCGATTGGCGCAGCTTGTTTGATTGATCGCCATGACTTCAGCATTCGTCAGCAAATTGATCGTGAAGGCATCGGAGGTGGGCAGATCGCCGCCGAACATCAGCGGTGATCGGAAAATTGCCCAGAGGCTCATCAGCATAATTTGTTCATCGTGCGTCAAGAGCGATGCCCGGTCAATGCCACGCTCGGCGCGGATGCCAATATGACCCAGAGGCAGCATATCCGCATCCGGCCATGCGCCCGGCGTAATATGCGCTGCCCACTGCCCGCAGATGTCGAATTGTTTTTTGAGATCGTCCCAGCGATCCCAAAAATCGGCGGAAATGCGCCACAGTTCACTGTACTGTTTCAAATGTTCCGCATACTCGGTGCTCAGATCAGGTCCCGGTGAAAGGCTGAGCACGATCTTGCGCTTTGCCCGTTTGATCGCATTCGATAGCCCTTCAATCTCAGCCCCATGATAGGGCGAGATCATATCGTCGGCCTTGATGTAATCGACGCCCCACTCGGCATAAAGGGCGACGATGCTATCATAATAGGCTTGCGCACCGGGTTTTGACATATCCACGCCCATCATGTCATCGACCCAGGTACACAGGCTCTCAGGATCGGCAATGTCCCCCGCGTGTAATGTCGATCCGAAGACTGGCAGATTCTGGCGGACGGCCAACTGTGGAATGCCTCACAGAATGTGAATGCCGAACTTCAGCCCCTTGTCATGCACATAATCCGCCAGCGCTTTGAAGCCAACACCGTTGGCCGCCGACGGAAAGCGATTCGACGTGGGCAGTAAGCGCCCATATTCGTCCATCACCAAGTTTGCGTTGGGTCGATAACCACCCGCCGCTGCATCCGGCTCGTACCACTGAATATCGACGATGATATATTGCCAGCCATATTGCGCTAAATGAGCGGCCATGAAGTCGGCGTTCGCCCGGACTTCTTCCTCACGCACAGTCGTCCCGAAACAATCCCAGCTATTCCAGCCCAGCGGTGGTGTGGCCGCCAGTTGATTCGACATGCTCATAGTCAATGATCCTTCTAGGTGAGTGAACAAATGAGGGCGGTCACGGAGTGCGCCTCGAATGTGTAAACGAATGAACTACCAGCCGCCGCCAGAGTCGATTCGCGCGCGCCAACGTTATCGGGCGTCTCGAACGAATTCTGCCCTTTGATGTCTTTGCCATTGATTGTGACGACACGCACGTCGCCCACGAAGCCACCTTCGGTCAGTTGGATGGCTGTTTCCAGATCGGCAGTTTGACTGCGATTGACGACATAAAGTACCATCTGGTTGTTCTGTGAATCCAACGTTGCGGATATATCGAGCAAGGGCAAAGCTGATTGATCATCGCTGCTGAAGGTTTGCCCCTCATAGATCGCATCAAGCGTGATATTTCCACATGTCTGGCTGTACAGTTCAAATGGGTAAAAAATGGTTTGCAAGAAATAGCCATCGGGTCGTGTGAAAATCGGCGCAATTACGTTGACGATTTGTGCGATGTTCGCCATTTTGACGGTTTTGGAATGGCGAATGAACAAATTCAACTGCATGGCGACCAAAAGCGCGTCTTCGAGGTTATAAATCTCTTCCAGTCCATTAATGTCCTTGCTATATTCCGGGTGAGTGCGATACCAAACGTTCCACTCATCCACCGCGATCGCAATAGGCCGCTTAATCTTGTTATCCAAGCGCAGTGCCTGAATTAATCCTTCATAGGCGGTCAAGCGCTCGTCGAGCATTTCGACTTGCGCCATATACTTCGGAAAATTATCATCAGGGTTGCCAATATATCCATGCAGTCCCATATAATCGATTAAATGCCCCGCTTGCTCCAGTAACAACTGCGCTCGTTCCACGACATCACCATCCCATGACGATACCGCCGAAGCAATGAGCTTGATCGAGGGGTCTACCCATTTCATCAGTTTGCTATATTCGGTCGCCACCCGCGCATATTCAGCGGGCGTTTTATAGCCGATTTGCCAATGTCCATCAATTTCATTGCCCAACCCCCAATATTTGATGTCGTGGGGTTCCGGGAAACCATGTTGGTGGCGCAGTTTGACCAGATAGGTTGGCTGAGTCCCATTGCAATATTCGACCCAATCACGGGCTTCACGCAGATCACCATCACCGCAGTTCACGACAAAATAGGGGGCGGCCTCTACTTTGCGGCAAAACTTGATAAATTCGTTGGTGCCAAATTGATTTGATTCCATAGCCTGCCAGGCGAGGTCGATCTGGGCGCGCCGCTCGGAAGGGTCGCCGACGCCATCCTGCCAGCGATAACCGGAGACAAAATTGCCGCCTGGATAGCGAATGATGGGCATTTTCAAGCGCCGCAGCGCCTCCAAGACATCGCGCCGGAAGCCATCTTCATCGGCCAATGGCGAACCGGGTTCGTAAATGCCGCCGTAGATAGAGCGCCCCAGATGTTCGGCAAAACCACCGAACAAGTTGGGATCAATCGCGCCTAGTGGGCGAAATGGGTTGATTCGGATGCGATCCATTTAAACACCTCTTATGAACAAAAAATCGATTCACATGCGCGGACTCAGCTTTATCAAGTCAATCAACATCTGAACGCCTTCGTCGGCTGCATACCCGGCTTGACGTTCCGATATGTTTGTTTCGATTTCCGCCCATGTTCCCAAAGAAGGTGGACAACTTCGGGAAACAGGCGAAAGCAAAGCCTCAACCCATGATTATAGGCTCATATTAGAACACAAAAACGAACAAAAAAACTGTGCATATGAACAACATCCACAATCCTCAGAATCGCATAGAATGTTCTTTAGAGGAGGAAAATTAATGACTGCAATTAATCTGCCCGTACCCGGTGGCCGTTTCAAGGCTTCGTGGGATTCGCTCAAACAATTTAGAGTGCCATCCTGGTATGAAGATGCGAAATTCGGCATTTTCATTCACTGGGGCCTCTTTTCCGTGCCCGCCTTCAAAAACGAGTGGTATCCCCGCAACATGTATTTGACGGGTTCCGACGAATATAAACATCATATTGAAACCTACGGCCCTCACGCGCAATTTGGCTACAAAGACTTTATTCCGCACTTTAAGGGTGAAAAGTTTGATCCAGATCAGTGGGCGGATTTGTTCCAAAGAGCGGGCGCACGCTATGTCGTGCCCGTCGCCGAACATCACGATGGCTTTGCCATGTACGACTCGGCGCTTTCCGAGTGGACGGCGGCTAAGGTCGGTCCGAAACGCGACGTAATCGGCGAACTGGCCGCTGCCGTGCGCGCGAAAGGTCTGGTTTTCGGGTTATCGAATCATCGCGCCGAACACTGGTTCTTCATGAACGGCGGCATGACCTTCGACTCGGACGTGCAGGATGTTGCCTACAGCGATTTTTATGGGCCTGCCAAACCAGGGCCACGGATGGAAGATACCGAAGCATGGCGCAATCGTGATTGGACACCACGCCCGGATGCTGAGTACCTGGAGGATTGGCTGGCGCGTAACTGTGAACTGGTCGATAAATATCAGCCGCAGATCGTTTACTTCGACTGGTGGATCGAGCAGAACATTTTTCAACCCTACCTTCAGCGCTTCGCCGCCTATTACTACAATCGCGGCGATCAATGGGGGCGCGGCGTAGCGATCAACTACAAACATGATTCCTTCCCGGATGGCACCGCCGTTTACGACATCGAGCGCGGTCAGTTGGCGGGTCTGCGGCCCACGTTCTGGCAGACCGATACCGCCGTCGGAAAAGATTCCTGGTGCTACGTGCCCGATCAGGCATACAAAACGGTCGATCAAATTGTCGATGACCTGATCGATGTTGTGAGCAAAAACGGCACCTTGCTGTTGAACATCGGGCCGAATCCAGACGGCACGATCCCCGAACCCGACACGGCGATCTTGCTGGGCATCGGCGAATGGCTGGCGATCAATGGCGAGGCGATCTACGGAACGCGCCCCTGGGCGATTTTTGGCGAGGGCGCGACCGAAGTTCCCGAAGGCCAATTCACGGATACTCATCGGGCGGCTTTTACGGGTCACGATATTCGATTCACGACGAAGGGAGATGCGTTATACGCGATCGCGTTGGCTTGGCCGGGCGAGACCTGCACGATCGAATCGCTGGGTACCGCGTCGGCGTTGTATCCGCGCACGATTCTCGATGTACGCCTGCTGGGACATGATGGCGCGTTAGCGTGGAGGCGCGAATCTGCTGCCCTGACCATCACGCTGCCCGATCAGAAACCCTGCGACCACGCCTTTGTCTTCAAAATCACGAGCACATAATGTTGGAGGGACGCGCTCTGCTGTGTCCGCCGTTTATCCAGCCGCCAGCCGTTTCCGCGAACCGCCAACGTCCCTCTGATGTTCCACTTACGCCAATCCTACATAAATCCTCTATACTGAACACAGCACCCTCATGGGTGGCCTATTACGCCCAATTCCACGTTGGTTGTGAAAGGAACGGCTTATGAATCTGGATAAGTTTACGAACAAAGCGCAGGAGGCGGTCGTCGCGGCGCAGAATATTGCTGCCGAATACAGCGCGAGCGAAATCGAACCCGCCCATTTGCTATTGTCGCTCATGCGCCAAGCCGATGGGGTTGTGCCGCAGATCGTCGGCAAGATCGGTGGGCGTCCGGCTGCGCTGGCGGCTGACCTGGAAGCGCTGTTACAAGGCCGCCCCAGGGTATCCGGCGACACCACGCAGATCAATCTTCAGCGCGCGACCGTCGATGCATTCAGTCGGGCTGAAAAAGAAGCCAAGCAGATGCGCGATGAGTATGTGAGCACCGAACACATTTTGCTGGCGCTCACCACCGACAAAACCGTCGGTGATTTGCTGCGGCGGCACGGTATTGATCACGCTTCGGTACTCAAGGCGCTGACGGTAATTCGTGGCGGTCAGCGCGTCACCAGTGCCGAGCCGGAAGCCACTTACAACTCGCTCGAAAAATATGGGCGCGATCTGACTGCTGACGCGCGCGCGGGCAAGCTCGATCCGGTAATCGGGCGCGATGAGGAAATCCGCCGCGTTGTGCAGGTGCTCAGCCGCCGCACCAAGAATAATCCGGTGCTGATCGGCGAGGCGGGTGTCGGCAAGACGGCCATCGTCGAAGGGCTGTCGCTGCGGATCATCAACGGTGATGTGCCAGAAGGGCTGCGCAGCAAACGGATCATCGCGCTGGATATGGGCGCGCTCGTGGCTGGGGCGAAATATCGCGGCGAATTCGAGGAACGGCTCAAAGCGGTGCTCAAAGAAGTGACCGACGCTGAGGGCGAAGTCATCCTATTCTTGGATGAACTACACACGATCGTTGGCGCAGGCAAAGCCGAAGGATCGATGGACGCTGGGAATATGCTCAAGCCAATGTTGGCACGCGGCGAACTGCACTGCATTGGCGCGACGACGCTTGACGAATATCGCAAATATATCGAGAAAGATGCCGCCCTCGAGCGGCGCTTCCAGCCTGTTATGGTCGAGGAGCCGACGATCGAGGACACCATCAGCATTTTGCGCGGTCTCAAGGGGCGCTACGAGGTGCACCACGGCGTGCGCATCCAGGACAGCGCGGTGATCGCGGCGGCCACCCTGTCCTCGCGTTATATCCCCGATCGGCAGCTTCCCGATAAGGCGATCGACTTGATCGACGAAGCCGCCTCGCGCCTGCGCATGGAGATCGACAGCAAACCGCTCGAAGTCGAACAGGTCGAACGGCAGATCATGCAGTTGGAGATCGAGCGTGAGGCGCTCAAAAAAGAGCGTGACAAGGCTTCCCGCGAGCGTCTCCACAAGCTCGAAGAAGAACTCGCTAACTTGAACGAGGAATCACGCGGATTGAGCGCGCGCTGGCAGACGGAAAAGAGCGCGATCGGGGCGATCCGCGATGTCAAGGCCAAGCTGGATGAAGCACGCGGCAAGCTCGAACAAGCCGAGCGCCGATCCGATCTGGAAACGGCAGCGCGGCTGAGCTACGGCGAAATCCCGCAGCTTGAACGCCAACTGCGCGAGGATGAGGCGCATCTCGCCGAGATGCAAGCGGCGGGTACGATGCTCAAGGAAGAGGTCGATGCGGACGAAGTGGCGCGCGTGGTCGCCAAATGGACGGGCATCCCGGTCACGAAGCTGATCGAGGGCGAGGTCGAAAAGCTGCTGCACATGGAAGATCGTCTGCACCAGCGCGTGATCGGCCAGGAAGACGCGATCCGCGCCGTATCGAATGCGGTACGGCGCTCGCGGGCGGGTTTACAAGACCCGAATCGCCCGATGGGATCGTTTCTGTTTCTGGGGCCGACGGGCGTGGGCAAGACCGAACTGGCGCGCGCATTGGCCGAATACCTGTTCGACAACGAAGACGCGATGATCCGCATCGATATGAGCGAATACCAGGAAAAACACACCGTCAGCCGATTGGTCGGCGCACCCCCTGGCTATGTGGGCTACGACGAAGGCGGCCAGTTGACCGAGGCCGTGCGCCGCCGTCCATACGCGGTCGTGCTGTTCGACGAGATCGAAAAGGCGCACCCCGACGTGTTCAATATCTTCTTGCAAGTGCTCGATGATGGCCGCCTGACGGATAGTCAAGGGCGCACCGTCGATTTCAAGAATACCGTGATCATCATGACCAGCAATGCGGGCAGCAGTCTGCTCAAACAAATGATCGGGCAGGTCGATGAGCGGGTACGCGATGCGGTGATGGGCGAACTCGACAATATCTTTCGCCCGGAATTCCTGAACCGGATCGATGAAATCGTCCTATTCCACAGCCTGACGCAGACACACATCATGCGCATCGTCGATGTGCAGCTTGGTCGCTTGCGCCGTTTGTTGGCCGCGCGCCACTTGACGATCGACCTGAGCGATCGCGCTAAGGAATTCTTGTCCAAACGGGGCTATGATCCGGTGTACGGGGCGCGTCCGCTCAAACGCGCGATCCAACGCGATCTGCAAGACCCGCTCTCGCTGTATCTGCTGAACGGGCAGATTCACGAAGGCGAAACGCTTTTCGTTGATGTGACCGACGATGAAGCCGCACTGACGTTCAGTGCCAGCCAACCCGTCACCGCCTAGTTCGACAGCCGAACCGATGGTGAAACGAGGGCATGTCTGAAAACCCCTCTATCCCCCCCGCCCCTTTCCCCCACGCAAGCGGTGGGAAAGGGGAGTCAAGCCCCTCGCCCCGCCTGCGTGGGAGAGGGGTTGGGGAGAGGGGTCAGCCGCCCAACCACTTTGCAGACACGCCCTAATCAAAGGCCGCAGATTCACCTCACCCCCTCAATCCCCCTCTCCGTAATCACGGAGAGGGGGAAGCCAGCCCAAGCAGAACAGCAGCCTGCTTTGTCTAGTTGAGGGTGTAGAACTAGCGTGTGGCGGCTTGACTCCCCCTCTCCGTCATCACGGAGAGGGGGACGGGGGGTGAGGTGAATACTGGAACATTCAATCGGCAGCAGCGTCCACAATCTCCGGCTGCAACTCCGCGTGCGTGATTATTTCGTCGCGCCGCAGCAGCATCACGCCCGCGCCACTGATCACACCCAGGATTACCATAAACGTGAGCAATCCATCGACGCCATGGGCATCGGCGAACGGCCCCGCGATAATGCTGCCCAACAACTGCCCGAAACCCAACAAGAACGAGTATAAGCCCATCACCATGCCGCGATTTTGCGGATGCAGTTCGCTGATGTCGCTGAGGTAAACCAACGCGGCGGGCGTGAAGCCGCTTTCGACCATGACCGCGATCAGCATCAGTGGGATCAAAATAGAGCGCGCCGGACTATTTTCCGCGATTAATCCAGTGTGATTGATCGCAATCAGGAGCATCGATGCCAAGATTACACCGCCCGCCGCGATCAACATGATCGTGCTTTTGCGCATTCGGGGAATGATCAGCGTCCACAGCACGATTCCGACCCCGAAAGCCGCCGCATATAATCCAAAAACTCCGCCCACTGCTGCGCCGCTGAAGGCGTGTGAGAGCGTTTGACCAGGGAACGGAGCCACCGATTTGCCAACAAAATCACCGGCTTTGGGCGCGGCATTCGAGAGTTGAAAGGTGGCATGGTTGAACAGCACGCCCAGCAGCGCACTGATCGCCAACCAAGCCGGGATCAATTCACGCAGGCGCGGCGCAGTCACCAAACGACGATATTCGCCCAGATTGTGCGATTCTGCGTGTTCGACGCCCGCCGTCGCAATATTGCGCACGCCGAAAAAGAAGATCAGGGCACTGAATCCGTAAACCAGCGCATCCGCCAGAAACGCACCCTGTCCGAGTTTGTCCCAGAGTACGCCGCCGAATACGAAACCAGACGCCGCGCCAACCAACGTCGCCATCTCGAAGTAACCGGATACGCGACTGCGCAGCTTCGGATCGCCCGACGTGTAGGCCGCGATATAGGCGAGAGCGGCAGGATTCGTTGTCGCGCCCGCCGCACCTTCGAGCAGCCGAGTGGCGAAAAGCAGCGCCAGAAACAACACGAACTGCGACGTGGGTGAGTCGCCCTGGAGGTGCAGCAGCGCCGTGATGAACACCGCGATCGCGCCGAACAGCGGGCCAAAAATCATGTAGCGCTTCGGGCCATGCCGATCGATCAGATTGCCAGAGATAAACGATCCGCCCAATTCTGTGATGAAAAAGCTCGCCGTGATAATCCCGACCAACGTAGCTGGGATGATATACGACGGGTTCGGGATCGGCCCACTGCGCATTTCAGCATCTTTGGCGGCCAGGTACAACCCAATCAAGATGCCCATGATCCCGCCGCCTGCGCGCAAAAAGAAAGTGCCAACGAGCGCCATGTAGAGCGGCAGCGTCGATTCGTGCTTGGTCAACGTGCTGGGCGATGTTCGAGTCGTCAAGTGATGATCCCTTCAAATTAGAGCATGTTCCCAAAAGGATGAGCCATTAGCCCCGCTGCGCGTGTGACTCCCCCTCTCCGTATCACGGAGAGGGGGCCGGGGGATGAGGTGAATCCTGTAGCATTCATCCGATACCTGTGAGAACACTCGGAACGAGGGCACGTTACATATTTTTTACAAGTTTTAAGAAACGCGCGAGATTCGGCTGAATTAACTCGGCCTGACCGTTTCGTTCTGGCGGAAGAACGCTGCTGCCGAAACCGTCACCAAATTGAAGATGATCCCTAACACCAACCCGACCAATGCGGCCTGCACAAACACATTGCCCGCCGACAGCGAGTACAACGCGAACAGCAGCACATCGACCACGCTGCCAATCACTGCCGGATAGATGATCCGAACCGGGGTACGGCGAACAATCAAATAGGTGAAAAGCATAGACAGTCCGAACAAAACGAGCAGGATCAACGAAATCGGATTGCTCACGGGTCATTTTCTCCTAACATCAGCAATGGCCTCATCGATCACGGAATCGATCTCTTCGTCAGTCATTAAGGCTGCTTGTTCATGGACAGACCGCAAAATCGTTTCGATGGCAGCAATATTCTCCGGGCGAACGATCCAGCCCTGATGCAGCCGATCCAGTTCATCGGGTTTGAGCGTATCTCTTGTGGCGAATAGTGCTTTTAGATCGACTATGATCATCGTCCACCTCTTTCACGCCATTATAACCCGAAAATAAGTAGATAGAGCGACAGGCCGCGTCCGCCAACCCTCACCCACTTCGCAGCACCGCGCGCACGGGCGATCCACACACCTCGGCGATTTTCAGCGGCAGCGCGATCAACTCGTAACGGCCATCCGGCACGGCGCTCAGATTCAGGTTTTCCAGGTTGACGATCCCGCGCGCCAACAAACGATGATGACAGGGCAAGTCTTTCGAGTCCACCCGATCGACCGACGGCGAATCCACGCCGATTAACACGATGCCCGCCTCCGCTAACAGGTCGATCAGTTCGACTGTCAAATAGGGGAACGGTTCCGGCCACTGATCATCCGGCAAAGCGCTAATCGGCGTGTGAAACAGGATACGTTCCGCACCACTCAGGTTATGCCCGCTCAATTCGGCGGGTGTGATTCCGCCTTCCATGCGGTTCAGGCTGATCACCTGTGCTGTGCCTAAATATTTTTCGATCGGCATAGCGGCGGGGTGCGCACCTACCGCGTCGAAGTGCCAATAAGCGTCGGCGTGTGTGCCCGTGTGTGCGCTCAGGTGCAGCGTCGTCAGATTGACCGAATCGCCCACTGTTAACCCCGCGTTCAGATCGTAGCGAAAAGCTGTATCGCCCGGCCAAACGCTCATGGTGGGGCTGATGGTGCGCGTAATGTCGTACAGCGTCATGGGCTTTCCATCTTCATAACGGTGTGGGTGACGACTTTTTCTCGAACCGATAGCCGATCCGATGTTCGGTCAGGATATAGATCGGGTTGGCGGCATCTGGCTCGACTTTGCGGCGGAGTTGGCTGATATAGACGCGCGGATAGTAAATATCGTCTACATACTCGTGTCCCCACACCTGCTCCAAAAGTTCGCGCTGCGTGACGACGCGCCCCGCATTTTCGATCAACACCACCAGCAGCTTGAATTCCGTCGGCGTCAGGTGAACGCGCTTTTCATTGACGTATACATGGCGGCGCTGCACATCGACATTCAAATAGCCATCATTGTAGTCCGACGTGATCTCTGGAATGGGTGGCTGTGAACGACGCAGCAATGCCCGAACGCGCGCCGCAAACTCGTTCAGGCGTACGGGTTTGACGAGATATTCGTCTGCGCCCGCATTCAGTCCCTGGATAATATCTTCCTCACGGATGGCCTGCGCC
Source organism: Aggregatilineales bacterium (assembly GCA_038230635.1). Classification (GTDB taxonomy): domain Bacteria; phylum Chloroflexota; class Anaerolineae; order Aggregatilineales; family UBA2796; genus JBBRMW01. The sequence continues at coordinate 39,270 of JBBRMW010000006.1, read as the reverse complement.
GAGAGCATCATCACTGGCGTATCGGCAACCTCGCGCACACGCTGGCAGACGGTCAAGCCGTCCATTTCTGGCATAATAATATCGAGCACCACCAAATCGGGTTTTTCGGCATGGAACAGCCGCAGGCCATCGATGCCATTGGCCGCTAGCGAGACATCGAATCCTTCGCGGCGCAGCTTGCGTCCCAGCCCATCGCGGATGGCTTGTTCGTCGTCAACAATTAATATTTTCATCGGCTTGGCACTTTTTCTTGCTCCTACCGCCAATGATAGGCGCGATCGCCCCTGCTGGCAAGTGGTGCATTTCGGGTGCATTTTTTCGATCGCCCCTCTATCACAACAAAACAGCCCCGACACCGGAGCGCCGGGACTATTTTGTGATGGTTATTGAGCCTTGACGGTAAAGCTCAAGGTCGGGGCGGCTTGACGGCTCTCGTATTCCTTTTCAGCGTCCGCGTTGAGCAGCGTTGACGGATCAGCCACATACGGCAGTCCCTTGATCTGCACCGTGAGCGTCGTTTGCGTGAATGTCAGCAGCGCATAGCTGAACGTTTGGAACGAGCCGAAGGCGGTCGCCGACAGCGTGCCCGGCTGCACGCCCGTCGCCGTGACGCTGGCAACGTCCAGACCAGGGAAAGTCGCTTCCAGACCGATCGGGTCGAGTCCAGCCAGTTTCAACCCTTTGGTTTGACCATTCACGCCGGGCAAATCGCCATTCAGGATACCCAAAATTTGTGTATCGACATCACGAATCGCCATGCCCTTTGTATCGAGCTTGAGGCCACCGGGCAAACCCGCGCCTGCACCGATTGGACCCGTCAACACCTCGAAGGCATTGCGCGCTGGCTTGAGCGGCGACTTGAGATCGTCAGGCATGGTGTTGTAGCTCAGATTGTTGATCACAGTATAGTGATTGTCTGTCGTCAAGAAGACCACATTCTCGATCTCGTTGTCGTCGATGAACTTGAGCAGCTTATTGCGTTCGCAGGCATAGCCGCCCGCCCACGACTTGGTGCCATCCAAATCGACACCCGTTTGCGAAGCGCGTCCAAGCTCCTGCATCGGCGACGAAATGACCACGACTTTCCAGGCCACTTTGCGCTGCTGGGCGGTCACCAGCTCGTTCTCGAACCACGTCAACTGTGGCGCACCCAGCATCGTCCGCGAGCAACTTGTGGCAGCGGTATCCTCGTTGGATTTGAGGCGCGCATCGCGGTAGCTACGATCATCGAGGATGATCAACTGCTGATTGGCACCCCAGGCGATCGAACGATAGAACTTCGACGTCTGATCGCTGCGCGGATCACCCGTGCCGTTCACTGTTTCGGGCGTCACTGGCTGGTATTCGGCGAACGCTTGGATGCGCGCCTTGAAACCCGGCGTCTGATTGACGAAGCCGCCACCGACTGTAACGCCGCCGTCATTATATGGTGGCGCAGTCTTATCAGCTTTTGAAGGTCCCGTTTCATGGTTGTCGAAGACAGAATATTGGCCGAAATTGGCATAGAGATCGCGCATCGGCACCACGCCGCTGGCAGAATTGGCGCGCGGTGTACGGTTTTCGCGGTACTTGTAACGATAACCTGCCAAGTCTTCAACGGCGGTCGTGCCATCGATGTTGGTGGTTTCATAGATCAGATCGCCCAGGAAAAAGTAGTAATCAAGGTTCTCTTTGACCAGGCTGTTGAGCAGCGGATACGGCTTCCATTTCCAGTCGGCATCACCACTGAAGGCCATTGTAACCGTCGCGTTCTGATCGGGCGCATAGGCGGTTTTGAACGTGCCCACCACGCTCACATCAGCCCCCGCCTTGAATCGATAATAGTAGCGCGTACCCGGCTGCAAACCCGTCGCCGCCACATGCACGGTGAAATCGGCGGCATCGCTCGTCTGCACGGCGGCCAAAGCGGTCGGCGCAGCGAAATCCGCAGTCGTCGAAAGCTCCGGCGTCACCGAAGTGGCGGCGACAGTGCGTGTCCACAGGACGGCGCTCGTATTGGTGGCGGCACCACTTGCGACGCCGTATGCGAAAGGTGCGGACAGCGGCGTCATATCGATCACCGGAGCCACCGGTGCCGTGGCGGCGTTCGTGGCGGCTGTGGCGGTCGCAGTGCTGGTAGCGGCAGGTGTGACGACCGCCGTTTGGGCTGCTGATCGACTGGCATTTGTGCCCAATAACAGAGCGACGCACGCGACGAGCAATACAAGCGATAGACGGAAATTTCTCATGGATCGACCCTCCTCAAAAACCAAAACCGAGGACGGTTGCTGAGTATGCCGAGCCGATGTGAAATGTGGATTAAGAGCAGGCGAAAAGCGCGCGCTAATTTGAGCCGGAACGGTCGCGTCGCCGCGCTAAAATAACGATCGTTGAACCAACGGCTGAGCGGGCGGCTCATCCTGGCGCGGAATAATCCGTGTGGGCGGCTCGACCATAATAGGCAGTTGTGTTTCGAAGATGGCGGGCTGTTCGATGGCTGCCACCATGACAACTTCCGCTGCGCTTTCGGCTTCCGGCTCAACTTCTTCTTCGATCACGGCGGCTTCGCTGATGACATCCACGATTCCTGCCTCCACGCGCATCGTCATAATTTCTTCGTCATTGAAACCGGTATCGCGTAAGACGGTGTACAAACTCGACTCGTTGTCTACATCAGCCACACGGAGCACGTAGATATAGTGCGCACGCAGGCAGGCGCGCCAGTCCTCATAAAATATCGATCGTTCTTCCATCTATACAATCCTGTTTACAGTCGGTGCTCATCTGTTGTGAAGGCAATCAGGTTTTGCTGTTCAACAGGGCGTCAATGTATTTCGCCAACACTTCAAAGCCGAGCGCGCCCTCGGCAAACACACCGTTGATATAAAATGTGGGTGTGCCACGTGCTTTGTAGCCTTGAGCCAGTTTGATGTTATTTGCCACCGCATCATAATATTTTTGCGTTTTGAAGCAATCGGTGAATTGTTTTTCATCGATTCCGAGTTTCACCGCATCGCTGATGAGCGCATCGCTCGATAGATTTTCCTGATGGCTGTAGAGCATATCGTGATATTCCCAGAACTTACCCTGTTCGTTGGCACATTGAGCGGCCAGCGCGCTGGGAAAGGCATCCGGGTGGCTGGGACCGGGATAATCACGGAAGACGTAGTGGATGCGCGTGCCATAGTATTGCTTGAGGAGCGCGTAGGTGTTCTGAAAATAGTATTCGCAGTACGGACACTGAAAATCGCCAAATTCAACGATGGTCACTTTCGCATCCGTCGGTCCCCACGACGGCGCGCCCGTGATGTCGATCACTTGGTGGGGCACAATATATGGCTCGGTTGGGACGGGTGTCACGGCAACGGCCAACGCCGCCGAACCGCGCACGCTGGCGATCCCTGTGGCGACCGCTTGACCTGCCGCCGTTGCCGCCGCCGCTTTCACATCGGCGACGAGGCTGCCCGTGCTCGCGGCGAACAGGATATTCGAGACGATCAGACCCGCGAAAAAAAACAAGATTGCAATCGCCACATAGTATAGGGTCGAGCGATTGACCGTGATGACCTCGTCCGGTGCGTGCTGCTGCGGGACAAACTTGGGCGGTCGGACGGGTTCAGGTTTTTCCATCGATACAGAGTCGCTCACAGTCCGAATTCCTCAACCAACATCGATACATCCTGACTCATTATAGCGAACTGAGCTTCGGCCAAAGATTAGAGTTTGTCAGGAAATGTTCGAGGCCGCAGGGTCAAAAAAGCTGGTGCAAATACCGCACCGCCGCTTGTACATCTTCGGGCGCGACGGCCAGCACCCGCCGATTGCCAGCACCCTGTGCCGAGGCAAGTGCCTTGATCCCTGGAAGATTATTGTTTTGAACAGTCGCGCCCATCGCTGCTATCACTTTCACCGTGCGTACTTCCCACAGTGGCAGGGCGGCGCTCAGCTTCTGGGCGGCGACGGCGGCGGCACCTGGCCCTTCACTGGTGGGTACGACGAACACCAGCGTCGAACGCCCCTGACTCTGCACGGTGATCACGGGGCCGGTGGCGGCTTGTCCCACCAGGTGATTCACCTGCGCCAACACCTCCGGCAGATCGATCCCCGCTTGTGAGGTCGAAAGAAACAGTCCATCGATCGCACTGACCGCTTTCAGGCCGCCAGGCGCGGATTGTGCGTGAATCACCGTTCCGACATGATCGACGCCCGCCGGGTTGCGGATGCGCATCGGGATCGCATCGGGCAGCAGGGGATCGACGGCACGCGGATGCAAAACACGCACGCCAAAATACGACAACTCCCGAATCTCATCGTAGGACAGCATATCGATCACGCGCGCATTCGGCACCAACTGCGGATCGGCGGACATGATGCCATCCACGCGCGTCCACATCCAAACTTCGTCGGCGTGCAGAATCGAGGCCAGGATCGTCGCCGTATAATCACTTCCGCCGCGCCCCAGCGTTGTCATCGCACCGCCGCGCGTCGCACCAATGAAGCCTTCCGTGAGCACCGCGATTCCGGCGGTTAGCGCGGGGCGCATCACCCGTTCGATACGCTCCTCGACAACTTCCAGGAGCGGATTAGCGTTTTGGTGATGATTATCGGTGATCATCCAGCTTGCACTATCGATCAGCGCGCTGCGCAAACCTTCCGCCTGCACCAATGCCAGCAAGATATCGGCCATCATGCGTTCGCCGACGATCATTACCGCATCCCGATCACGCGGCAGCGTCTCGTGGCGCGCCGCGATCGAATCGCAGGCCGTCAGCGCGTCAAAGAGCCAATGATCGATGCGCTTGTGCAGCATCTCGCGGGCGGGCAATGTCCGAAACAACGCCTCGATCACCCCGACATGCTGCGCCCGGATCGCCGCGATCTGCCGTCGATAACCCACGCCGTCGTGCGTGGCGGCCATTTCCGCCGCGCGTGCCAACCCATCCGTTGCGCCTGCCATTGCCGAGATCACGACAACCATCTGCGACCACGCCAGCTTTTCCGCCAGGATGATCTGCGCCACCCGCTGGATCGAGCGCGCGTCGGCGGTCAGCGAACCGCCGAATTTCATCACGAGCGTGGACATTGGCGCATCGTTAAACCTGCTACAACATCAAAGAACTGTGATCTTCTGATCGCTCAGCAGCGCCTGCACATCCGCCAACGTCGGATCGATCGTGCGCAGGTGATTCGCATACGGCGACTCAAACCCTTCGAGCGTGCCCCCATGATAATCGATCACGATATTGGGGTCTTTCAGCAGGTGCCCTGTCAACAGCGCCACCACGTCTTCATCAGGCCGGATCGTGCCCGCCGCGATCAGCTTACGCACGCCTGCCACCGAGGCCGCCGACGCCGGTTCGCAGCCGATCCCCGACGCATCGACCTGGGCTTTGGCGTCCAAAATTTCTTGATCGGTGACGCTCTCCACCACGCCATTCGTCCACTCGATCGTTCGTTTCGCCTTGTAGAAACTGGCGGGGTTGCCGATCTTAATCGCGGTTGCCAGCGTTTCCGCTTTGACCGTCAGTCGCTCCGCAAAACCATTGCAATAGCTGGCATAGAACGGCGCAGCACCCGCAGCCTGGATCACTGCAATGCGCGGCAGCCGATCGATCAGGCCGAGCATGTGCAATTCGCGCAGTCCCTTGCCAAATGCCGACGTGTTGCCAAGGTTGCCACCGGGCAGCACGATCCAATCGGGCACATGCCAACGCCGTCCCTGCAAAATCTCGAATACGATCGTTTTTTGCCCTTCCAGTCGGAATGGATTTACCGAATTGAGCAAATAGATTCCGAACTGGCGGCACGATTGGCGTACCAAATCGAGGCACGCATCGAAATCACCGCGCACCTGTACACTGACCGCGCCATAGGCGATAGATTGCGCGAGTTTGCCCATCGCCACGTTGCCATAGGGAAAATAGACGAGGCCTTGCAAGCCTGCCAGGGCCGCGTAAGAGGCCATCGACGCCGACGTGTTGCCGGTCGAAGCGCACACCACGCTCGTCGCGCCGACCATCACGGCGTGGGTGACGCCGCCCGTCATACCGCGATCCTTAAACGATCCCGTCGGATTTTCGCCCTCGTGTTTGAGCGATAGCCCCTCCGCACCTACCCACGCCGCCAGTTTGTTGGGCGCACGATACAGCGTCGTGTTCCCTTCGCCGCGCGTCACAATCTGGGCAGCGGGCGCATCCGGGAAGACCAGTTCTTTGTAGCGCCAAACGCCGCTGTTGTACGGCATATCGAGCGCGCCCAAGCGCGAATCGAACAGTTCGCGGCTGATGAGCGGTTTGATCCGATCGAGATCGTGCTCGACATCGAGTAGGCCGCCGCATTCGCTACAGGTATAGACAGGCTCGTTCAGGGCGTGGGTATGTCCACAGTTAATGCAGCGCAGGACGCTCAGCGGGGTACTTTCGGATGGGCGCGGCACTGTATTCAGGGGGCCACGCATGGGCGAGTCTGTCATTTACCATCTCCTGTTTCGGGCTGGGTTTCTTGGACTGCTGCCGGATACGATCCGAGAATTTTAACCATCGCGGCGCGCCGGAGCACCCCTAACAGCGCCGCTTCACAGTTCGGTTCCTGGAAATGTCCCTCAAAATCGAGATAAAACCAATATTGCCAGGGACGATTCGGGCGCGGACGCGATTCGATCTTGCTCAGGTTGATATGGCGGGTAGCAAATTCGCCGATGATCTCGTACAGTGCGCCGGGGCGACTCTGCACGGAGAATACGAGCGACGTTTTGGCACGAGAATCGGCGGGCGGATCGCCGTGACCGAGCACGAAAAATCGCGTGAAGTTGAACGGCTCATCTTCCATATTTTCTTCGAGCGCTTCCAAGCCATATAACTTACCCGCCAACAGCGGTGCGAGCGCAGCGGTATGCGGCTCTGGCTTTGCGGCCAGATCGCGTGCGCTGCCCGCCGTGTCGAACCATACAACTGGCTCGAAGCCGCGCCGCTTGAGAAACTTTCCGCACTGTGCCAACGCCTGCGGATGTGATCGCACGCGCTGAATATCGGCGAGTTTCGTGCCAGGAATAGCGAACAATCCGTAGCGAATCCGCAAAATCACTTCGGCCTGAATGCGCAGATCGTAGTCCATCAGCAGTTCGTAGGAACTGGCGACCGTGCCCGCCAGCGAGTTTTCGACGGGCAGCATCCCAAAATCGGCAGCGCCGGACTCGACTGCGCGAAATATCTCATCGTAGGTTTCGCATGGCATGGTACGCACCCCATCGCCAAAATGGAGACGAATCGCCGCCTCGGAATTTGCGCCCGCCACGCCCTGAAATGCGACACTGACCATCTACGATTAAAGCCTTTCCCGGACTGAACGGCACATTATAGCCGATCATGGGCGGGTCTCGTCTGCGACAATTGCACAAGGGCACACAAAACTCTCAACCCCCAACCGCTTCCTCGCAGGTACTATGTATTACCCACAAATTTACCTCACCCCCCAACCCCCTCTCCGTCATCACAGCGAGGGGGCGTCAAACCACACCGCATCCGCCAAAGATCGATACTGAGTCGAGTCCTGCACCCCTCTCCGTGAGGACGGAGAGGGGCTGGGGGTGAGGTGAATCCGGCAACACGATATTAATGAGAGCAAACGCAACCCTGTAACTATCCAACATAAAGGCGTGAAAAACGACTTCCCTCTATCTGGCAGGAAAGGGGTGAGGGCTTTCAGTCTAGTTCACCGTATTCGGCCAGCAAGTCGTCTCCGATCAATTTACCCATCTTCTGATATTCGCGCTTAATCGCGTGCAAGATATGGCGCAGCATGACTTCGTTGCCGCCATCGGCGGCGGCCAGAAACGCGGAAGCCATCACGGCGTTTCGGATGTTGCCGCCCGCTAACCGATAACGCTGCGCCAATTCATTGAGATCGACATCAGGCGAAAGCGGCGCATTCTTGGGGAACGTTACCTGCCAGATACGCAGCCGATCCTGTGCTTCGGGGAACGGAAAATCGATCAAAAAGTCGAGCCGTCGCGTGAACGCCTCGTCCAGGTTTTGACGCAGGTTCGTCGCCAGGATCGTGATGCCGTCGTAGCTTTCCATGCGCTGCAAAAGATAGCCAATCTCGATGTTGGCATAGCGATCGTGCGAATCTTTGACTTCGGAGCGCTTGCCGAACAGCGCATCGGCTTCGTCGAAGAACAGGATCGCGTTGCTTTGGGCGGCTTCGTCGAAGATTGAACTCAGGTTCTTTTCAGTCTCGCCGATATATTTGCTGACCACCGTCGAAAGGTCGATCTTGTACAAATCGAGTCCGAGTTCGTGGCCGATCACGTCGGCGCTCATCGTTTTGCCCGTCCCCGACACGCCCGCGAACAGCGCCGTCATGCCACGCGCATTGGCGAGCTTGCCGCTGAATCCCCACTCATCGTATACCCGATGGCCGAACTGCACCTGACTGCACATTTCGCGGAGCTGCTGGAGTCGATCGTCGGGCAGTACGACATCTTTCCAGGTGTAACGCACTGGAATCTTCTGCGCGAGGTTCGAGAGTTTGCGATTGCTTTGCGCACGACTGCCCGCATACAGATCGGCCATCGTGAGCGGCACACCGCTGCCTCGCCACGCCGCCAGATCGCGCGCCGTCAGCACCGCATCGCGGATTTGGCCGCCCGTCAGCCGGAACTTGTTCGCAAGTTCGGTCAGATTGATGCTCGCATCGCGGCCACCGTTCGCACCGACGTAGCGCTCCCAAAAGACCAGCCGATCATCGAATTCGGGCACCTCGAACGCCAGCCGCATGATCGCGCGATCACGATCGAGGCCATGCGGTTCCCAGGATTCGGCGGCGCTCAGCGTGATCAGTGAGGGACAGTCAATCACGAGCCGCATCAGCCATTCAGGGGCGGTATGCCGATCATCGATCAGGCTGATCCAATTTTCGATCAACACTGCGCCGCCCAGCAAGCGCGCTTCCCGAAACGCCAGCCGCATCAATCGTTCGAGCGGAAGGGTCGCCTCAGTCGCCAAAGTTTTGAGCGCCAGCGCGTCGATTACGACCAATGCAATCCGCAGGCTGCCGCATATCGCCAGGGTTGTTTCACGCATCCCGGCGCCATAATTACCATGAAAATAGAAAATTGGATTGTCGCTCAGGGCATCCCGAAGCAACCGTCGCCGTTCATCACTGATCAGCATTTCGTCCAGCGTCTCGGTTGGTTGCAGCCGTCGCACAGCCCCACCCAGGCGCGGATCGACGTAATCGTGGCCGAGCACGTAATTGACGAGCTGCGGATCGACCTTCAAAAAGTTGGCGAGAAAAGTTGGTTCGCGCTGCGCTGGATCGGGATAGGGCGCGAGCAGTTCATGCGCGATCAAGGGCGAGCCGGGCGTCAACAGTCGCAGCGCGGCAGAACGCTCTACGAAACTGTCGGCCAGCAAATTCAGCGCCAGATCGACTCCCGGTCGGCGCCGCGTCACATCATCTTGGAGGAAGCTATACAGCCTTTCATAGCGTCGGTCAAGTTCGGGCGCGAGGGCGATCAGCAGCAGTTCGCATTCAACCCGCGAAAGGTTGAAGGCACGCGCCAACCGCAAAAATCGGAACGCATTGCTCGCCTCTTCGTCGCTCGCTAACATCTCGATCTGCGCCCAGGTTTTACGCTGCGCCTCACGCCAGGGTGTCGGATCGAAAGCCGTGCCGGAGACATCCCACAAGCCAGCACCCGGTGCGTTGGCGAGATGGACATCCACCTCGGCATCATCGACGTACATGCCCTGATATTCGTCCTGGCTGAAGCCCGCCGATCGCGCCCGCGTGATAGCCATCCGCAGCAAGCCATCAAGCAGCGCCATACACTGACCGAGCAGTGTCAAATTCGTGTCAAATTCATTCGTGTTTTCAAGTGCAGTTGAGGGTAATTGAGTGACCATAATCCCCAGACGTTGAATATTGCATCATTATATAGGGTTCGGCGATGTTCGAGAACCTATTTTATAGCACTTAGGCCATTCCAGAAAAATAGGTATTCCATCGTCCACAGGATGCCCATATTGTTTTGCTCTCGTAGTCGGAATACGTCGGAATCCATTCGATCCCTGGGATATGCTTTTCTCTGGAATGGCCTTATATGATTGGTGAAGAATTTAGCGGGGTATGCAATTATTTAGTCGCCCATCATTCAGGATGACGGGCGAAAGTATAGATGGGGAAATCTAGCCGGATTTGCTTCTACCAGATCATGCTCAGTGCGCCATATTATCCGGCATTTTGGGGTTGCCGACTTTGATGATGCCCAGCGCACCGATCCCTGTGTAAGCAAAGCTGTGCGTGACGAACGGGTACAAGCCTTCGTCGGGGATCCGCATTTCGACCGTGTAACCGCCGCCGGGTGGGATCGTCACCGTCTGCATCCCAACCTGCTTGTTGGCGGGGTTGCCATCGGCATAGGCAGCCGTGAACAGCGTTCCGATCACATGGAAGGCACTCCACACTGTCGGCCCGCAGTTGCACACATGAATCCGGATCAATTCTCCAGGGTTGGCAACCAGCGGATTGTCCTTATATTGGTTGGCATAGCCGTTAAAGACGACCAGATCGGGTTTGCCTGCGCTCATTTTGGCGAAATCACCGCGCCGCACGCCCTTATCATCGGGATCACCCATATAAAACTCGTGCTGCACCAGCACATACTCGTGTGCGGCCACTTCCGGCCAACCGCCTTTCGGATCGACGATGATCGCGCCGTGCATTCCGTTGCCGAGGTGCATCAATACGGGGGGCGTCCCGCAGTGATACATGTAGACGCCCGGATATTTCGGCGTCCAGTTGAAGCTGGCTTTGTCGCCGGGCTGTACCGCCTGATAATATTTGTCCCAGGGCAACAGCGCCGCATGAATATCGATGCTGTGCGCCATCACGCCGGAATCGTTGACCAGCGTAAAGTTGACGGGATCGCCTTCTTGGACATGCAGAAACGGCCCCGGCGTCGATCCTTCGTAAGACCACAACTCGTAGTTCGTGGCGGGCGCGATCTCTTTGACGAGATGCGGTGTGTGCAGTGTGATCGCGTTGTTGACTTTGGGCAGATCGGCGCTCATTTTGTTGACGGGGTAGGTCGCCGCCGTTTGGAGCAAGGGTGCGCTGGCGGGTACGTCGCTGGATGCGTCGGCGGTTTCTGATACACTGATTCCGTGCGTCAGAGTCAGTGCGCCCAGTGCCGCCGCACCTTTGAGAAAGTTACGGCGATTTGTGAGAAAAGGCTTGTTCACGATGCCTCCAAAATTGCGATACTCTCAACCGATATGTGAAGGATACGCCCCTTCTGCCGCCGCGTCTTTGATCTGGATCAAATTCGCTCGTTGGCGATATGCGCAAGCCCATCGGCCAATTCGCTGAGCATCCCCGGCTTCAAAATCGTGACCCATTCCCGCCCCACATCCACGATCCGTTCGCGCTCCCAGGCGTTGAGCGTGCGGCTGACACTTTCGAGCGTGGTGCCGTTCATCTGCGCCAAATCCTGCCGACTCAAGCGCATATCGATGCGGATCGCGCCCTCTGCTTCCTGAATGCCCACTTGTTGCACCAACCGCAGCAGCGACCGCGCAATGCGTTGCTCGACTCGTTCGACGCTCAGTTCGCGGATGCGTTGCTGCGCTTCGTGCAAGCGCGCAGCAGTTATTTGCAGCAACCGAAACGCCAACGCGGGACAATCGGCGATCAACGGCCACAAAACACCGCTCGATAGGCGCGCGACTTCGCAATCTTCGAGTGCCTCGCCGCTGCCCGGATAGGGATCGCCGGTGAGTGCGACGATCACCGCCATCACATCGCCGGGAACGAACGTCGCCAGCGTCACATCTTTGCCTTCCAAACTATGCTGTATCAGCCGCATCCGACCTTTGACCAGCACAAAAAAAACATGCGCCGCGTCGCCTTCTTGAAACAAAAATTCGCCACTCTGGATGGTAGCGGTGCGCGCCGCAGCCACCAATTGATCGATCGCGGCGGGCGGTAGATCGGCAAAAAGATGGACGTTACGGAAAGCCTCGAATAAATCCGTCAATGCGGTTCCCTTCAGTTTGATCACGATCGAAGAAACCCAATCTGATGGTGAAACCAATTAAACACCACGCATTGAAGAATCTCACCCCAGCTCCTCTCCGTCCTCACGGAGTGGGGGGTCGTGCGGCTTGACGCCCCCCCGCTGTGGTTACGGAGAGGGGGTTGGGGGTGAGGTGAATGCGCGAACTTTATCTGGTTTTACCATGAGTTGATCACGATTTGGCGGAAAACCCCTCTATCCCCCGACCCCTTTCCCCCACACCGGCGGTGGGAAAGGGGAGATAAGCCCCTCGCCATAAGGGAGAGGGATTGGGACGAGGGCAAATCGTGATCTACTGAATCTGAGTTGATCGTACACTGTGTGCCCAAAACGGCTAATATTAGAGCATAGCGACGTGTCGGGGCGGCTCTATTTGCGATTCACGCCTAGCCGCGTATCCATCCCGCGATCGTGCGCGCCAGCAAACTGCCGTCGATTGCTCAAAATTAATCACAATCACAACCCGACACCGTTCCATCGCGTATAATCCATAAGATTACGCCATGCGCATGAGACGACGATCCCATGACTCTGCTCCCCGCTGACAACCAACTGCCCACGCCCGCTGAATTACGTGCAGCAGCCGATCTCGCCGCGCGCGCTGCCGTCTTTGCGCTCGAACGGCGCTATCTGGATGCGCTTGATCCGCGCCGCTTTCAGTTTCGGCGATCGGGCGCGCCGCTCGACTGGCAACTGGACGCGCGCTTCGTGCAGTTGGATCGCGTCGGGCAGTTTGGCGGCAGCCCTGAAGAAGCAGTGGCAATGCTCCGGCTCGGAATGCACAGTTTGCTGGCTGCCATGCACGGATCGTTGACTGCGGCGGGCGGATCGCTGGTGTTCTCGCTGGGCAGTGACGGTCGTGCTCATGCGCTGCGGCTGGGCATCCGTGCGGATTCTGGTGTGCCAAGTGCGCCGTCGGGAGCGGCTCAAATCGCGGGCTTGACGGGTGCGCTACAAGGTCATTTGCCGGGCAGTCGTTGGACTCCGCTTGCGCCCCGTGCCGCCGAACGCGCCATTGCCGCACCGATTGCCGAATGGGGACACATCGGCGCGCTGACGGGCATCCCCTCGCTGAAAATCGATGACGGCTCAGGGCAAGGTTTGGAGCGGTTGATCGAAGGTTTAGCGGGACACGCCTATCAAATTCTGGTGATCGCTGAACCGCTGTCGTCGCCCGCGCTCAATGATTTGATCGATCGGGCGCGGGAACTGGCGAGCGAGCTACATAGCCACGTCAAACATGATCTCAACCTGAGCCGCGCGGTCGGTAACGCGACCAACACTGGGCGGTCCGAAGAGTCGAACGAGTCGCGGGCGGAGAGTGCGGGCACTTCGCGCGGCGCGAATCAACAAAGTATGGCTGCGAGCGCTGGGACGGGTTTGAGCATGGCCGTGGCGTTGCTGGGTTTGACGGCAGGCTTGGGTCCGGCGGCGGTGCTGCTCGGCGAACTTGCAAATTCGGGCGTCGGCGCATTGACTGGACGCAAGACCACGAACGCAGGCACGAACGAAAACATCACCGAATCGACCGGGCGCGGACGATCTGAAAGCAGCGGCGTCAGCACCAGCGACACCGATACGCGCACATTGAACGCCGAATTGCTCAACAAAAACGCGCAATTTGCTGAGGCTTTGCTCGATCGAACGATCGAACGCTTCCAAAAAGGACGCGGACTCGGCTTTTGGAACGTCGGCGTCTATCTGATCGCACCCGACGCGGCGACGTTAGCGCACGGTCAGAGCTATTTGCGGGCGTTGGCGGCGGGTCAAAAGACCGATGCCGAAACCATCCGGGCGCTTGATTTGTCCAATATGCCTGCACTGGACGCGCCGCGATCGGCATTGACGGCGCTCCGAACGCCCGCACTCGATTTCGGCGATCCCCATATCCAACACCCGTTAGGGAGCGCTTTCGAGAACCTCGCCACGCCGCTGAACACCGAAGAACTCGCGCTGTGGATGAATCTGCCGGCGCGCGAGGTGAGCGGCGTCACGGTGCAGCCTACCGTCCATTTCGGCCTGAATCCACCTGCGCCATTTGATCCCGCCAATGCGCTTGCCCTCGGCGAAGTGCTGTCCGCGAACGGCTCGACTGGACGGGTCATCGCCATCGACGCCGATCGCTTGGTACGCCACACCTTTATCACGGGTACAACCGGATCGGGCAAAACCAATACGACGCTCCAATTGATCCGGGGCTTGTATGCGCGCGGCGTGCCATTCCTGGTGATCGAACCCGCCAAAACCGAATATCGCGCGCTGCTCGCCGATCCGGATATTGGCCCGCACCTTCAAATCTTCACGCTGGGCAACGAGGGCGTCAGTCCATTTCGGCTGAATCCGTTCGAGTTTATGCCGGGCTTTGGCTTGTTGACGCACATCGATCTGCTCAAGGCAACGTTCAATGCGGCCTTCCCAATGTACGCCTCGATGCCCTATTTGCTCGAAGAAGCGATTCTCGACGTGTACACCCTGCGCGGCTGGAATCTCGCCGACAGCACCAACTCATCGCCTCAGCCTTATTTGCCAACGCTCAGCGATCTCTATGCACAGATCGACGCGGTGGTCGAACGGAAACAGTATGCGCAGCAGCTCAGCATGGACTTGTCGGCGGCACTTAAGGCACGCATCAGCAGCTTGCGCGTGGGCAGCAAGGGGCTAATGCTCGACGTAGGGCGATCGATCCCAATCGGCGAACTGCTGGCACGTCCCACGATTTTGGAACTGGGCGATCTGGGTGACGACGCCGAAAAAGCGTTCGTGATGGGCTTGCTGCTCACGCTGCTCTACGAATATCGACAGGTGATGCCCGGTTCCGGCGATTCGCTCGCCCATCTGACGATTATCGAGGAGGCGCATCGTTTACTCAAACGTGTCGGCAGCGCCGATAACCCGGAGATCGCCAATCCGCAGGCGCGCGCCGTCGAAACGTTCGGCAACATCCTGGCCGAAGTGCGCGAATATGGTGAAGGCATCATCGTAATCGATCAGATCGCCTCGAAACTTGCGCCGGAGATCATCAAAAACACGAACCTCAAAATTGTGCATCGCATTATGGCGCGTGACGACCGCGAGGAAGTCGGCGGCGCGATCAATCTCGACGAAGCGCAGCGCGGGCGGCTCGTAACGCTGAAACCCGGCGAAGCCGTGATTCACAGCGACGACATCGATCAGGCTGTGTTAGCGCGGATCACCCACGCCCGCTCGGAACTTCCGCGTGGCAGCACAATCCGGGCGGCACAGGTTGCCGATCACATGGTCGCTGCCCACGAATATTTGGCCGACTTTTACGCCGAATCGTGGCCGCCCGCACCGCTCGTCGAACGAACGGGCTGCGCAACATGTCGGGCGCGCTGTCGTTATGGGGCGCGGGTGGCACGCTCATTGGATGCCAAAAAAACGTTGACCTTGTTAAAGCGCACCGAATCGCTCAAAGACCCAAACGGAAACGTCAGCCTGACTGCACTCGACGAGGTGCTCGACTCTCAGGCGCGCCGCATGATAGAGCCAGAAGATAACCTGCACGATCTCAAACATTGCATCCTCACGCACTACACCGACGATGAATCCGTATTGAGCCGACACAGCGAATTCGTTATAGAATAGAGGCTGCATCGCAATGGCTGCGCGCTTACGCACCCAGATAAAACATGCTGAGGATCTATGATCGCATAACAATCGAGACTTCGGCGTGAATCCGAAGTCTGGTTCATGAACCACTGCGAGAGGTAAACGTCACATATAACCCTGAAAACGGGAGAATTAAGAGATCGCCTTCATAGAGATGTCTCGGATTCAAAGCAATCAACAGGATGATTTTATAAGCGCGACTGGCCGATTCGTAAAATCAGTATTGTATCGGATAATATGAAATATTGACTTGTTATGAGTTTCTCAGGATCGACCGCAATATCCAATCTGATTTTGTGCTAGAATAAGAGCACTTGTGAGGATTTGAATCATGTACGACTATATGGAAATCGGTCAAAACCTGCGCCCGCGTGAAGGTGACGACTCGCGCTCCGCAGACCTGCAAATCCGTGATATGCTGCACGACGCCGCACCCGAAGCCTTCGCCATCCGCGACGATGCTGAGGGCGTCGATAACACGGCGCGCGCCGTCCGTGATATGCCGGAACTCAAAGCGGGCGAATGGGAAAAGCTCGATCTTGAAGCGCGCGTGAAATGGTTGGTCAAAGTTCATAACCACGTCGCCGAGCAATATGGCTTCAAGCCGTATACGGTGAGGGCGCAGCCGCTGCCGCCCAATTACGGTGGATATTTCAACGGCCTGACGCGCACGATCGTGCTCAACGATGTGATTCTCAAGGATGCGACGCCTAACCGCGCCCTCAATGTGATCGCCCACGAGAGCCGGCATGGCTACCAGTGGTACGCGGTCAATAATTCCGAAAAGGTGCCTGCCGATGTCCGCGCGAAACTCGAAATCTGGCGGCACAACTTCGCCAATTACAAGACCCCGGCGGTGCATGGTTATAAGGCATATTATAATCAACCTATCGAGGTTGACGCGCGCGCCTTCGCCGAAGAGATCGTCAAGAAGGCACTACCTGTACCAGTTGGCAACTGAACGGAGGCCCTTCGATGGTTGACGCAACACCACAGTTCACCGAAGCCGCCCTACACGATCTGATGATCAATCGGCTTGGCTACGATCCGGCGGATGCGCACGGCATGGTACAGGATTTGCTGGCGATGCAACCCGACATTCAGGAGTCGTTCATCGATTGGTGGCAGAGCGGCGCACTCCCGACTTATCCGCAATACGAGGGACACAATCCGGCGTCGATGGCTGCCGAGTACCGTTTGCAGCCGATCGCGGCCTTTTTGACCCTCGATTGGCTGGCGACCGAACCCGACGTGGCACTCAAGGCACTCAGCGAAGGCTACGACGAAATTTTGCCGGGGTGAGGCAATTTGCCCACCTCGGTTGCAATCCAATTTGTCATGTCCGATCGAATAGATGATATTGACTGACCGTTCATGGGCGGTCAGTTTTCGGTTTGAAAGTGACGCATTTTCATTGATCTGATATTGTTTATCAATGCGTTCGTCGATCGAACTGCCTCACACGAATATTTTACGGAGCATCTGATGCGCGAAACCGTCCTATTTTACAATCCGGTCAGTACGTCGCCCGGCAAACAGCGGCTGCCACTTTCGCTGCTCTCCGTTGCCTCGGTGATCGAAGCGGATTATGACTGCGAATTTATTGACGCAAACCTGATCGCCGATCCGGCTAGTGTCATCATTGATCGGGCGCGCGCCACCAAAGCCAAGCTGCTGGCGGTGACGGTGATGCCCGGCCCCCAGCTTCGGCAGGCCGTGCCCGTTTGCCGTCAGATCAAGGCCGCACTGCCTGATTTGAAGATTTTGTGGGGCGGTTATTTCCCGACGCAGCACGCCGAAGTGACCTTGCACAGCCTGTACGTCGATTATTGCATCGAAGGTCAGGGCGAAGTTCCGTTCCGCAAGCTGGTTGATACCGTCTACCGGGGCGGTGCGCTGTCCGATGTGCCGAGCCTATGGTATCGAGAAGACGACGGCACCGTCCATCAGACTGAGCGCGCGCAGCCCGTCCCGCTCGAAACACTGCCACGTTATCCCTATCACCGCCTCGACATGGATCGCTATCGCGGGCACAATTATCTGGGCAATGCCGTCTACAACCACAACACGAGTTTCGGCTGTCCGTTCGCCTGCAATTTCTGCGCGGTAGTCGCGCTCGCCAAGCGCCGCTGGATACCCGAATCGGGCAAGCGCGCCGCCGAAACCGTCACGCTGCTGCACGATAAATATGGTGCGGACGCGATCGAGTTCCACGATATGGACTTCTTTGTCAGCGAGGATCGCACCGCCGATTTCGCCGATCGGATCACGCCATTGGGGATGCGTTGGTGGGGACTCGGACGCATTGATACGCTGATGGGCTACAGCGATGCGACCTGGCAAAAGATGAAAGCCAGCGGCGCAAAGATGATCTTCATGGGCGCGGAAAGTGGTGACGATGAAGTACTGGCGCGCATGAACAAAGGTGGCAAGAGCAGCACCGAACAGACCCTCGCCATCGTTGAACGCATGGGCAAGCTCGGCATCGTACCGGAACTCTCGTTCGTGCTCGGCAACCCGCCCGATCCGATGTCCGACATCGATGCCAGCATTCGCTTTATCCGCAAGCTCAAAAAAATCAACCCGGCGGTTGAACTGGTGCTGTACATCTACACGCCCGTCCCGCAGGAAAACAGCGAACTGTTTGAGGCGGCCAAAGCAGCGGGCTTCAAGTTCCCGGAAACGCTCGAAGAATGGTCGGATGATCAGTGGAGCAATTTCGCGCTGCGCCGTAATCCAGGGCTGCCCTGGTTCAAGGAGACCGCCCATAAGCGTGTCCGCAACTTTGAGTCGATCATTAACGCCTACTATCCGACTGTGACCGATCTGCGTCTGCAATCCAGCCGCATGAAAGGGATGCTGCGCGCACTGAGCGGTTGGCGCTATCGGCTGGAGTGGTATCAGTGGCCGTATGAGTTGAAGGCGTTGCAACGACTCGTCCACTATCGCCGCCCGGAGACAACAGGCTTCTAATTCATAACTGATTCGGATCGAGATCATTTAATAGCCCAGCAGCACGTTCGGCGCATGTTTTGGCTACCAAAGTCTCAAGAAAGGCCAGCGATTTGGGGCTTGCTAAAAGCTCGTCAAAAGCGGCTTTGGCGGCCTCTTCTTCGGGACTGATCGACTCAATCGTGATCACCACATCGCCGGGTGGCAAGTCCACTTGCTCCGCGAATTCGATCCGCCCAGTCTCATCGACATGTCCCATTCGTCGTATCATCGCCATAATTTCATCACCTTTCAGTTTTTATCGTCGCAGCAAACGCTCCACCGATTCCAGGAGTTCGCTGGTTGCAAAGGGCTTGATCAGATAGTCGTCTGCACCGACGGCACGCGCCGCCCGCACATCAGCGGCTTGCCCGTTCGCCGACACGATCAATACGGGTGGACAGCGCACGCCAAGCTGCTCTTTGACATCACGGCAAATCTCCAGCCCACTCCGATCGGGCAGCATCACATCCAAAATCAATACGTCGGGTATCTCCGCCAGCACGCGCACCATCGCATCCGCTCCATTTGAGGCCGACTGCACCACCATTCCCGCCTCTTGCAGCTTGCGCGTGATCAACAATTGAATATACGGATCGTCCTCGACCACGAAAACTTTTGCCAATACAAGCTCCTGAGCTACTCAATCCGCGACAGGTATCGTGAAGTAAAAAGATGCGCCCTGACCAAGCTCCGACTCGACCCACACACGCCCGCCTTGCAACTCCACCAATGACTTGACCAAATACAAGCCCAGCCCAGAATTGGCGATTTGCTGTTCGATCGATTGCGCGGTGCGAAAGAAGCGGGTGAACATCTGCGGTTGATCTTCGGAATCAATGCCGATCCCGGTATCATGCACGGCGATCAGAACGGCGGGCAAGCGTATATCGGATGGCGCACCCGCAGGTACATCGAAGATTTCCCGCAAATTGCGCACCACGATCTGGATCGCGCCGTTTTCGGGCGTGTGCCGAACGGCATTGCTGAGCAACTTGCTGATAACCTGCGTCACGCGCCCCGGATCAGCCCATATATCCAGTGTTTTATCGGGCACGTTGAGGTCTAGCTTGATACCTTTTTGGCCGATGGCGTGACTCAACGGCGTGACGATCGAACTTAACAGCTTCGCCACGCGGATTCGTTCTGGTCGCAAATCGACGCGCCCCGCCTCGACGCGCGTCATGTCGAGCGTATCGTTAGCGAGGCGCAGCAGGCGATCGGCGTTCACTTTGATGTACGATATATACCGACGGACATGCTCATCAAGTGGACCGGCTTCACCCTCCAATAGCAAATCGGTAAAACCGAGAATGGGGGTTAGCGGCGTGCGCAGTTCATGTGAGACGAGCGCCACAAACTCGGTTTTCATACGTTCGGCTTCGCGCTCATTCGTCATATCGCGGAACACGAACATCCGCCCCAAAACCGAACCATCGTGGCTGAAAACGGGCGCGCTGAACCAGACCAAAGTGCGCGGCTCGCCAATTTCCATATCGAAATCTCCGCCAACCGTCTGCTGCATATCGGTTGCCAGCGATAAAAACAGATTCGATACCCGCTGTGGAAACCCGCGTGTCAACGGCAAGAGCGCCAGCATATCGTCGGCCTGTTGGCCGAGCAAGCTGTAGCGCGAGCTATCGAAAAAGCGCTCGAACTGTTGATTAGCCGTTACCACACGCGACTCAGTATCGATCATCACGATTGCGTCATTGGTCGAGTCGAGGATCGCTTCCAGCCGATCGCGCTCCTGGACGGCGTGCAAGGCGGTCTCTTCGGCGGCCTTGTCCGAGGGTTGTGGCGCGCTCATATCGCCAATCGCCGCAATATTCCCTTCCACATCATAAATCGGATACTGCATCAACCGCACATTGATCGGACGCCCGTGGCGCGCCACCCGCTGCATATCACGGCGTGCGGTGCGTCCCAGACCCGCGAGTGATCTCAGCTGAACGGCGGTAGTTTCGGGCGTGGCACCCATCGTCAACGCGGCCAGCGAACGCCCGATCATTTCGGTGCTCGGATAGCCGTATAAAGCTGTCGCGCCGCTGCCCCATTCCAAAATCACGCCATCCAGATCGACGACAATGTACGCGGTGTAATCAGTTTCGATCAGCCCGGTGTGAACACTTTCCAGAAAAGCCAGCCGTTCGGCCATGCGCAAGGTGTCCAAATTGCTCACCAACAGCGTCGCCAACAGTTCGTAATGCGCGGGATCAAATGGCGCTTGCAAACTTATATTGCGGTCGGCGATCAGCAGTGTACCCGTCACCTGCGCGCCATGCCGCAGCGGCACGATCAGCCCGCCGACAATGCCAAACGCGGTTAGCGTAATCTGGTCAACCTCGGTCAAAGCCGGATCGCTCAAATCAGCCAAGTTCAGCACCTTACCATTGACGATCTGACCGAGAATGGGTAGTTGATCGAGATCGAAGGCCGAGTCTTGCGGGGTTTCCGCGCCGCGCTCCCGATCCCAAATCGCCAAGATATGCAATTGATGGTTAGCCGCGCCATTTGTGCTGTTCGCACCGTTCTGTGCAATCTGATCGAAATCCCCCTCGATGAGAAGGCAGCGCTCAGCCCCAGGTGGCAAATTTTGCTCGCACAGTCGGCTGAGCAAATACGCGGGCGACTGCTCGGCCAGCGGCAGATCACGTAAAGTTGTCAATGCGGGCGGAATTTTGCTCATAAATCCGGGCATTCGAAGATGTAGCCCACACCACGCTCGGTACGGATACAACCGGCGTAAGGTCCCATTTTTCGGCGTAACCGCGCCATGTGAACGCGCAAAGTTTCCTCATAGGCCACATCGTTCGGCCACACACGGTTGAATAATTGCTCGGTCGAAACAATATGTCCCGAATTTTTGACGAGCACAGACAGCAGGCGGGTTTCGATCGGTGTCAATGAAATTCTGATGCCATCGATAATCAACGCGCTATTGACGAAATCGATCAAAAACTTGTCGGTAACGCGCATGGTTGGTTCGGCGGCATAGCTGTAATCGCTGATACGGCTGAGCACACGCTTCACACGCGCAGCCACTTCGCGGGGTTTCAGTGGCTTGATGACATAATCTTCGGCATATTCGGAGATGCCGCGTACCACGCTCTCTTCTTCATTGTCGGCAGTGAGAATGATGATCGGTACGTCACCCATTTTTTTGACACGTTCGGCGACATCGAAACCGTGCATGGTGGGCAGCCCTAAATCGAGCAAGATCAGATGCGGCAGGCCATGTCGCTTGATATGCTGGAGTGCGTCGGGGCCATCTGGCACTGCGCCCACCTCATAGCCAGCCTCGATAAGGGTTCGTTCCAGTAATATACGGATCGGAAGTTCGTCCTCGACAATCAGAAGGCGTTTTGTATCCATCGCCTATGACGCGCTTTCCGGGAGCAACGCTTGCGCGCTCATGCTCCGCCCTGTATGATCGTAAAAGTAACCGATGGTGCTCATTATAACACGCTGCGCGAAAAGGAAAGGGGTTGACGATTGGATGTATCGACACGCATCGCACGCCAACGCACCGATCGACGGCGACGTACCGCCCTTGCCAAGCTGAGCCGACGGCGACGGATCATCCTGATCGGCGGCGCGGGGTTGGTGCTTGGGCTGCTGGCAATGCTGATCGTGGGCACTGCGGCGACTCTTGGCTTGTATTTCTATGTCGCGCGTGATTTGCCATCGCCCGACAGCATCGTCAAGGCGCGCCAGCAGTTCGAGACCACCCTGATCACCGATCGCAGCGGCGCGACGGTGCTGTATCAGGTGATCGATCCAACCAAAGGGCTACGGCAGTGGACGCCGATCGATGATGTGCCCGCCGATTTGATTCACGCGACGGTCGCCATCGAGGACAAGAGTTTTTACAGCAATCCCGGCTTCGATGTACGCGGCATCGCGCGCGCGGTGGCGATCACGCTGGGTGGCGGCAATTTACAAGGTGGCAGCACAATCACCCAGCAATTGGTCAAAAATGTGGTGATCGCACCCGATCAGGTGGCCGAGCCGACTATTCAACGCAAGCTCAAAGAGATTATTCTCGCCTCGGAAATTACGCGCCGTTATACCAAAGCCCAGGTTTTGGAGCTATATCTCAACACGAACTTCTACGGCAACCTCGCCTATGGGATCGATGCAGCCAGCAAGGTCTATTTCGATAAGCCCGTCCACAATCTAACACTTGGCGAAGCGACGCTGCTGGCCGCGATCCCCCAAAATCCGCAGTTGAATCCGCTCGATAACTGGCAGGCGGCACGCGCCCGGCAGGTGGTCGTGCTGGATACGATGGCCGCGCAGGGGTACATCACCGTCGCTCAGGCGCATTCCGCCGCATCCGAGCCGATCGTGGTTGCGCCGCTGGCCTCCCGCAACAACCTGATCGCGCCGCATTTTTCGTTGTACGCCCGGCAGCAAGCCGAGCAATTACTCACCGCGCAAGGGCTGGATGGCGCGCGCTTGGTCGCACGCGGTGGTTTGCACATCTACACCACGCTCGATCTCGATTTGCAGTATCAAGCCGAATGCACGGCGCGCAGCACGATCGCGCGGCTGGCGGGTGGCAGCCCCACAACGGCGCTGAACACGAGCGCGGGTACACCATGCGCCGCCGCCATTGATATTCCGCCGCCGCCCGCTGGTTTCGCATGGGGAATCCATCGCAATGTGACAAATGCTTCGATCGTGGTGATGCGTCCCAACACGGGCGAGATTCTATCGATGGTGGGCAGCCTCGATTATTGGAATCCGGGTATCGACGGCAACTACAATGTGGCGTTGGGCGCGCGGCAGCCCGGCTCGACCTTCAAATTGTTTACGTATACGGCGGCGCTCGCCAGCAGCTTTACGCCCGCGTCGATGCTGCTGGATGTGCCAACCGCGTTCAGCACGGGTGGCGGGCCGTTGTATAAACCCACCAACGAAGACAATACCTTTCATGGCCCGGTCAGTTTACGCGAGGCGTTCGCCAATTCGTACAATGTGCCTGCCGTTTCGGTGCTCCGTCAAGTCGGAATCGCCGACGTGATCCGCAAGGCGCACTTATTGGGGATCAACGGACTGAACGGCTCGCTCGATCAATATGGGCTGGCGTTGACATTGGGTGGGAGCGAAGTCAGTCTGCTCGATATGACCTATGCCTATGGCGTCTTCGCTAATATGGGCACAATGGCGGGCACACCTGCCCAAAATTTGCGCGAGGGTTATCGTCAACTTGATCCAGTCGCGGTGCTGCGAATCGACGACGCGAATGGTCACACCCTGTGGAAGTTCGAACAGCACACCGCGACATTCGGCGTGCGCAGCGTCGTCAACACGTCGCTGGCCTATTTGATTAACAATATCCTGAGCGACAATCAGGCGCGTGTTCCGGCCTTCGGCAAAAATAATGCACTCGAACTGTCGCGCCCGGCTGCTGCCAAAACTGGGACGACCAACAACGCGCGCGACGGCTGGACGATCGGCTATACGCCGCAGCTTGTGACGGGCGTGTGGGTGGGGAACAACGACAATACGCCGATGGGCGATGACGTGCTCGGCATCAACAGCGCTGCCCCGATCTGGCACGCGATCATGGAATATGCGCACAGCCGCGATTCGCTGCCCGTGCAAAATTGGCCGCGTCCATCCACCATCATCGATGCGGTCGTCTGCAAAGACAGCGGATTGCTGCCGACGGCGGATTGTCCGCATGTCAACGAGATTTTCTTTGCCGAAGGTGGACGCACGACCGTTCCCCAGCAGACCGATATTTATTACAAGCGTTTGACCATCAATGCGCGCAACGGCTTGTTGGCGACGGCTTCCACGCCCGCCGATGTGCGCCAGGATAAAATCTACTTCGACTATCCGCCATCTGCGCGCGAATGGGCACGAGGCGCGGGTCAGCCGCTGCCGCCCACCGAATTCGACACGGGTGGGTCAACGGTGACACCCAACGGACTCGCCATCAATCGACCCGCCGCGCTCAGCCGGGTACGCGGCACGATCAACATCCTGGGCGATTTGACCAACAAGGATATGGCCTTTTATACGGTGGCTTATGGCGTCGGATTGAGTCCGCGCGATTGGATCAATATTGGTGGTGACGCGACCACACGCGGTCAAAATGTGGTACTTGGCAGTTGGAACACCGCCGGACTCGACGGCCTCTACACGCTGCGCCTCCAGATCGTCCTCAAAGACAAATCGGCGCTGCTAACGACCACCCAACTCACCGTCGATAACGTGCCGCCCACCGTCCAATTGAATGCGCCCCAGCCCGGCACGACAATCAATGGGAACACCGTTCGTCTCGAAGCCACCGCCACCGACAACTTGAGTGATGGCGTGTATGTCGAGTTCTATCATGATGACACGCTGATCGATACCGTGCGCTCCGCACCTTTTGCCACGACCTGGAAAGTGAACGGCGCATCCGGTACGCAATTGTTCTACGCGATCGTCTACGACGCCGCCGGAAATAGCGTCAAGAGTCCGGTGGTAAGCGTGACCACGACGGGAAAGTAGCGATCCCTGTCCTCATAACTTCTTTACAACTATCTGCTTCAATGAACGGATATGCGCAGATTTCTGTATTCTTATCGTATAATTGAGAGGCTGGGTAGTGGAGATCATGGTGTTGAGCGATACGATTCTGGTCGTTGATGACGAACAAAATATCATTGAACTGGCGACGATGTACCTCGAACCAGAAGGCTTCCGCGTAAGCAGCGCGCGCGATGGTCAGACGGCGTTGGACAAGTTCAAAGACGAGCGCCCCGCTTTGATCGTGCTCGATCTGATGCTGCCCAAAATAAACGGGTGGGACATATGCCGCCGGATACGCGCCGAATCTGACGTGCCGATCATCATGCTCACCGCACGCGATGATGATGTCGATAAGATCGTCGGCCTCGAACTTGGCGCAGATGATTATATGACCAAGCCGTTCAATCCGCGTGAACTCGTGGCGCGCGTGAAAGCGATCCTGCGTCGTTCTGCGCCGAACCGTCCCGCGCCGACCAGTATCTTGCGCGTTGGCAATGTCACCATCGATCCGGCACGCCGCACCGTACAAATCGACAGCCGCGTCGTCGAATTGCGCACCAAAGAGTTCGATCTGCTGATGACGCTCGCCGAAAACGAGGGGATTGTGTTGACCCGCGAGAAGCTGCTCGATCTGGTGTGGGGCTTCGATTTTTACGGCCAGACGCGCACCGTCGATGTGCATGTGGCACATGTCCGCGATAAGCTGAAGGGTAGCCAAGCCGCGATCGAAACCGTGTGGGGCGTGGGCTACAAATTGGAATTCACGCCCGTCAACATGGCACCGTGAGATGGGTCATGTGAAAAAGGCATTCGGATTTTAACAATAACCTCACCTCACGCGACTTGACGGCGCGCCGCCACACGGTTAGCATTGCGCTAGATTGATTCGTGCCAAACAGACAGGTCCACACTTCCATGATCGAAGTCGATCACCTGACCAAACGCTACGGCGCATTCACGGCGGTCTCCGATGTCAGCTTCAGCGCGGGCGAAGGCGAGATTCTCGGCTTTCTCGGCCCAAATGGTGCTGGTAAAACGACGACCATGCGCATCCTGACGGGCTACATGCCACCCACCGAGGGCACGGCCAAAGTCGCGGGCTTCGACGTGTTCACCGACTCGCTCGAAGTGCGCCGGCATGTGGGTTATCTGCCGGAAACCGTGCCGCTTTACCCTGATATGACGGTGCGCGGCTACGTCCGCTACATCGCCGATTTGCGCGGAGTCTCGCACGCTGCCGATCGCGTGACCGATGTGCTCAAGATCGTCGGCATGTACGATCGGCGCGAAAGCCTCGTGCGCAGTATCTCGAAAGGGATGCGCCAGCGAACGGGCTTAGCACAGGCGCTCGTCCACGATCCGCCTGTTTTGATCCTTGATGAGCCAACGATTGGCCTCGATCCACATCAGACGCTCGAAGTGCGCGATCTGGTGCGCGATCTCGGCAAATCGCGGACGGTGATGTTCAGCACACACATTTTGCCGGAAGCCGAGCAAGTCTGCGATCGGGTGATCATCATCGACAAGGGGCAGATTGTGGCCGTCGATACGCCGCGCCGTTTGCGTGATCGATTGCAGCAAGGCGGTCGCTTGTTCGTGCGGATCAACGCGGATGCACCCGCGAATACCGTGATCAAAACACTGAGCAAATTGGCGGCGGTGGCGACTGTCGAGCCGTATCAAGATGGGTACACGATCACAACCAATGCTGGCGCGGACGTGCGGGCGCGCGTGGCAGCGGCAGCGATCGGCGCAGGCTGGGAGTTGATCGAATTGCGTCCGCTGGCGATGTCGTTGGAGGATATCTTCTTGGAACTGACCACGCATACGCCAGAAATGGGACACCTCGCCGGATCGGAGCGTGTGCGATGACGAACAACCAGACAAACGCGGCTGCGCTCCCCGTCCCAGCCATCGAAGGCACACGTTTTAGTGCCAAATTTCTGATTGTATTTCGGCGCGAACTGGCGGGCTATTTCACCTCGCCGATCGCCTATTTGGTGGCGTTCGCGGTATTGCTCCTGAATGGCCTTGTTTTCAATGGCGACTTGGGCGCGCGCAACGGCGTTACGCAGACGGATGGCACGGTGGTGCTGCGCTGGCTGGCCGAATTGACCATCTTTTTTGCGCCGCTGATGACCATGCGTTTGCTGGCCGAAGAAAACCGCGAGGGCACGATCGAACTACTGATGACGCTGCCCGTCAATGACACGGACATCGTGATCGGCAAGTTTCTGGGGGCATGGGCATACTATTCGGTCATCCTCGTTTTGACGTTCGTCTATCAAGGGATTTTGATCTGGCTTGCGCCGCCCGACATCGGCGCGACGATCAGCGCATATATTGGGTTATGGTTATTCGGGGGTGCTGCGTTGGCCGTCGGCTTGTTATTTTCCGCGATCACCGAAAATCAAATCGTCGCGGGATTCTTGAGCGTAGCGATCTTGATGGTCTTATGGCTGGCCGATCAATCAGGGTCGCTGGTCGCCAACCGAAACGTGGCGCAGTTGATCCGCACCTTCAGCTTCCAGAGTCATTTCGTTTACTCGTTCGCGGTCGGCGTAGTGCGGCTGGATGATATGGTGTTCTTCGTCGGCGTGATCGCGGTGATGCTGTTCGTCACGACGCGCCTGATCGAGTCGCGGAGGTGGCGTTGATGCGCGGCATAACGCTCGAGCGACGGTTGATCGCGCATATCGCCAGCGGTATTGGCGCGTTGGCGATTATCGCGGCACTGCTGATCTTTTTGGTCGATCGGCAGATCGATGCGGCGGTGTTCATATCCTTGCTCATTGGCGTGCTCGGACTCGGTTTATGGTTGGCGCTGCTGCCCGACGATTTGCGCCACCTGATCAGTGGGCGGCAAGCCGTCTATGGCGGCAACAGCATTCTGATCAGCGTCTTGTTCGCGGGCATCGTCTTGATCCTGATGACATTGGCCGGTGCATCGAACATCGCGGCGGACCTGACGCAGTATCGCACTTATTCGCTGCGCCCCGATGTCGAGGTGCTCGTCAAATCGATGACACAGCCCGCCATCGTTACCGTCTTTTACAACAGTTCGCAGCTTGCTCAGCAGCAGTCGGAATCGCCGATTTTGCACCTGTTCAGCGACAACAGCAACGGCCTCGTGCATGTGAGCGTCGTCGATCCCGATCAGCAGCCGGTCGTCGCGCGTAGTTTCGGCGTGACTCAAGGGGTACACGCCTTCGTCACGGGCGTGAACAGCGACGGCACCGCCGATACCGGGACGGGCAAGATCATCACCTTGACCAACGACTATGTGGGCGAGCAGCAGATCGCCGATGCGCTGCTGCTGCTGCAAGTACGCGGAAAATTCAAGGTACTTTTTGCGACGGGTGATGGTGAATTGAATACCGAGTCAGGTGGCGACGCGGCGCAGATTCGCGCGGGTCTGGGTACGGTCGGGATGCAGACGGGCATTATCGATTTGTCGAAAGATGACATTCCCGCCGATACGACAGCGCTGGTGATCATCTCGCCGGTCCATGATTTAACGGTCGAAGAAACCAATCGAGTCAGCCTGTATATGGGTAATGGGGGGCGGCTGATGCTGATGGCACAGCCGCTCTTTTACGAAGACTACAAAACCAGCGTGCCCAACGCGCCGCTCAAATACACATTTTTGCAAGACAGCAGCCCGATGACTCGCTACCTGTGGGATAACTGGGGGCTGCGCGCGCAAAACGATATTGTCTACGATCCCGGTTCGTATGTGGATAGCCCGTATAACCTGCTGACCGCCAAAGCGAGCGGTCATCCGATCATGGCAAAAGATCAGGCGGGGCGTTCTCGACTCCAAGCACTGCTGTTCCTGGCGCGTTCCTGGCAATTGGCCGATTCGACTCAAAAGCCCGCCGAAGTTCTGTTATATCCCTTGATCGAAACTACTGATAAAGCATTTGGTGCGACGGATATTCGCGCCGTACAGCTTAAATCGGATGCCTATCAGCGCTTACCACAAGATTTATCGGGACCGTTTACGATGGCCGTCGCCGCCCAAAATACGAAGAGTCAAGCACGCATCGTCGTCATCGGCGACAGCCAATGGGCGACGAACGATGTTGTTTTGCACTATGGCAACGCGATTCTGTGGTCGAATATGATGAACTGGCTGACTCAGTTCGATGAAAAGACCAGTGTCAGCCCGACCGTGAAGCCGCTGCCACTGATCACCGATACGAACACGCTCAACGGCGTGATCGTGCTCACAATGGTTGTTATGCCGGGCATCGTGCTGATCGTCGGGTTGCTCGTCTGGCGTGATCGGGCGCGCCGCTGATGTCACGCCGCTTCCGCGCGACGGCATTGGTCGCGCTGATCTTTGGCGGCCTACTCGGTTTCGCTGCGCTGATCACCCTGACCCGTCAACCGCCACCGAGGCCAACCAATTCGGCCACTTCCGTACCGATCACGCCACAGACGGGTTACATCTTTACCGATGTCGAGCCGAGTAAGATCACGCGGATCAGCGTGGTCAATCACGGCACGGCGCGCGCGATCACGTATACGCGCGTGCCCGGCGATTGGGATGTGGTCGACTCAGCCGGAAAGGCGGGTGCGCCTGATTTGCCCAATGTCGCGCGAATGATCCAGATTCTCGCAACTTTACGTTATAATCGTACTTTAGAGGAATCGAGCGTGGTAACTTACGGGTTAGCCGGGGATGGTAAAGTGAGCATCGATTTCGACGCTGCCGGAAAGTCCTATCATCTGCGTCTCGGCGAGGCGACGCCCTACGGGGATACCACCTATGTACAACGCGGTGATAGCCCATCGATTTATCTCGCGCAGACCGCCGTGCTGGCGATCTTGACGAATGCGCTGGCGACTCCGCCCCCTACCCCATAGCCCGGCAGCGGTCGGACATGGCAAACTGGTCGGAGGCCCTGCACGCGCGGGGCTTTTTTTTCGCTACACGCTAAAGCGGTCAGTCTCTTCGGGTTCAGCGGTTCGGTGCAAGGTGCGAATGTCAACGGATAAAGTCGTTCAGAAACAACTCATACTCAAAAACGAGACGCAGGGATTCATCACCTACGATGATATTCTGGCGCTCCTGCCCGGCGCGGAAAACAATGTCGAGGCGCTCGAAGATGTGCTCGAAGACCTGAACAAGGCCGGCGTGACGATCCTTGCCGAGTCGCCAGCCGGTGCGCGCCCCGCCGATTTGGTCGCACCCGACGAGCCAAGTGACGAAGAACTCGAAGACCTCGATCCGCTGCTGGTCGATTTGATCACCGATGCGGGCTATCAGCAGGCGCTCGAAACCGACGATACCGTCGGCTTGTACCTCAAAGAGGCGGGCAGTGTGCCGCTGCTGGCCTATGAGGAAGAAGTCTCACTCGCCAAGCGTATGGAAGCGGGCGTATTGGCGCAGGAACAGATCGCGGAGTTCGGCGACCAACTGCCACTCGATGATCGCTACGATCTGGATGCGCTTATTCACGATGCGTCAATGGCCGAGGAACACCTGATTCGCGCCAACTCGCGCTTGGTCATCAGCATCGCCAAGAAGTACATTGGACGCGGCGTGTCGTTCCTCGATCTGATCCAGGAAGGCAACATCGGCTTGATCCGCGCTGCGCGCAAGTTCGAGTATCGGCGCGGCCACAAATTCAGCACCTACGCGACGTGGTGGATTCGGCAGGCGGTCGGGCGCGCGGTGGCCGATCAAGGCCGCACGATCCGCGTGCCCGTCCACATGGGCGATCAGATCAATCGGCTGCGGCGTGTCTCGCTGACGCTGACACAAGACCTGGGGCGCGATCCGACCACCGACGAATTGGCCGTTGCGATGGAGACGACGCCCGACAAAATCAGCGATCTGATCGAAATCGCGCGCCGCCCAATTAGCCTGGAGACGCCGACCGACGAAGACGAAGAATCCGAGATCGGCGATTTTGTCGAGGATACGAACAGCCCCGCCCCCGACGAGGCCACCGAGCGTGAAATGCTCGGCGAGTACCTGCAAACGGCGCTCGATCGCTTGCCAGAGCGCGAATCGAAGATTTTGCAGCTTCGTTACGGGCTGCTCGATGGCGAGTCGCACACACTCGAAGAAGTGGGTAAAACAATGGGGGTCACGCGCGAACGAGTCCGCCAGTTGGAAGCCCAGGCGCTCAATCGGCTGCGGCGCTCGTCATCGCACGCGATCTTGCGCGACTTCTTGTTCGACGATTAGTAGTGGCTGTGGAGATTCGCAATGACCGATCGAACGATAACTTTACCAGCCAATTTGGTGGAACGCTTTGAACAACTTGCCGACCAGCAACGACGCTCATTAGACGACCTATTTGCAGAATTGCTCAGTAACTATGCGCCAACATCCGGCGGCAATTGGGCATTAGCCGTCACCGTCGGCATGGAAGCAGCAGACATCGATTGGATCGTTGATCCTGACGCCTCTGCACACAGCCGCGAGCTTTTTAAGCGGCACCTCAACGAAAAGTGGCGGCGAACTCAGAACATGAGTGGATCGGATGCCTGATTTCCTCGTCGATGCCAGCTATCTCGTCGCGTTGGGGTACCCAGCTTACATTCGCTCTCCTTGTGATTAATACGAGGGAGTATCGGGAATCGAAAGGGATTTTTTATGCCCGACAGTATTGACGAATCCAAACTGAGCGACCCAACTTTGCAAGATGTCCTCATCGCGCTTCAGAGTGCAGATTCGGATGTTCTTTCACATACTATAGGAGAAATAACTTATAACAGTACAATTGCGTTTACCTTACCCGATACCACAATCGCCAGCCTTGTTGATGATCCTGATCTAGGGGTCCGTCTAGCGATATTGGAATATATGGAATGGCACCCGGTAAGTGGTCACACTAATTACCTCGTCTTGAAGCTGTCAGATAATGATCCAAGAGTCAAGTGGAAAGCTGTGCGCCACCTTATCAGATTTCCTGATTCCCGTGCCGCGCCGTTGCTAAAAGATATATATATGCAGATTGAAAAAGTAAGCCTTCAAGATAAAGATATAAATTATGCGATTGACGTCGTTGACGCCTTAAATCGTTGTGGTGACGCTTCCGATGGACACTGGCTATTTGGGCTTTTACAGTCAAATTTTGCCCCAACCCGCAATAGAATTGGACTCAATGGTTCGATCGGTGTTGCAATTGCCGCGCAAGGCAACCGAACATTGATTCCTTCCCTAATTGAGTTAATGAATTCCGAATCCGTTGCTGTGATTGTGGGCGTTTTAGCAGCATTGGCATATTTTGAAAACACACAGGCGGCTGCCCCCCTCTTGCGAATCTATGTGCATTATAAAGACGATCTGTTAAATATCCCTTCATTGGCATTTTTTCTTGTAAGGGCGCTTGGAAACACGGGAGAGAGTGTCGTTATTGACACCCTAATTAAACTGATTCCTCATATGGGTGCGATTGATGCGTTAGCTCAATTCAATGAACCGCGCGCAATTAATGCTTTAGTGGATAGCTTGGCCGACTACAGGGTGCGCCTAGAAGCGGCTTTTGCACTGGTCAAACTTGGCGGAAAACAATACACGGATGTCCTCTTGAATTACTTTGAGAAGGAAAAAGACGATCGAGTGGTTGGCGTTTTTGCGGAATTATTCGGTGATCTTGGGGATATAAAAGCAATCCCTGTACTCAAGAGAAAGCTGCAAACTGGCCTTGCACGAAACAAGATTCAAGAAGCAGTGGAGAAACTAGAAAAATGAGCAGCCACATTGTTTGCAGAGAAATGATAATTAGTAAAGCAAGCACCTCGCAAAAGGAACACCGATGCGCTCAAATCGTCCACCATTGATTCTGCCGCTGGCACTGGTAGCCGTCGGGATCGTGCTACTGCTGCGCAATTATTTGCTGCTCGCCAACATCGATTTGCTGCGCTTTTGGCCGTTGATTCTGATCGCGGCAGGCGTGCAACTCCTGCTGCGCGGCGATATTGGCTTCACTTGGCAAGCGCAGTCGTTCGGAATCACGCGCGGGAACGTGCAATCGGCGGCATTGGAGGCGGCCAGCGGCGAGATCGACGTGAAGATTCGCGCCCTCCGACGTGAAGGTCGCCTGATCGCCGGACAGTATACGGCGCGCTCCCGACCTGCACTCGGCGTGCGCGGGACTCATGCACGGCTGAGCATGGGACGCGGGCGAACGTGGCTTCTTTCGCTCGCCGATTGGGAGATCGGCCTCGCGCGCGATCTGCCCTGGGAGCTTTTGATCAGCGCTCACCTCGGCGATCTGGATGTCGATCTGCGCGGGATCAGTGTGGCGCGCGCGTTTTTGGCGACTGGCATAGGTGACGTGCGGATCGTCGCCTCGGAGATCGTGTCAGGCGAGGTCTACGGCGGCTCGACACTTGGCAATGTCACACTGATCGTGCCGCCCGAAGTGACCGCGCTCGTCCATATCGAACCCGGCGCGATTGCCCGTTTGCAGGTGGATGAAACGCGCTTTTTGCTGGTCGAGCCGGGCGTGTATGGCACATTGGGTTACGATCAGAAATTGGCGGAGGGCGTGCAGCCGTTCCGGGTACGCTTGGGAAGCACGTTCGGCAGCATCCGGCTGGCATGATTATGGGACGCCTACTGGAAGAATTTACCGATGAGGCGAGACGCGCATTGGGATTTGCACAAGCGGCGGCAGAAAAGTTCCACCATGATCGTATTGGAACGGAACATTTACTGATTGGCCTCATGCAAGATGATAAGGCTTTAGCGTGCCGTATTTTGAAAGAAATCGGATTGAGTTCGCCCCGCGTCGAGCAACTTGCGTCGCGGATGACGACGGCTATTGCCATGAAGCCACAAGGTTCACTTATTCTCACGCCGATCACGAAGAAAACGCTAGAACGGGCAGTCGATAATGCACGTCGGCGGCATGAATTTTATATCGGCACAGAGCATCTTTTACTTGGACTTGTCCAGTCCGAGGAGCGTGTAATTACTTGGATTGAGCGACTTCTTTTCTTGGGAATTCCGCTTCGAGGCAATCCAAGACTCGACGAAAATATTGGGCTAAAAATTCTTCTTCATCTAAACATCAGCCCTGAGATTGTAAAAAATGAGACTTATCGCCTTTTAGAACTGTGGAAATCTCAACTTCCCCAAGTAATTCATGAACCAGTATCGACCTCGACTCAAGATGAGACCTCAAAAAAGATGACCGACGAACTCGACCCCCAAACCCTCGATAATCTGCGCGCGGCGCATATCGTCAATGGACGGCCACCAGAACAACGCCTCGTAACGTTTCGCAGCGTGGGTGATGTGCTCGAAACGCACGCCAAAGCGACTCCCGACAAGCCATTTCTGATCTATTACGACATCGCGGGTAATCGTGAACAGATTACGTATGCGGAGTTCAACGCGCGCGTGAACCGAGTCGCGGCGGTGCTCGCGGATTCACTGGGCGTGCGGCGCGGCGACCGGGTGGCGACGATCGCCTACAACCACACCGATACCGTGATCATTTACTTCGCCTGCTGGAAGATCGGCGCGGCGGTAGCCCCGCAGAATACTGCCGAAGATGATGCGCGAATCGCCTTCATCTTGCGCAACAGCGAGTCGGTGATCGCGCTGGTCATGCCCGATTACTTGGAACGCGCCGAACGGATCATCGCGGACGCCCCAAATATCCGCCAAATCGTGCAGATCAATGGCGCACCGAGCGAGAAGTATCTGCACCTGCCGACGGCTGCCGCGAATGTTTCCGATTCGTTCAAACCCGCCGAATCGCCCGATCTCGACGATGAGAGCTTACTCGTATACACCAGCGGCACGACGGGCGCGCCCAAAGGGGTCGTGCTGACGCAGTACAACATGCTCGCTGATGCACACGGAATCGCTGACTGGCAGCGCATCACCGCCGATCAACGCCTGATGAACGTCCTGCCCATCCACCACGTCAACGGCATCATCATGACGCTGATCACGCCGCTCTACGTCGGTGCGAGCGTGGTGCTCAATCGCCAATATCAATCGAGCGCGTTCTGGGTACGGATGGCGCGCGAAAACGTCCAGATCGTGAGCGTCGTCCCCACGCTGCTGCAATTTAGCTGCGAATACGCCGATGCCCAGGAAGCCGCCGGGTTGAGCATCTGGGGTGAGGACATCACCCGCGCAGATTTGGCAGGTTTTCGGCATATCGTGTGCGGGGCGGGCACGCTGGCTATCACGCTGGTCAAGCGCTTCGAGGAGCGTTTCGGCATCCCGATTTTGCATGGCTACGGCCTCAGCGAGACAACCTGTTTTAGCTGCTACCTGCCCGTCGATCTCGATAGGCCAACGCATCAGGCATGGCTCACCGAGCACGACTATCCGAGCATCGGCTGTCCGATCGCGCCGAACGAGATGGCGATTTTCGATGCAAGTGGCAGCGGCGGGCAGCTTGGCCCTGGCGAGCGCGGCGAAATCTGCGTGCGCGGCCACAATGTGATGAAATATTACTTTCAGCGTCCCGATGCCAACCGCGAAACATTCAAATTCGGCTGGTTTCGCAGCGGTGACGAGGGTTTCTATCTCAATGACGAAGTGGGACGATCGTTTTTTTTCATTAGCGGACGGATCAAGGAATTGATCAATCGCGGCGGCGTCAAGTTTTCACCATTTGACATCGAGGAAGTGCTGTTGCAGATGCCGGGTGTCAAAGTTGGCTTGGCGATCGGCTTCGAGAACGATTACTATGGTGAAGAAGTCGGCGCGTATGTGGTATTGCAAGACGGCGCGACGCTCACCGCCGAAGCCGTTTTGGCACACTGCCGCGCGCAGATGTCGTTCGAGAAGAGTCCGAAGGCCGTGATTTTCGGCACGGAGATTCCGGTCACGACGACGGGCAAATATCAGCGCCTCAAACTGCGCGATCGATTCACGGAATGGCGCACGACGCAATTCCGCAAGGGGTAATCCAACATGACCAACCAAGCCGATCCGCATGTTACCGTCACGCAAGCGCCGTCCGATACGAGCCAACTGGTGATCGTCGGCCTCTATCCGATGTTCAGTACCAGTACGCTGTTCGATTGCTGGATCAGGCCCGATGCGCTGACGCAATGGTGGCCGCAAGAGGCTACCGTCGATCCGAAATTGAACGGCGCGTATTCGTTTTCGTGGCCGTCGCAAAAACAAACCCTGCACGGCTCGTTCACCGAATTCGATCGCCCCCACAAGCTGGCGTTTACGTGGCAATGGGTTGGCTCTGAGGCAGACCCGACCTATACGGTCGCGCTGACCTTCGAGTCCTATCTGGTCAGTGCAGATGTGCATGGTGCGAAATTGACGTTGGTTCATGGCCCGTATACCAATTCGGTCGCCGATCAAACGATGCGGAACGAGCATCATTTGGCGGGTTGGCTGCACTTTTTGCCACTCCTGGAAAATGTCGGGCTGGCCTGAACGCCGCGTCAAGCTGTCTCGGTTGTGCAATTTATCACACAACATGCTAAACTCGCCTCAATGGGGTGAGTGCGCATGTTTCGTCGATGGCTTGCCATTTGTTTCGCGTTATTTTTGATCGTCACCGGGATCACGCTGATCCTCCCGCGTCCAGCCGAGGCACACGGTTATATCGTTCGCTCGATTCCACAAGATCGCGCAACCATCGCACGTGCCCCGACTCGCGTGCAAGTCTGGTTCAGCGAAGGACTCGAAGCGCGATTCAGCACGATCAGCGTCACCGATCAGAGCGGCAAACGTGTCGATCTGGGCGATGGTGGCGTCGTACCGAATAATCCGGATCAGATTCAGGCGCGCCTGCCGCCGAATCTTCCCGACGGTGCCTATATCGCCGCCATGCGCATGGCTTTCACCAGCGACGGTCACGTTGACCAGACGACGATCGTATTCTGGGTGGGTCAAAAAAGCGGTGCTGACGCCACTTCGGGGACGACTGCGGAAGTGCAGCCGCTCGAAGTGATCGCCCGCGCGCTCACCTTGATCGGCATGATGTTGTCCTTTGGTGTGCTGTTCGCCTATCGCTTCGCGCTTTATCCAGCTTGGCGCAACGTCCGGTATGTGGCAGGCGGACTCGCGCCGCGTATCATGGACGCACTATACCGCCTCATCGCAGCCGCATTGGCGGCAGCCATTATCGGCAACCTGCTTTGGATTGTGGAGCAAAGTATGTTGCTGTTCGATGCCAATCTCGCGCGTGTCTTTCGGGATGGCCTCTGGAGCATCATCCTGAATGGCACGCAGTTTGGCGATTATTTGAAAGTGCGCCTGATTGCTCTGATTGGCGTGGCCGTCGCGGTCGGTGCATCCTACCAATTCCGCAAAACACGCCCGCCACTCGTGTACCCGCTGCACTCTGTCAGCATGGTGGCGCTGGCCGGAACGCTTGGCACGCTCAGTCTGACCGCTCATGCCGCCGGATCGACCCTGTGGCCGCTGCCATCGATCGCCGCCGATTGGCTGCATCTACTGGCAAACAGCGCGTGGTTGGGCGGACTGATCGGCGTGATCGCGGCTTTGCGTCCTGCCCTCGATCCGCTGGCTACGGAAGGGCGGCGGCTGGCGCTATTGGCCGTGCTGCGTCGTTGGAGCGTGATTGCACCAATCGCACTCGCGTTGGTGATCGTGACGGGCATCTACAGCGCGCTGCTCTATATTTATACGCCCGATCAGCTGGTGAGCACCGATTATGGCCGCACCCTGACCGCCAAACTTCTGTTAATCGCCCCCTTGTTCGGCCTCGGCTTGATTCATTTTCTGGCACTCAGTCCGGGACGTTTTGCGACGGCCGCGCGTTGGTTGCCTACGAGCATGGCGCGCGAAGGGGCACTGGGCATCTGCGTGATCTTGGTGGCGGCGCTCCTCACGGCAACTGCACAGCCCGTCCCAGCCAATGATCGCGCTTCCGCCAGATTGCCCACTTATCTTGCTTCGGAAGGGGCATTCACGCTCAGCTTGACGCCGAATCCAAACGCCATGGGATCCAATGCTTACGACGTGACTCTCCTGCGCGATGACCAGCCGCTTGACGGCGCGCGCGTGGTGGCACAGTTCGTCTACCCGGCTTTGGGCACGCGCTCAACGCCGATCGCGCTCGATGGTGAATCGAATGGGTTGTATATTGGCGCAGGGGCGGAACTGAGCAAGGCAGGCGCGTGGCAAGCCGTATTCGACGTGTGGCCGCTCGATGATTCGACCGATCCGATCCGGATCGCGCTGACGTGGCCGGTAACTGCCCAAGCGTCCGGGGTCGATCGCGTGCCAAGTATTTTAAATATCTTGAGCGCGGCAGCGATCCTTATCGCGTTGGCGGTTTGGATCATCCCACGCATTCGACGACGACTGCGCGGCGTCCATGTCGATGGACAAATGGCGCTGATCGGCGTAAGCGCTGTCGCCTTGACGGTGCTCGTTATGGTCGGTGGCGCGTATTATCTCGCATCCGCCGCACGTACCTACGCTGATGCCGCTAATCCGCCGCCCCAATATGTCAACCCCAGCCTTCCCAATCAGGGTTCCATCCGTGCGGGTGCTGCGCTCTACGCTGCGGATTGTGCCTCTTGCCACGAGGTACCAACGAGTTCTCTGAACGCCTATCTGGCGCTGCACAACGACTCGACCGTCTTTAGTTTTCTGAAGCCAAACGCCAGCCATCCCTATGCCGATCCACTGTCGGACGCCGATCGTTGGGCAGTGATCAACTTTCTGCGCGCGCATTTCCGAACGCCAATACCCTAGATCAGTGGATGCATTCAGGGATGGGGGCGGGATTTGGGAATGGACAGGCCCCTCTACCTCCACCCCTGCCCTTGCCTTGCAAAGAGGCGAAAGAACCCCTCTATCCCCAGCCCTTTCCCCCACGCAGGCGGGGGGAAAGGGAGCCGACGCTTCTGCAAGTCAATACACCGCCGGGGTGAACGAGGCCGACAATGATACGCAGGCGGGGCAAAGGGAGCACCCGCTTCTGCAAGCGTTCACAATCAGCAGGGCCGCGATACTGGTGAGAATACGCCGGCGGGGCAAAGGGCGCACCCGCTGGCTGAAGGACGTGGCTAGCTCGGTCAGCGGTCGGGTGTGACTCCCCTTTCCCCCCGCTTGCGTGGGGGAAAGGGCT
>JBBRMW010000005.1:0-55948 GCA_038230635.1 Aggregatilineales bacterium | reverse complement strand
CCGTCGCGGTGCTCCGGGGACGGGCGCGAAAAAATTTCGCGTCCCTTTCGTCCTGATAAAACGCGATCGCCGAAGTAATCCGGTGGATTACCTGGCGCAGCCAAGCTGCTGCCGCCCTCCGGGTTCCGCGATCGCACTTTAGCCGAAGTTGCCCTACGGGGTATCTTCCGAACCTCTGGATCATGATTTAACTCAGAGCGTGTTTGGAAAGCCCTCTCCCGCAAGGGTCTATTACCCACAGGATTCACCTCACCCCCCGCCCCTCTCCGTCCTCACGGAGAGGGGTGCAGGACTCGACTCGGTCTTGATCTTTGGCGGATGCTGTGTGGTTCGACGCCCCCTCGCTGTGGTGACGGAGAGGGGTTGGGGTGAGGGCTGTTTGTCACTTTCAATCACCCTCTCAGCGAATCTCTGATCACCGAGCCTGCGTCAGAGCAGAGGTTTTGAAGACATATCGTGTTTTGTGGCGATCAGCTCCAAGTGATATGGATGATCGTCACGTCACCGCCATTATCTCGCCGTGGTACATTCTCATCGAAATAAACGGTGAAATGTGTGCCTTTCGGTGCCAAACGACGCACATAGCCGTAGAATATGCCGTACCAGAGGTTATCCGGCGTGGTCGCTCGAAGCACCATTTTTACGTGCTTATCCGTCACGACTTCACATTTGAGATCACCCGGATCAGTCCCGCGATTGTTGAGTTTGAAGACCTCGCCCACTCCTTGCAAAATACTTAGTAAGGGAAGCGACTGGAACTGCGCGGGGAGGATCGCTTGCTCGGCTTCTTTCATTCCAATGCTGACAAAATCGAACATCGTGCCAGATTTGCTGGTTTCCATCTCGTTATAGATATCCAAAAGTTTTTGCTGCGGATACCATGCCTTGGGATCGATGTTGGTCAGGCCATGTTTTTTGAAATAGGGCATGATCTCCTCGCTTCCCACTGCATTTGCTAAATCGATAATAACCTGACCCGGAAACTCGTGATCGGCGCTAAAGACGTGCCAGTGTGGCATGATATTCCTCCTGAGAGCATGGTATCTATCAATCGAATCTGTATTATATTATAGGTGTACGTCACGTTCGTTGTGCGGTTCACCTCATTTCAATCTTATTCCAATGCGCCAAAGTCAATCAGGAATCACCTGCGGTGAGCAGCCAACCCGGTCGAGGCACAACTTTGCGGCTATAATTTCATGCTCTGGTATGTCGAAATGATACGATTAAGGATGAGTCCTAAAGGTGGACGGAGAGTTAGACGTGGAACAAAACAGCGGTTCTCATGTGCCGAGTCTGAACTCATTCGGCTCGATCCTGGCTTTTGCGATCGATCTGGAAGCGACGCTCGCGCGCTTTTACGAGGCGAGCGCGGCCTCTGTCGGCGAACGCGCCGATCGATTCGGTGGTTATGCCCAAAAATCGGCGAAACGCAAAAGCCGCCTGATCGCCATTCGACAGGATAATGTCACGGAAATGGTGTTGGAGCCGATCATGGGTTTGGACGCGGCCAATTACATAATAGGCTTTGTTGCGCCCACTGACGGCGATTCCGCTCTCGCGGAAGCGATCCGCCTGGAAGCGGTTGCGGAGCGCTTTTATCGAGAGGCAGGCGCAAAACTGAACGTGACCGAACCGCGCCGTGCCTTTCAGAAAATGGCCCAAGAAAACGCTGATCGTGTGGCCGAATTGACCGCTTTACACGCCTGATCCCGCCATTGCCGAAACGAATTTTGGTCATTTTGCCCAGGTAACAAGCATCTTATGTAGATGCTGCATATAATCACCAGAAATTCTGCACAAAAATGCCCATCGGTAATCGAAGAAAGACCTCAGCGAACGATGAGTCAGGCGACATTGACCCAACCCAGCGGCACCCAATCGCTCAGCCATCCGAGCGAATTGATCACATTGGTGCGCCCAGCAGGTACCTTCATCCTGGTCTTGATCGGGATCGGATTGATTTGGGAGGCGATCAAAATCATCTTCCATCTCGACATCAAAATCTTGCCTCATGTATCAGACATCAGCGATGCCCTGCTTTCGCCCATCCAAGAGGGTAAGCCGATTCTGGCGCAGCTTTTGTTCGATGCAGCAATTTTCACGCTCCGTGAGGCACTGCTGGGATTTGGGCTGGGCGCATCGCTCGGCTTTGCGTTAGCCGTGATCTTCGCGCATTCGCTCCCGCTCGAACGGGGTTTGATGCCGCTGGTCGTGGCCTCGCAAACCGTCCCGGTGCTGGCGATCGCGCCGATGGTCGTGGTCTGGCTCAAGGCGGGCTGGCTCTCGGTGGCCGTGATCTCCGCCTATCTGACGTTCTTCCCGGTGACGGTCAATACCCTGCGTGGCCTCAGTTCTGTGCCCGCGACAGCCCTCGAACTGATGCAGTCGTATGCCGCGACGCGCCGCCAGATTCTGGTCAAACTGCGCATCCCGAACGCGCTGCCTTACATCATGACCGCACTCAAAATCTCGGCGACCACCAGCATCGTCGGCGCGATCATCGGCGAACTGCCGTCGGGCATCCAGGATGGATTGGGCGGCGCGATCCTCAACTTCAACCAATATTACAGTTCCGCACCCGCCCGTTTATGGGCGACCAATTTGGTGGCTGCCCTGACGGGTATCCTGGCGTTTGCGAGCGTCGTCCTCGTCGAGCAAGCGATCGTGCGCTGGTTGCCCGCCGATCGCAGTACCCTGTAATTCTGTCAATCCCGTTATCAATGAGGCCACTCGTGGGGCAGTCTTCACTTTCCGCAGAAATCCATAGCGAACCCGCGAACCGATCGGATGTCCCGATTGTCGCGTTCAAGGGTGTGAATCGCCGCTTCAAAGCACCGTCGGGCGGCATGGTCAGTGCGCTTGAAAACATCTCGCTCGATATTTACGCCAATGAGTTCGTCTCAATTATCGGACCGTCGGGCTGCGGGAAATCGACGCTGATCCGCATCGCCGCCGATCTGCTGTCGCCTTCGGATGGCGAGGTACGGGTCAACGGCAAGCCGCCGCACACCGCGCGGCTCAACCGCGAGTACGGGATGGTCTTCCAGGCGGCGACGCTCTACGATTGGCGCACGGTGATCAAGAATATCGAACTGCCGTTGGAAGTCATGCGCTGGCCGAGCGCCCGACGGACAGCGCGCGCCAAAGAGATGCTCGATCTGGTCGAACTGACGGAATTTGCCAGCAACTACCCCTGGCAGCTTTCGGGCGGGATGCAGCAGCGGGTAGCGATCGCCCGAGCGCTGACGTTCGAGCCGTCGATCCTGTTCATGGATGAGCCATTTGGCGCGCTCGATGAAATCACCCGCGAGCGCATGAACATCGAACTGCTCAAAATCTGGAGCAAGACCAAAACAACGGTCATTTTTATCACGCACAGCATCCAGGAGGCGGTT
Source organism: Aggregatilineales bacterium (assembly GCA_038230635.1). GTDB lineage: Bacteria > Chloroflexota > Anaerolineae > Aggregatilineales > UBA2796 > JBBRMW01. The sequence continues at coordinate 52,550 of JBBRMW010000005.1, read as the reverse complement.
TATCTGTCATCGCGGATCGTGGTGATGTCGCCGCGCCCCGGCCAGATCGTCGCGGATATTCCGATCGATCTGCCATATCCACGCGCGCCAGAAATCCGCGATACCGAGGCGTTTTACCGATTGGTGAGCCGGGTACGCGCGGGGTTGCATACATGAGTGACACGCTCGCACCAACTTCTCCCGCGATCCGCGCGCCAATCGAGCAAACCATCGGACTCGATCTGGCGGCGTTACTGGCGATCCTGCTGACGATCGTTCTGTATCACGTCCTCGCGCCCGATCTGCGCGCCGACTCGCCCACGGGTCAGGCGTTCAGTTCAGACTCATTGCGGCGGGTGATTACGGTGATTTTCGGATTCTTGGTGCTGGCGGTGTTCGTCGGCGAAGGTAGCCGCCGCGCGTCGGGCGCGATCCGCAGGATTCGGCGAGTCGCCGGAATTTGCGTGGCATTCGACGTGCTGTACATCGCCTCGTTCGTCTTTTTGGGTTGGGAACTGGCGACGGATTCGATCTTGCCCGCACTCGCCGAATGGGCGACGTTGATTAGCCTCGTCGTGTTGTGGCAACCCTGGAATCGACCCGCGTTGTATCGCAGGAGCGCGGCACGTTTCTTGCCGCCCATCGCCATTGTGGTGACGGCACTGATCGCGTGGGAAGTGCTGATCCGCGTTTTCAATATTCAGCGCTTTTTGCTGCCCGCGCCGAGTGTGATCCTGACGCAGTTCGCCGCCGTCTATCCGCGCCTGATCGGGCAGGGCTGGATCACGTTTCAAAATGCGCTTTGGGGCTACGCGATCGGCTGCGGATTGGGCGTCGCCTTTGCGTTGATCACGGCACGCTTCACGGGTTTCAGCCGGGCATTGATGCCCTACGCTATCGCCGTCAACTCGATCCCGATTATCGCCTTTGCGCCGATCACGAATGCGTGGTTCGGGGTGATCAATCCGCTGTCGAAGATTTCGATCGTGGCAATTTTGACCTTTTTCCCGGCGATGATCAATACCGCGCGCGGGCTGCTTTCGGCGGACGCCAATTCACTCGAATTGATGCGTTCGGTGGCGGCGGGCGATTTCGATATTTTCCGCAAACTCCGGTTGCCGGTCGCACTGCCGTTCATCTTCAACGGTCTGAAGATTGCGACCAGCCTCAGTATGATCGGCGCAATCGTGGCCGAATACTTTGGTGGCCCGATCACGGGATTGGGCGTTCAGATTTCCAGCAATGCCGCACTGATTCGCTTTCCACTGGTGTGGTCGCAGATCATCATTGCGGCGGCGTGTGGGATCATCTTCTACTTTGTCGTTTCGCTGGCAGAACGGCTGATCATGCCCTGGCATGTGTCGTTCCGCCCGCCTGCGAATTGAATCCGTCTCATGCTATCAGGGAGGAACTCAGGAATGTCAAACAATCGTCTTTCACGAATTGGCTCATTGGCGATGATCGTTGTCGCCGCGCTGATCATGGCTGGCTGCGGATCGCCAACCGCGACGCCTGCCCCGACGAGCGTCCCGGCTGCCGCGACTATAGCCGCGACGAGCGCGGCGACCACCGCTAGTGTGAGTGCAGCAACAATGGCTGCCACCAGTGCAGCAACAATGGCCGCCACGAGCGCGAGCACCAGTGCCGCTACGATGGCGCCCACGATGGCGGCGCTTGGTACGGCATCATCCATACAAACGAGCGGCTTGACCAAGATTCGCTTGCAGAGCAAGTGGGTGGTACAGGCGCAGTTCGCGGGCTACTACGAAGCCGTCACCAAAGGCTACTTCAAGGATATGGGTCTCGACGTGACGATCCTCCCCGGCGGCCCGGACATCACGCCGGAAACAGTTGTCGCCAGTGGTGCGGCGGAGTTCGGCCTCGATTGGCTGCCAAGCCTGCTGAACAGCCGCGAGCAGGGCACGAAACTCGTCAATGTCGCGCAGATTTTCGCACGCAGCGGAATGCGCGAAGTGAGCTTTGTCGATAAAAACATCAAAGCCGTTACCGATTTGAAAGCCAAAAAAGTCGGCGTGTGGTTGGGCGGCAACGAGTTCGAGTTGTTCTCGGCGCTCGTCAAGAACAAGCTCGATCCGCAGAATCCGCGTGACGTGACGATCGTCAAGCAGCCGTTCGATATGACGCTGCTGCTCAGCGGCGAAGTGGACGCTGCTGCCGCCATGACCTACAACGAGTATGCGCAGGTTTTAGAGTCGATCAACCCGAAGACGGGCAAGCTATATCAGCCGTCCGATCTGAATGTGCTGAACTTCAACGATGTGGGCACGGGGATGTTGCAAGATGGTATTTTCGCCAATGCCGACTGGCTGGCGCAAAAGGGCAACGAAGATGTCGCCGTCAAGTTTATCGCGGCCTCGCTCAAGGGCTGGGTATACTGTCGTGATAACCCGACCGAGTGCGTGAAGACGGTGCTCGACCAGGGTCCGACGCTCGGCGCGGGCCATCAGACGTGGCAGATGAACGAAGTCAACAAACTGATATGGCCGAACAAGTTGGGTATCGGTTTAATGGATGCCGACCTGTACGCGCAGACCGTCACGGTGGCGACGGCGGGTAAGGTCATCACCAAGGCGCCTGACAAAGATGCCTATCGCACGGACTTGGCGCAAAAAGCGATCAAGATGCTGACGGATGCGGGCGTCGATGTGCTGGGCAGTGGCTTCACACCGATGAACGTGATCCTGACCGAAGGTGGCAAAACTGCGCAGGTCGCCCCGGCGGGAGCGGCGACAACGCCTGCAACGATGGCCGCCACCATGGCGATGCCCGCGACGATGGCTGCGACAACCGCAGCTACCATGTCCGCCACCATGGCGGCGACGCTGGCCGCTACGCCTAAGTAGGATTCACCTCACCCCCCGCCCCTCTCCGTGAGGACGGAGAGGGGAGTCATGCGCCGCGTTTGGGTTTGCTCCCCCTCGCTGTGGTTACGGAGAGGGGGCTGGGGGGTGAGGTTCTTTTCGGAAGGAGAAGCCGGGCTGAGGTTCTTTTTTGAGTCCGTCAAGGTTTAGGTTCAAGGAGATTTTATCAAAATGGCACGGATAGTACGCGGTGCGCTGCTCCAGGCAACCTGGGCGGGCGACAAAGACAAGATGATCGAAAAGCACATCGAATATGCCAAAAAAGCCGCCGATCAGGGCGCGCAGGTGATGTGCTTCCAAGAACTATTCTACGGACCGTACTTTTGTCAGGTGCAAAAACCTGAGTTTTTCTCGTACACCGAGGCGATTCCGAACGGCCAAACCACCGAACTCATGCAAAAGCTCGCGCAGCAGCTCAAGATGGTGCTGGTCGTGCCGATGTACGAGCAGGACGGTGTGGGCGTCTACTACAACACGGCAGCCGTGATCGACGCTGACGGCACGTTCAAAGGCAAATATCGCAAGACGCACATTCCGCAATTGCCCGGCTTCTGGGAGAAGTTCTATTTCCGCCCCGGCAACCTCGGCTATCCGGTATTCGACACGGCGGTTGGCAAAGTTGGCGTGTACATCTGCCACGATCGGCATTTCCCGGAGGGGGCGCGCGCACTGGGTCTAAACGGCGCGGAGATCGTGTTTATCCCGTCGGCCACCTCGCGCGGACTCAGCCAACATCTGTGGCGGATCGAGCAAACGGGGCACGCCATTTTCAACACCTACTATGTCGGCACGATCAACCGTGTCGGCATCGAAGAATATGGCGACGACGATTTTTACGGCGAAAGCTATTTCTGCAATCCACGAGGCCAGTTCGTCGGCGATGTGGCGAGCGACCGCGACGAGGAATTGATCGTGCGCGACTTGGATATGGATATGATCCAGGAAGTGCGCAATACATGGCACTTCTATTTTAACCGTCGCCCGGATATGTACGGCGATCTGGTCGCGCCCACTGTTTCCGTCAAAACGCCGATCTCCGTCGCCGTCGCAAAATAGGTTTAACCCATCATGGAATTCGGAATCACTTTCAAGGGGGATATTTCCCCCAAGCGCACCATCGCCCTCGTCAAACAAGCGGAGGTGGCTGGTTTCCAATACGGCTGGTTTTTTGATTCGCATGTGCTGTGGCAAGAGTGCTACACGATGATGGCCGCGTGCATCGCCGAAACTGAACACATGCGCTTCGGGCCATGTGTGACTAACCCCGGCGTGCGCGATTGGACGCTGGCCGCCAGCACGTTCGCCTCGCTCAACCGGATCGGCGGCGATCGGATGGATGTCGGCATGGGGCGCGGCGACAGTTCGCAGCGGGTGCTCGGTCGCAAGCCGCTGACGGTCGAGACGATGGTCGAGTTCGCGGAAGCGCTGCGCGTGATGGTACGCGGCGACAAATACGTCCACGAAGGCCAGGAAGTCCAGATTCCCTGGACGAACAAGACCGATTCGCTGCCGATTTGGATCGCGGCCTATGGCCCGAAAGCGCTGGCAGGTGCGGGTACACACGCCGACGGCCTGATCATTCAACTGGCCGATCCCTGGCTGGTCAAGTGGTTCACCGATCAAGCCAAAGAGGCAGGTATGCAAGCGGGTCGTGACATGAGCCACTTCCGCGTGATGTCCGCCGCGCCCGTGTGGGTCGGCGATATGCCCACCGCGCGCGCCCAGACCCGCTGGTTCCCGGCGATGGTCGGCAATCACGTCGCCGATCTGGTCGATCGCTATGGCAAGAGCGGCGGCAGCGTTCCGCAGCGCTTGACCGAATACATCGAGGGTCGCAAGGGCTATGACTATCTGCATCACGCCGACAAGGACGCCGATCACTTGGGCTTCATCAAAGACGACATCATCGACAGCTTCGGCATTTTAGGCACCACTGAACAGCACGTCGCCAAGCTCAAAGAGTTGGAGGCGGCGGGCGTTACGCAGTTCAATATCTATCTGATGTGCGGTGAGGAAGAGCGCATCTTGGCCGAATACGCCGAACATGTCCTGCCGCATTTTCGATGAGCAACCCGTTAACCTCACCCCCTGACCCCTCTCCCTGATTACGGAGAGGGGAGTCTGAATAGGAGATTTTGACCTATGGGTACTTTATTCAAAAATGGAACCATCCTCAACGCGAGCGATACCTACGCCGCCGATGTGTTGGTCGAGGGCGAGCAGATCGTCTTGATCGGGCAATCGATCGCGGCGGAGGGTCACAAGGTGATCGATGCCAGCGGCAAATATCTGATGCCGGGCGGGATCGACGTTCACACACACTTGGAATTGGCGTTCGGCGGCACGTTCAGCAGTGACGATTTCAGCACCGGGCATCGCGCGGCGGCTTTCGGTGGCACGACCACGCACATCGATTTTGCGATCCAATCGCGCGGTCACAGCCTGCACGAGACGCTGGCCGATTGGCACAGCCGCGCCGATCCGAAAGCGCAGATCGATTATGGTTTCCATCTGGGAATCACGGATTTGCGCCCCGAAGTCATGGCGGAGATTCCGACACTGGTGGCGGATGGCGTGACCAGCCTGAAGCTGTTCATGGCCTACAAGGGCGTCTTCCAGGTCGATGATCAAACGCTGTTCCGCACGATGATGACCGCCGCCGAACATGGAATGCTGACGATGGTTCATGCCGAAAACGGCGATGTGGTCGATGATCTGATTCACAAGCTGCTGGCGGAAGGCAAGACCGATCCGAAATATCATGCAGTTTCGCGGCCATCGGCGGTCGAAGGTGAGGCGACCGGACGTGCGGTGGCGTTGGCAGGTGTCGCGGGTGCGCCGCTGTATGTCGTCCACATGACCTGTGAAGAAGCGATCCAGCAGCTTCGGTTGGGACGTGATCGCGGTCTGCCCGTTCAGGGCGAAACGTGCGTCCAATACCTGTTCCTGACCGTCGATGATCTGGCGCGTCCCGGCTACGAAGGCGCGAAGTTTATCTGTTCGCCGCCGATCCGCACCGTCCACGATCAAGAAGTGCTGTGGAAAGCACTGCGCGATCGGACGCTGCAGGTCGTCTCGACCGATCACTGCCCGTTCTGGTATGAGGGCGGCATCAATGGTCGGATCAAGGGCAAGGAACTCGGCAAAGGCGACTTCTCGAAGATTCCGAACGGCCTGCCCGTGATCGAAGACCGCATGAAGGTCATGTGGCATCACGGCGTCAGCGGCGGACGATTCGACGCCAACCGTTACGTCGAATTGATGTCCACCAACCCGGCCAAGATTTTCGGCCTGTATCCTCGTAAGGGCACGATCGCGGTGGGTTCGGATGCCGACATCGTGGTCTGGGACCCGGAAAAGTTGGAAAAGATCAGCGCTCAGACGCACCACATGAACGTCGATTACAACTTGTTCGAGGGGCAGACGGTCAAGGGTGGCGCGGCGGCGGTGTTCCTGCGCGGCACCCAGATCGTCGATGGCGCGCAGTGGTTGGGTCACAACGGCGGCGGCCAGTTCCTCAAGCGCAAGGCGCACGCACCCGTTTTATAAAAAACGATCTTGCCCAAATCCTCATTAAAGAAGGATTCGGGCAAGATCAGCACGACGGCGAGGGCTTTTTCACCCCGCCAATGTATCTACGCGACCCGCATGTTCCGCCTCGAAACGGTTGATGGCGTCGTCCATATTGAGCAAAAACCCGACCTGATCGACGCCATCCAACAGGCAGCGCCGCGCAAATCCATCGATCGGAAACTTCACTGCGCGACCATCCGGCAGCGTCACTGTTTGATTTTCCAGATCGACCCCCAATTGCAGATCGGGGTCTTCCTGCGCGAGGCTGATCAATTGTTGGTGCGTCGCCGCATCGACTACGATTGGCAATAGCCCATTTTTGAGCGCGTTATTGTTGAAAATATCCGCGAAGTACGTGCTGATCACCGCGCGGAAACCGAAGCCTTGCAAGGCCCAGGGTGCGTGCTCGCGCGAGCTGCCGCAGCCGAAGTTGTGGCCGCCGATCAAGATTTGCGCGCCCTTGCCCTCCGGCTTGTTCAAGATGAAATCAGGACGCGGCTTGCCTTCACCGTCATAACGCCAGTCGTTGAACAGCGAGTCGCCCAAGCCGTTTTTGCTGGTAGTCTTCAAAAAGCGCGCCGGGATGATTTGATCGGTATCGATATTTTCGATCGGCAGCGCCACCGTGTGCCCACTGAATGCTTTGATCGGTTCCATATTGAGATAGTCCTTATGTTGAAGTAGCGGGATCGGCGTGCTTCGTCCCGATCGCGTACCAAAAATGCACGCCCGTCGTTCTGACCTCAGCCTCGAAGCCATGCGCGGCCAATTTTGCCGAAAGTCCCGCAGGATCATAAAAAACCTTGACGATCCGATAGGTTTCGCCCTCATTCAGATGGCGCGTGCTGAACCCTTCATCACCGGGATCGATCGGTTGATCTGAAGCCGTCGAGGTTGGCTCGTTTAGCGAATCGATCAGGAAAAGCCTGCCGTCCGGTCGCACCGACCGCGCTATTTTGTCCAGGAACGTATCGAGCCGCTCTGGTGGCACATGCGACAGAAAAAAGCAGGCAGCAACCATATCGTAGACAATTTCTGGTTCCCAGGCGAACAGATTGGCTTCCTGAAACGTGACGCGATCGACATCTTCCGTGTTCAGTTTGCTCCGGTTGATCGCCAGCACTTCCGCCGAGGAGTCGATCGCAGTGATCGATTTGCCGATTTTGAGCAGTTCTTGTGTCCAGATACCTGTGCCGGCGGCCAGTTCCAGAATCCGCTCTGCCCATTCGATCTGGTGCAGTGCCGAGTGAACGACAGCCACATCCGCGAACCAGTGCTTATTCGACTCCTCGCCGTGATCGTAGCGTCCCATGCGGTAGAACCATTCGTCATATTCGCCCGCGCGATCTCGATAATACTTGATCTGCTCCTGAAGGATCGCGTCGATCTCGGCCATTTGGTTTTCCGCCACGACGTTACGCCAACTCCCGCAGCATCTCACGTACATCGGTCACAACCCCCGTGATCGCGGTGGCCGCCGCCGTCAAGGGGCTGGCGAGAAACGTCCGACCGCCTTTGCCCTGCCGCCCCTCGAAATTGCGATTGCTGGTGCTCACCGCATACTGGCCGGGTTGCAACTGATCACCGTTCATGGCGATGCACATGCTGCATCCCGCCTCACGCCATTCCGCGCCCGCGTCCCGAAATATCTGATCGAGTCCTTCGGCTTCGGCCTGCTGCTTGACGCGCTGCGAACCCGGCACGACCATCATCCGCACGCCGCTTGCCACCCGATGACCTTTGATCAAGCCCGCCGCCAGCCGCAGATCGGAGATGCGCGAATTGGTGCAGCTTCCCAGAAAAACGACATCGACCGGATGGCCGAGCAGCGGTTGATCCGCCTCCAAGCCCATGTAATGCAGTGCCTTGTCGAGCGCTTCCCGCTGGCTCAGATCGCTGTACTGCGTCGGACTCGGCACGCGCCCCGTGATCGCCATGCCCATGCCCGGATTCGTGCCATACGTGATCATCGGTTCAAGTTGATCGGCATCGAGCGTGATGCTGCGATCATAGGTCGCACCCGGATCGCTGGGCAGCGCGCGCCACGCCTCGACCGCGGCCTCCCAGTCTGCGCCCTGCGGTGCGTGTGGACGCCCCTTGATATAGTCGAAGGTCGTCTCATCCGGCGCGATCAAACCGGCGCGGGCGCCGCCTTCGATGCTCATATTGCAGATCGTCATGCGCTCTTCCATCGACAGCGCGCGGATCGCCTCACCTGTGTACTCGAAAACATAGCCCGTACCGCCGCCGATGCCGATCTGCGCGATCACAGCCAGGATAATATCTTTCGCCGAAACGCCGGGTTGCAGCTTTCCGGTCACGTTGATCTGGAAGGTTTGCGGTTTGGCTTGCAGAAGGGTTTGCGTCGCCAGGACGCCCATGACTTCGCTCGTGCCGATGCCGAAGGCCAATGCCCCGAATGCCCCATGTGTGCTGGTATGGCTGTCACCGCACACGATCGTCATACCCGGCTGCGTCAGGCCGAGTTCGGGGCCGATCACATGCACGATGCCCTGACCGTCGCTGCCCAGCTTGAACAGCCGAATGCCAAACTCATCGCAGTTTTTTTCCATTTGCGTGAGCTGCGCGGCGGCGATGCTGTCCGTCACCGGGATCAGGCCATCCGCACCGCGCGGAGTCGTCGGCGTGCTGTGATCCATCGTAGCGATCGTGTGATCGGGGCGTCGCACATGCAGCCCACGCTCGCGCAAACCCGTGAAAGCCTGCGGCGACGTGACTTCGTGAACCAAATGCAAATCGATGTACAAAACAGCGGGCGTATCACCGTCGGGTGCGCTGACGATGTGCGAATCCCAGATTTTCTCGAATAGGGTGCGCGGCATGGAACCATTCCTTGGAGCGTGTATTATCGTGGCGTCCAAGCATAGTCGATCCTGCCGCCTTTGAAAAGCCCCGTTGTGCATCGTTACAGAGCGATCGGCTACGTGGAAGAATCGACCAAATACGCGAATTCCCCCTCTCTGCACGCAGAAAGGGGAATTCTGAGATGGTGCAATCGCCCCGGCAGAGCCATGTTTTTGCCATGTTTTTTGGATGCGGCGTGCCGCATTCGTTCATTTCGATGGAAAAACTACTTGACGATGAGTTTTAGCTTCATGCCGACGTTGTAATGCGTGACCACCGGGACGGGCGTCGCATTTGGATCGGCGGTGGCGACGGCGGTGGCAGCCGCATCAGCGGTGGGGGCGCCGGGCATCGGCATCGGTTTGAAGCAGCCCATTTCCCAATCGCCTTTAGCACTATCGGGCAATGTGAAGACCAGCGTCACAGATTGGCCGGGATTGAGCGCAACCTCGTACAAGGCGGTGCTGTCGATCTCGAATTCCTGATTTTGCGCACCCTGTTCACCGGTAACGGCCATATCCACGCCGTCGAACACTCCCTTTGAATAGCCATCGATGTGGCCTTCTTGCATCTTGGTATCTTTGCCGAACCAGATTTCGTGGATAAGCGTGCCGGTATTCTTGAGGGTCAAGTTGTAGAGTTTGCCAGTGGTCAGTGTGAGCGGATCGCCCGCCTTCAGGCCATCCACTTGAAAGGTGTATTCGTTCATCAAGACGGTGGCTTTGGTGGCGTTGTCGTCCGCCGAGCGTGCGGTGATCTTTGCGCCGAAAACCGCGATTGCCGCGATCAAAATCGTTGAAGACAAGCCAATAAGGATGCGTTTGGGAATCATCAGAACTCACTTTCGAGTATATGCGGTGTCCATACACTCACTATAGTTGGATACGACTCCGTAAACGCCTAACGAACCTCACCTCGAAAGCTGCTAATTGTCACGTCCTCGAAAACCCCATATGAAACTTCGTTTCGCTCCTCGATGTGGTATGATCGATACATGATTCCTCACCAACCAGTTTTGCTCCAGGCCGTCCTGAATGGATTGGCCGTCGAAACGCACCCCGCCGGATTATTCATCGATGGCACGCTCGGCGCGGGTGGTCACACGGCTGCGATCCTGGACGCAACTGATTCGGCGCGCGTGCTCGGCTTCGATCGGGATCCGGCAGCTCTGGTAATCGCGGCGGATCGGCTGCGCGCTTACGGCGAGCGGGCGATGCTTGTCCACGACAGCTACGAGTCGATGGGGGCGCGCGCGCCATCACTCGGATTCGGCGTGGTCGATGGGATTTTGCTCGATCTGGGAATTTCGTCCATGCAGATCGATCAGGCTGATCGAGGCTTCGCATTTCGGACGGATGGCCCGCTCGATATGCGCTTCGATCCGACAAGCGATTCATCAACCGCCGCCGATCTGGTGAATACGCTTGATGAGACCGACTTGGCGGATATTTTGTATCGCTACGGCGAAGAAACTGACAGCCGTCGGATCGCTCGTCAGATTGTGGCCGCGCGTCCGCTCGATTCGACGCAGCGGCTGGCGGAGGTGATCGCGCGCGCGATTCCGTCGGCGCACAAGGGCAAGATTCATCCCGCGACTCGCAGTTTTCAGGCGCTGCGTATCGCCGTCAACGATGAACTGGGCGCGGTCGAACGAGTCTTGCCGATCGCGCTGAACTTGCTCGCACCGGGCGGACGCTTGGCGGTGATCAGCTTTCACAGCCTCGAAGATCGAATCGTGAAGCAATATTTCAAGCGCGAGGCGACCGACTGCCTGTGCCCGCCCAAACAGCCGATCTGCACCTGCGGCCACCTCGCCACGATCGACCTGATCACGCGCAAGCCGATCAGCGCCGACGACGCGGAGATCGCGGCGAATCCGCGCAGCCGGAGTGCGCAATTGCGGATCGCTGAAAAACGCCTGTAAAAGCGGACGCGGCAGGCCGTCGCCCCTACGAAACGCTTTGGTAGGGGCGTTGCCTGCCGCGTCGGTTTGCCATCGCTGGGACGCGCATTGACAGGCAGCCGTTGGGATCACGTTGATTTACAACGCGAAGTTGATAGAGTAAGATCGAAGCGTCCTGGAATGGTGGAATTTAGTGTATGCGCGAATCTGAACAAGTGCCGTTGGCTGCCGCGCCTCTGAGCGGTTTACAAACGTCTCCATCCAAAAGTTACAGCATCGTGACGCGCGTCATGTTGATACTGTTCACCGCTTCCGTTGTGCTGATAATCGGCGGCGCAATCGCGGGGCCGGTCATTTTCCGCGCGCTGCCCGATCAATATCAAAATGGGCTGGCACGACGGCTGCCATTCTTGGTTGGTTTGATGCCGACGCCCACGATTACACCTACACGCGCTTACAGCGCCGATTCGCTGCCCACTGCTGATCCGGCACGCGCCGCAGCCGCGCTCGCCCTGCTGAGCAGCCCAACGGCAGAGATTCCGACGAGTCCGCCGACCGTTGCCCCGTCAAGTACGGCAACGATCCCACCGACCGTTGCCCCAACGCTGACAGTCGCGCCTTCGGCAACGACAATCCGGGCAGTGGGCGCGAATCTCGCCAACCCGACCAACGTGTCCGCTGCGCCGTCCACTAACACACCGCCGCCAACCGTCGCATCAACGCTTGCGCCTCTCGCCAGTTCGACCCACGCTCCGTCGCCGCTGCCACCGACTTTCACGGCCACCGATGAACCGCTCCCTCCAGCGGTTCACCTTGATGGCTACAAGGTGATCTATCAAACCTGGAACAACTGCGGCCCCGCGAACCTTGCGCAAGTGCTCAACGCTTCTGGCATGAAGACCACCCAAAAGGAAACTGCCGCGTGGCTCAAACCCACCGTCCTGGACTCGAACGTCAGTCCCTGGCAGCTCGTGACCTACGTCAATAACTTTACCTCGCTCCGCGCACTGATGCGCGTCAATGGTAATATCACGTTGCTCAAGCGTTTGTTGGCCGCGCAGTTCCGCCCGCTGATCGAAACGGGTTTCGTGATCCCAAATAATCTTGCCGAAGGTTGGATGGGACATTACCTGACGCCCATCGGTTATGATGATGCGCAGGGCGTCATATTCGGTATGGACTCGTATCTCGGCGATGGTCCCAATGGTCTGGGTCGCCGCGAAGCCTACGCCGATCTGGATACGCGCTGGCAACAGTTCAATCGCGTGTACATTGTCGTGTATCCGCCGGAGCGCGAAGCCGAACTGCGCACATTGCTCGGTGCGGACGCCGACCCGGTGATCAATGAGCAGAGCGCGGTTGCTCAGGCCAAGTCCGAAGCCACCGCCGATCCGACGAATGCCTATGCGTGGTTCAATCTCGGCAGCAGTTACGTGCTGCTCAAAGATTATCAGAATGCCGCCACCGCCTACGACGCCTCACGCAATGCGGGCGCGGGCTTACCCTGGCGCATGTTGTGGTATCAATTCGGGCCGTTCGCCGCCTATTACGCGATCAGCGATTATGCGACGACAACGCAATTGCTCGCGGCGACACTCGGCACAACCAAAAATGACGAGGAACTATTTTATTGGCGTGGCATGGTCGAAGCGGCGCAGGGCAAAACCGCCGCCGCCACCGCCGATCTCAACTATGCACTGACCTATAACCCAAACTATCATTTCGCCGCCGATGCGCTGACCAGTATGAGTGCGGGCAACGCCGCCACGCCGCCCGCGATTCCGTGATACCGTCTGCGAGTCAACCATTTACGATCCGCGTTTTGGAGTCGCTCGCCGATTATCACGCGGCGGAAGAAGCACAGCGCGTGATCTGGGGCATGACCGATGCGCTGGAAGTCGTACCCACGCATGTGCTGCTCACCGCGCAGAAAAACGGCGGATTGGTCGCGGGTGCGTTCGATCCTGATGATCGCATGGTCGGGATGCTGTTCGGTTTCCTCGGACGCACGGCCGTCGGACGCCCGAAACATTGCTCGCATCAGATGGGCGTCCTGCCGGAACTGCGCCGTACAGGACTGGGCGAGGCGCTCAAACGCTTTCAGCGTGACTATGTGTTGGCGCAAGGGATCGAGCTGATCACCTGGACGTTCGATCCGTTGGAGGGCGTCAATGCGTCGCTGAATATCGGTAAGCTGCGCGCCATCGCCCGCACCTATTACGCCAATTTGTATGGCAACATGCCCGACCGTTTGAACGGAGGCATCGACAGCGATCGTTTCGAGGTCGAATGGTGGCTCGCTAGTTCACACGTCGCCACACCCGCATCGCGTCTCAGCCGCACCGATTTTGCCGAGGGCTTCGTGGTCAATGCCGCCCAATTTTTGGGTGATTCGGATGTGCCGCAACCGGGCGACGTGCTGGAACTGCCCAATCCAGCCCCGGCAATCTGTTTGGTCGAAGTGCCCGCCGCGTTTCAAACCATCAAAGCACAGTCGTTGGAACTGGCGCGCGCATGGCGCTCACAGACGCGCGCGATCTTTGAGGGCGTTTTTGCGCGCGAATATGTGGTCACGGATTTCATCAGCGAATTAGAACCTCTATCGGATCGGCGGCGCAATTTTTATGTGCTGCGCCGCGAAAACCTCACCCGTTATCCTTAACCACAGTTCACAGCCGAAAACCCCGGAATGCCGCGCGCACACGCCGAATATCCCGATCGGCGGTCAGCCAGCGGGTCGCCCAGTTGCCCAAGGTGTGACGAATCACCGATTCGATGAGCGGGTTAACCGTTTCCGCAAGCACGCCAAGGTCGCTCACGAGCGCGATCACCCCGATCTGGGTGCGGACATAATCGACCATTTGGGCAAAATCGGCGGGATCAGCGTGGGTGTTGACGACGACAAGGATAGCGCGCGCCACGCTGCGTAGCGTCACTAAGTCGTCGGCACCCAATCCTGGATCGCTGGCGATGGACATTATCAAGATATTGAGGGCGTTGTGGATTTGCAAGTCAAGGGACGTTCGCCCGTCGAGCACGGTCAAGGGCAAGCCGCGATAGATCGCTTGTTGCAGGATCGATGCGCTGGGGATCGCCGGGACAGATAGTGGCGATCCGATCAAGGCTTTGGTGGTGTCGGCCAACGCGCGCGCCGATCCGCCGATCAGCACGATCCGGGTGGCCGTCGCGATCGCCGCCAGTTCGTGTTGTGCTTCGTCGTTTGTCGTCACTTGATCAGCGAGCCAGCCGATCAATGCCCGAAAATCGAGTGGAGATGCACGCCAACACGCCATCGCCAGTACATCGCGTAGTGCAGGATCGGTCGCTGGGTCAAGCCAGCCGCTCAAGGCACTGCGCGCCTCCGCATCAAGCACCGTCAATGTGAAGCCGGGGAATGCGCCACGCATCGCATCCAAATCGGCCTCGACATGCGTTATGATCTGATAGGTGTCGGGCGTCATCGGTTCGCCAAAAAAATCGCGCTCGATGATTTGGCGCAGTTCCGCGAGGGATACGGGCGCGCGATCGATCAAAAGGCGCGGCGTTGTTCCGAGCGACGCGTCCCAGCGATAGGCGACGCGCAGTCGCGTTTCAGTCAGTTGGAGAGCAATGATTCGCATGGTTCACGATTCGACGCGGTAGCAATCTTTTGGCGCGGGCGTATATAATCACATTAAATTTACACGAAATTTGCTTAAAAGGGGAAACCTTCCAATGGAAATCACAATTTCGACGATGAAACGGGCGACGCTCGTTGAGGTCAAGGGGCGAGTGGATAGCACAAACGCCGACGAATTGGGCGAAGCACTCCAAACCCAGTTGGACGCCGGCCATCATATGATCGTCATCGATCTTAGCGCGGTTGAATATATGAGCAGCGCCGGACTGCGCGAACTGGTGACGGCGCTCAAAAATGCGCGTGCCATCTCCGGCGGCGATGTCCGACTGACGGCACTTTCGCCGCGCGTCAAAGAGGTCATGAGTCTGGCGGGACTGGATGCACTGTTCCAGATTTACCCGACCCAGGTCGAAGCCGTCGGCAGCTATTAACACCCATTCCTGAACACCGCTAAATTATAAAGTGGATATTTTCATCATGGGTGAAGAGAGACGTTTGATTGTGCCCGCCGTATTGAGTGAAGTGGAGCGGGCGTGCTCGTTCGCGGTCGAAGCGGCGGAAGCGGCGGGATTAGATGAGCGTGCCGTCTATCATTGCCAGATGGCGGTCGATGAGTGGTGTACCAATATTATCGAGCATGGTTTTCATAATCAGGGTTCGGATGGCCGCATCGAGATCGACTGCCGTGCTGATAACCGCCAGTTTGTGATCACGATCATCGACGACGGGCCGCCGTTCGATCCGACGCCGCTGATTGAGCCGAAAACTGATCAGCCCGTCGAGGAGCGCGAACCCGGCGGCCTCGGCTGGTTTTTGATCAAGAAGATCATGGACGATGTGCAGTACGAATTCATCGACAGTCACAACCGCCTGTCGATGACCAAACGAGTCGGCGCGGCGCGTGCTTCGATCCGTGCCAGCCAAGTATCGTTCCCCTCGCACGAACTGCGCGGCAATATCTGGGTCGTCACGCCTAACGGACGGCTCGACTCGAATACGGCCCCGATGCTGGAAATGACGCTCGGCTCGCACCTGAGCGCGTCACACTTCAATTTGATCATCGACATGGCCGAGGTGACCTACATTTCGAGCAGCGGGCTGAAAGTGCTGATGAGCGCGTTCAAAAAGGCGCGCGGCAAGAGCGGGAAGATCGCGTTGGCGGCGTTGACTCCGCGCGTGACCGAGGTGTTTCAAATATCGGGGTTCGAGACGTTGTTCGAGATCACGCCGACGGTGCAGGCGTCCGCGGCCACGTTTCCGGGCAACGCGGCGCGCTGAACAAGAACCTCACCCCTTCTACCTGCGGGGATAAGGGGAACTTTTAGGGGATCATTATGCCGAATCGACCGTACAGGTCTGCGTTTTGCAATGTACCGCCAGCATCATCCGCACCGTATCGGCATCGAAACCCGATCGACTGAGCGCCTCGGCCAACCCTGTAGCGGGCGCGCCACCGATCCCGTCGAAGCCTGCCAACGCGGTCAGACGGCGACAATCGAGACAAAAGACATGCGTAGTAGCCTCGTGCTCGGTGTGCCAGGTGTACAGGCGGTTGCCCTCGCCCGGCAGTTCATCGACCAGATGTGCCTCGACGAAGGCGGCCAGGTTGCGATAGACCGTCGAAAGACTGCACTCCAAACCGAGTTGGCGTGCTTGATCGCGCAAGGTTTCAACCGAGAACGGACCAGTCGCTTCGATCGCCAACCGCAGCAAAATTTCGCGCGGGCGGGTCATTCGCAGGCCAGCGGCGTGAACTCCCGCGATCGCTTCCTCAAAAGTGGTGGGCATCGGGTCGCTCCTTATCGTCGAGTCAGTGCTTGGTCGCGGGTGGCGGCGAAACGCGCATGATCTTCGCCATCTCGAAGCCGATTACCTGTTCCTGATCGTTAATGCTCAATCGCAGGGGACCATTGAACGGCGCGCGGCTCAGCAGATTGATCGCCTGACCGGGGATCAGTGTCAGTGTCGCCAAATATTTGAGCACTTCCGCGTCGTGGGTATTGACGCGGCTCACAACCAGCGCAGCGGGTGCGTCGATCTCGCTGAGGGGTCTATCATCGACGGCGGGCATTTTCCCATCGGCGGTCGGGATCGGCTCACCATGTGGGCAGCGCGTCGGAAAGCCCGCCATCTTTTCCATTTGGGCGGCCACCCGTTCGCTGATCACTGCGCCGATCGCGTCAGCCTCATCGTGGACTTCATGCCAACCAAACCCCATCACCTTGACCATGAAAATCTCGGCCAACCGATGTCGCCGAATGTTCATCAGCGCTTGATGTTCGCCGCTGGACGTCAGACGCATCCCTTTGTACGGCTCGTGCTCGATCCAACCGCGCTTTTTGAGTCGCTGCACGACAGCAGCGACGGCGGGGGCGCTCACACCCATGCGCTCAGCCAGCGCCGAAGTCGTGATATAGTCGCTGTCTTCCTGGTAGTGGACGAGCCGATAAGCCTCCGCCAGGTACTCTTGCATTACCGTGCCCGCCATTAACATCCGCTCCATCAAGCCCAGTTGCAAACTTCGGTGTTTTGCACCGATATGACCTGTGCTCAATTGATTCATGCGCGAACGTTTTGTCCGCATGTCTACACCCGATCATAGCCTAATTGGGAATGATTCGCAATAAGGAATTGGTGCGCACTGAGGTTTTTGTATCGAATTTCCTAGAAAACAACGGACCCGGTAAGCGATCTATCGAAGGAAGGAGCGCTATTTCAATCTCTTTTTGACAACGCTTTTCATTTGCTCTATAATGCACAATCAAAAAGTGGTTCCCATTTTGTTGTTCCCCGTGATATTCTCTAGCATACCGTTTCGCGCCATTTGACCCGCAAGTTTGAGGAGGGCTTCCGCATGGTACAGTTAACCGCCGACATTACCAAAGGGCTGTTCGATCAGATCGCTGGCTTTAAGAGCGATGTTCGATCCGTTGAAGTTGGCAAAATTCTAGAAATCGGCGACGGCATCGCCCACGTCAGCGGGCTGCCGAACGTCCGCGCCAGCGAGCTGGTGCAGTTCACGAACGGCACGCTGGGCATCGCTTTCAACTTGGAACACGATAACGTCGGCGTGATCATCATGGGACCCTATACTGCCCTCAAAGAAGGCGACGAAGTACGCGCGACCGGTCGTATCGCCTCCGTGCCAGTCGGCATGGGGCTGGTCGGGCGCGTCGTCAATGCGCTGGGTGAACCGCTTGACGGACGTGGGCCGATCAATACGACCGAATATTACAACATCGAGCGCGTCGCACCCGGTGTCATCGAGCGTAAGAACGTCGATACCCCCGTGCAGACGGGCATCATGGCACTCGACGCCATTATCCCGATCGGTCACGGTCAGCGTGAGTTGATCATCGGCGATCGACAGACGGGCAAGACGGCCATCGCCATCGACACGATCATCAACCAAAAAGGTCAAAATACCTTCTGCATCTATGTGGCGATTGGGCAGAAAGAAGCGCAGGTCGCTGCAGTGCGTGCCACCCTCGAAAAGTACGGCGCGCTCGAATACACGATCATCGTCGTCGCCTCAGCGGGTGATCCTGCCGCCTTGCAGTACATCTCGCCCTATGCAGGCTGTGCGATGGGCGAATGGTTCATGGAAAACGGCAAAGACGCGCTGATCGTCTACGACGACCTGTCGCGCCACGCCTGGGCGTACCGTCAGGTGTCGCTGCTGATGCGCCGTCCGCCAGGCCGCGAAGCCTATCCGGGCGACGTGTTTTATCTACAAAGCAGTCTGCTCGAACGCGCGGCGCAGCTTTCCGATGCGCGCGGCGGTGGCAGCCTGACCGCCCTCCCGATCATCGAAACGCTGCTCGGCGACGTGGCGGCGTACATCCCCACCAACGTGATCAGCATCACCGACGGTCAGATTTACCTGGAAACCGACCTGTTCAACTCCGGTTTGCGGCCAGCCGTCAACGTCGGTATTTCGGTCAGCCGCGTCGGTGGCGATGCGCAGCGTAAGGCGATGCGTCAGGTGGCAGGCCGCATGAAGGGCGATTTGGCGCAGTTCCGCGCGCTGGCCGCGTTCGCGCAGTTCGGCTCCGACCTGGACAAATCGACGCAAAAGCAGCTCGACGACGGCGCACGTCTGCAAGAACTGCTCAAGCAACCGCAATATGCACCGTATCCGCTCGATGAGCAGGTCATGCTGATTTTCGCAGGCACGCGCGGTTTCCTCGAAAAGATTCCGGTGCTTAAGGTTAAGGATTGGCAAGGCAAGTTCATTCGCTTCGTGCAGTCCTCGTATCCGCAAATCGGCCAGGACATTTTCAAGACGTTCAAGCTGACTGACGAAACCGAGGCGCTGCTCAAGAAGGCGCTGAATGAGTTCAACGCCACCTATAACCCGGACGCCTGACCATTCACTTCACCCCCAACTTCCCTCTCCGTAACCATAGCGAGAGGGCACTGAGCCGGATTGCACCCTCTCCGTGATCGCGGAGAGGGGCTGGGGATGAGGTTCTTCATCAACGAAGGAGTCGAAACATGGCAACTGCGCGCGAAGTCAAGCGTCGCATGAAGAGCATCAAAAATATTCGGCAAGTTACCCGCGCCCTGGAAGCGGTCTCCGCCTCGAAGGTGCGCCGAGCAACGACCGCCGTGCTGAGCAGTCGCGGCTATACCGATAAGGCATATGAGATGCTGATCAGTATCGCCAGCAGCGCCTCGGCGGGCATGGCACTGCATCCGCTGCTCGATGTGCCCAAGAAACAGCCGGAAACAATCACGATCCTGCTGATCACGTCCGATCGCGGCACGGCGGGTGCGTACAACTCGAACATCATCCGGGTAGCACGTCATTTCGCCGCGAAAATGGGGTTGCCCGTGCGTTGGGTGGCGGTCGGGCGCAAAGGCCGCGACATCTTGCTGCGCGCCAAGCAGAACGTGGTTGCGGAGTTCAGCTATCTGCCGCCCCGCCCCGTTCTCGCCGATATTCGCCCGATCGCGCAGGTCGTGATCGATGATTACTTGGCGGGCAGAACCGACGAAGTATTTATCGCCTATACCAACTTCATCACGACCTTGACGCAAAGGCCCGTGATCCAACGGCTGCTGCCGCTGACGCCGATGGATACCAAGAATCTGCCGGGCATGGACTATTTGAAGACGGTCACGGTCAGCACCGAGGGGCGCGGCCAGCAGTACGAGTACGAGCCGGACGCCCAGGCCATCCTGGAAGAAATCGTGCCGAAGTTCACCGTCATGGTGATCTATCAATCGTATTTGGAAGCGCTCGCCAGCGAACACAGCGCGCGCATGGTTGCCATGCACAATGCGACCGACAACGCGGGCACGCTGATCGATGCGCTGCAACTCGCCTATAACAAGGCGCGTCAGGCCGGCATCACCGGCGAGATTCTGGACATCGTTGGCGGCGTCGAGGCGCTGCGCAGTCAGTCTGCGCCCTGATCTTGACCGCATAGACGCTTGTGAGGATAAGTCCATGAACCGTGTCGAATCCATCACTTGTCCACGGTGCGGGGCGCCGCTCTCGGTTTCTGGGAACGAAACAGAGGTGACATGCCAGTTTTGCGGAAATGTGACGCGAGTAGCCTCCGCCAAAGCTGCACCGCCGACGCCCATGCCGGCGCCGCAGGTCATCGTTCAGCCGGTTGAGTTCGAATCGGTTTCTTCTCGTGCCGTGATGGCTGCGTATATCGCCCGGCGCGGTTGTTCATGCACCTACGTCGCCGTGATGCTCCTGGTCGTTCTTGTGCTGATCGGCGTGGCGCTGATCGTCGGCGGTACATATGGCGGCGATCTGGGCGGGTTCCTGAGTTCGATTCTGGGACATGGGACGAATGTCCAGGCGAAGTTCGGCGGAAAAGGCACAGGGGCTGGCTTGTGGGACCATGCTCGACATATGGCGGTCGATGGCAAGGGCTTTGTTTATGTCGCTGACGAGAAGAGCGGGCGAATTCAGCGGTTCGATGCGGATGGCAAGTATGTCAGCTATTGGGATTTGACACGCAAGAACAACAACGGCCCCGACTGCCTCGCGGCGGATCGAAGCGGCGATGTCTGGGTTTGTCAGGACTGGAGTTTGCTCAAGTACGAGGGCGTTACGGGCAAACTACTGGGCACCTACGCCGGCCCTACCACTAACTACACGCCGACTCTCATCCGCAATGCCGCGGCGCTGTCCGAAGGCGGGATCGTGGTCGATGCCGATAGCGGATCGGACGACGTGCTGCTGAAATTCGATGGCAGTGGAAATGTCACTGCTTCCTATCCGAAGCTCATCCGCGCCCAAGAGCCGGCCACTAACATGGGCATCGAAAGCGCGGTCGATGGTCCCGGCAATATGTACTTCTTGGAGACGTATTCCGATTTCGATGGCATCAACGAAGTGGTTCTGATCTACGATGCACACGGCAAATTCCTGAACCGTTTCGGGAGTCATGGGCGTGGCGCCGATCAATTCCACTCGCCGCAGGCAATCGCGCTGGATGCCCAAAGCCGAATTTATATCGGCGATAGTGCTGCTGTCAAAGTGTTCGACAACACCGGACGGTATCTAAACTCGTACACGTTGCCTGGCACGTTCTACACATATTCATTAGGATTCAGCCCGGACGGGAGCAGTCTTTATGCGCTGTGTATGAACAACACCGATAGCGAACAAACGCAAGTGTACAAAATCCAAATCAACCCAACGGCGGGAAAATCTTAGGAGCAAGTAAAATGAACAATCAAAACGCAACCAATCAGACGCAGGGCAAAATCAGTCAGGTGCAGGGCGCTGTCGTCGATGTCGAGTTTCCGCTGGGCAGCAACCTGCCGCGCATCAACGACGCGATCCGCGTGCCGCTGGGCGCCGATCTACCGGATTTGATCTTAGAAGTACAGATGCACATGGGCCACGATCGCGTGCGCACCATTGCAATGGACACCACAGATGGTCTGCCGCGCGGCATCGCGGCTTTTGCGACCAACGCGCCAATCAGCGTCCCCGTTGGACAGCCCGTGTTAGGACGCATCTTCAACGCGCTCGGTCGTCCGGTCGATGGGAAGCCAGCCGTCGTCTCCGAGCGGTATTATCCGATCCACGCCGAAAAGCCCTTGTTCAGCGAACTGACCACTTCCAGCGAAATGCTCGAAACGGGCATCAAGGTGCTCGACCTGATCGCCCCGCTAACCAAAGGTGGTAAATCCGGCTTGTTCGGCGGCGCGGGCACGGGCAAAACCGTGACCATGACCGAATTGATCCGGTCGATCGCCGAAGAGCATGGCGGTTATTCGGTGGTGGCGGGCGTTGGTGAGCGTACCCGCGAAGGTACGCAGCTTTACGGCGAAATGACGAGTGCGGGCGTCATCGACAAGACGGTGATGGTCTTCGGCCAGATGAACGAGTCGCCGGGTGTGCGCTTCCGCGTGGCGCTGACTGGGCTGGCGATGGCCGAATATTTCCGCGACGAAGGCCGCGACATTTTGCTGTTCATCGACAACATCTTCCGTTATTCGCTGGCGGGTTCGGAAGTGTCGGCGCTGCTCGGACGTATGCCCTCCGCCGTCGGGTATCAGCCGACGCTGGCGAAGGAAATGGGCGACCTGCAAGAGCGCATCGCCAGTACCAAGACGGGTTCGATCACGTCGGTGCAGGCCGTGTATGTGCCCGCCGACGACTACTCCGATCCCGCACCTGTGGCGACCTTCTTGCACCTGAACGGCGTCGTTGCGCTGGAACGTTCGATCGCAGAGCAGGGCATCTTCCCGGCAGTCGATCCGCTAGCGAGCACTAGTCGTATTCTCGATCCGCTGGTCGTCGGCGAAGAGCACTATACCACCGCCCGCGAAGTGCAGCGTGTGCTCCAGAAGTTCAAGGATTTGCAGGACATCATCGCCATCCTGGGCGTCGATGAACTCTCGGAAGATGACAAGGTGCTGGTGGCGCGCGCCCGTAAGATTCAGCGTTTCCTGAGCCAGCCCTTCTTCACGGCGGCGCAGTTCACAGGCCGCGAAGGTCGCTATGTGCCCCTCAAGGACACCATTCGCGGCTTCAAGATGATCTTGAACGGCGAACTCGATCACATCTCCGAGCAGCATTTCTACATGTGCGGCGGCATCGAGGATGCTCTCGAAAACTACCGCAAGTCCGAAGCCGAAAACGCCGCCTGAGCAGTCGGCCTTAAGTGGCATCAAAAATGTGCTCCAAACCAAAAAAAGGTTTGGAGCGCATCAACAAGGCCGATCGCGGTTCATGCGTTTTGGCAAGAAGGATCAAGAAATCTTTATCTTTATTTTTATACAATTTTTATAACTTTCAAGGCGCGCGAACCCATCGGATCGCGCAAGAAAACAAACCAAAACCTTACTTTTTCCCGACACTTGCCAGTCTTGTGTTTCTAGGCCGCCTGTGCTAAAGTTACTGTTATGCCGCCATATATGGCATAGGGTGTCGGAAATGCCCCTATATATGGGGGTATTTTTTTCCACAGCCGCCGAAAATGTCTTAACAGACTGTGGCGACTTCTAACAAAAGTCCGTATTTGGGGATAGGCCGGAGCACCGTTTATGCGCTGTCCGATCTGTGGCGAAACTGATAGCAAAGTGATCGACACCACCGAAGTCCGCTACGGGATTCGGCGGCGGCGCGAGTGCAAAAATTGTGCCGCGCGGTTCACGACCTATGAGCGCGCCCTGACCGCCACCCCGGTGCTCGTCAAAACGGACGGCAATCGAGAGGAGTTTGACCGTGAAAAGCTCAAACGGGGGATTTGGATGGCGTGCGCCAAACGTCCCGTTCCCGCTCTCGAAGTGGAACGGCTGACCGCACGCATCGAAACGTACCTCCAATCGTTGGGTAAGCCCGAAGTATCCAGCCGCGTGGTCGGCGATATGGTCGTCAGAGGACTCAAAGACCTCGATCCGATCGCTTATATCCGCTATGCCATCGTGTACCTCGGCCTGGATGACTTGGCGAGCGTGCGCGTCGAGATCGATAGTTTGCTCTCCGAACAGGAAACAACTATCGCCATGCCCGACCCAGAAGTTGAGCTTGATTTCAGTCAAACCGCGTCCGATCGGCTGACTGCCGACCCGGATGCTGTCGATAGACCCACACCATCCATCGCCGAAATAGGCACACTGAGCAGACCCCTGACAGCGTACTAGCCAACAGCGTAAGGCACTGCCACCCTCGGCAGCCCCGCTGACCAGAATGCGCGCCGTCATCCATTACGGGGCGCTCGTATCGTCGTCTTTAATCTTTGCCAGACAAGCCATCATCTTTTAGGAGGAGCCGTGGAAATCACCAGGGATAGTTCAACATTGCTTGTTACCGGACACGAATCGGATGCCACGATCCCGATTCCGCCCGATCTTCGTCAGCGCCCGATCGAACTGACGGATAACGCGCGTACTGTGCTCCAAAAGCGCTATTTGCGGCGCGGCGAAGATGGCAAGCCTGCCGAAGACGAACACGAGATGTTCTGGCGTGTCGCCTATAACGTGGCGCTGGCCGAAGCGAAGCACGATGGCGATGTGCTGTCGCACGCGCGCACATTCTATAATATGCTGACGAACTTACAGTTTTTTCCAAATAGTCCGACGTTCACCGGGGCGGGGACACCGCTGGGGCAGTTGGCCGCTTGCTTTGTCCTTCGTATAGATGATGATATGGGTCGCTCGGAATCTGGCATTTTTCAGACGCTGAGAAATGCGGCGCTGATCCAGCAAACGGGCGGCGGCAATGGATTCGCGTTCTCGCGGCTGCGTCCGAAGGGATCGATCGTGCGCAGCAGCAACGGTCAAGCGACCGGGCCAGTGGGCTTCCTGCGCGTGTACGATCAAGCCTTCGGGGAGATAGCTCAGGGGGGATCGCGCAGAGGGGCTAATATGGCTGTACTGCGTATTGATCACCCAGATGTAAGAGAATTTATAACATCGAAGACGAACGAAAGCCACATCACCAACTTCAACATCTCGGTCGGCATCACCGATAAGTTCATGCGCGCCGTCGAAGCCAATACTGATTACGAACTGATCAACCCGCAAGATAACACGGTCTGGGAAACTATCCCCGCCCGCGAAATCTTCGATCTAATCGTCAAGCAGGCGCATCACAATGGCGAGCCGGGCGTATTGTTCTTGGATGCGGCCAATCGCCAGAACCCGGTACCACATTTGTATGAGCTTGAGTCAACAAATCCGTGTTTTGTCGGGTCTACGCGGATTGCGACAAATTTTGGGCTACTCACCATTGAAGAACTGACGCAAAGTAACGCAGATTTCATGGTTGGGACCGACGCACGAGCACCATTCGGTGGCGCGGGTATCCCCTTCACATCCGCTCACGGTGTAGCGTTTCGAGCGTCTTCTCCGGCCTGGAAAACCCGCGAGAATACGCCCGTTATGCGCCTGACGACACGCCATGGCTATACCGTTACGGCGACTCCCGATCACAAGTTCCTGACGCCCGATCGTGGCTATGTTGCTCTGGAATTGCTCAAGCCTGGTGATCGTTTGCTGTTGCAGTCGGGTGAAGGCGCTTGGAGCACCGACTACCAACTGCCGAACGTGGAAGTCATTGAGATGGCAATGACGACGATGGCACGCGGTGGGGATCACGCATCGGGTGCGACAGTAGTGCGTCGTGACTTCACGCAGCTGTACGCAAATGTGCCGCGTGAATGGTCGCATGATCTTGGCCTCGTATTGGGTTGGCTAGTTGGTGATGGGTGGTTGAGCGGCGAAAGTGGTTCGCCCGTCGGCATGGTCTTCGGAAGCGAAAAGGATGAAGCCCAAGAAACCATTCACAATGCGATGCGGGGCTGGTTTGGCGAAGGGCATCTGCATCATCGCCAAAGCGTTGACCAACTGACTTACGGCCAACTTCCCTATCGTTTCTTTGCCAGTCTCGGTGTCAAAGGTGTGCCTGCGCACGAGAAGCGCGTACCAGATTCGATCTGGTTAGCGCCCCGCGAAGCCGTTATCGGCTTTTTGCAAGGGTTGTTTACCGCCGATGGAACCGTGAATTGGTCTGAAAGCAAAGGATCATGCAACGTTCGACTGGCTAGTTCCTCACGCGATTTGCTGGGCGATGTTCAACTTTTGCTGCTCAATTTGGGCATCGTGAGCAAGATATTTGCTCGCCGCCCATCCGGCCTACGCATGATGCCCGATGGCAAAGGTGGACGTAAGGAATATCTCGCCCACGCCGATTTTGAATTGATCATCGACAAGGTAAACCGTGATCGGTTTGCGGAGATAGTTGGCTTCATCGACTCCAAGAAACAAAACAAAGTCGAAGCCTTTATCACTGCTAAGAAACGCCTGTCCAACAGTGAGTCATTCGAGGCGACCGTACTGGATATTCAAGATGCAGGCATGGCGGATGTCTTCGATCTGACCGAAAACCAGACGCACAGTTTCTTAGCAAATGGCTTAGTAAGTCATAACTGTGGCGAGCAATTTTTGGGACCTTTCGAGAACTGCTGCCTCGGTAGTATTAATCTTGTTAACGTTGTGACCGCCAGTGGTGGCGTCGATTGGACGCTCTTGCAGCGACTCACCGAGGACGCCACGCGCTTCCTTGATGATGTGGTGACCGCCAACAAGTATGTGCCCGCCGTACCGCAGCTCGAAGCCGCAGCCCACGCCGTTCGCCGCATCGGACTCGGCATCATGGGGCTGGGCGATCTGATGTACAAGCTCGGCGTGCGCTACGGCTCGGAGGAAGGCCAGGAGTTCGCCGGACAGATCACGGAATTCGTGCGCTACCACGCTATGCAGACGAGCATCGCGCTGGCCGAGGAGCGTGGCCCGTTCCCCGCCATCGTCGGCAGCATCTACGATCCCGCGAATCTGACATGGCAGCCGCCAGAGCCGCTATTCCCGTTCACGCGCGATTGGAAGCGCCCGATTATCGATTGGTCGAGCGTCGTGACGGGTATCAAGCAGCACGGCATCCGCAACGGCGCGCAGTTGACGGTCGCCCCGACGGGCACGATCGCCACCGTGTCCGGCTGCGAGGCATACGGCTGCGAACCCGTCTTCGCACTGTCGTACATCCGCCACGTCAACGATCGCGGCCAGGATTTGCAGCTTCAATACACCAGCCCGCTGTTCGAGCGCGCGTTGCGGGATGCCAAGCTGAACGATGCGCAGATCAAGGCGATCGTCGAGGAAGTCAACGCCAAAGGCTCGTGCCAGGACGTGGCCGCGCTGCCGGAGCATATCCGCCACGCCTTCGTGGTCAGCGCCGATGTGTCCGCCGATGAGCACATTCGGATGCAGGCGGCTATGCAAGCGTTCGTAGACAATGCCATTAGCAAAACATGCAATTTCCCCGAAGGCACAACCATCGAGGATGTCGAAAAGGCGTACCTGCTTGGCTGGAAGCTCGGCTGCAAGGGCATGACCGTCTACGTGACGGGCAGCCGCGATAAAGTCGTGCTCGAAACACACGCGACCGCCCAAGCCAAAAAAGACGAAGCCGCCCCGATCGCAGCGATCGAGGCCGCCCCGAAACCTGCCTTGACGCCCGTTGCTGAACCGACGCCCGTCTCGCTCAAGAAGATTCGCCCGCGCCAGTTGATCGGGCGCACCTACCAAGTCGATACGCCGCTCGGCAAGACTTTCATCACGATCAATGAGAATGGCGAAGGACGCGGCCACCCGTTCGAGATTTTCACGCACACCAGCAAAGCCGGATCGGAGACGGCAGCGGTCAGCGAAGCGATCGGGCGTCTGATCTCGCTGGCGCTGCGTATGGTCTCGCCAATCACCCCGCGCGAACGGCTCAAGGAGATCGTGCGCCAGTTGGAAGGCATCGGTGGTGGCCGCTCGACTGGCTTTGGCGCGGCGCGGGTACGCAGCTTGCCTGACGGTGTGGCGCAGGTACTGCACGAGTACCTCGATCAAACCGAGCACGAAATCGGCGTGCCGATCATCGTCCCGGAGGCGATCGCCGCGCGCAAAGAACATCATGCCAATGGCAACGGTCAGACGGCGGCGCTTCCGGCACAAACATTCGGCGCGTCCAAGAAAGCGATCGGCGACCTATGCCCAGAGTGCGGCGAGGCGTCGCTGGTTAACGAGGAAGGCTGCCGCAAGTGCTACAGCTGCGGCTTCAGCGAATGCTGATGATCGCCGGCTGACAGGGAAAACGTGCAGTCACGACCGATTGGTCCGTTTTCTTCGATTGTGTGACGAAAGGGCGCGTGCCCGCTATGCCCCTTTCTGTGTTACCTGACCAAAGACAATCGGTCACTTTGCCCGATTGCCGCCAATGCGCATTGCGCCTATAATTCAGCCGTTACGAAGGGGTCGCCTAACGGAGTCACAGACCGTGCTTGATCCACATATTGCCGAATCAATCCTGAATGCCGCCGCACAAATCGACAAAGCACGCGCCGCCTATCGCAAACGCCAGCCTGACCAAGCCATCAAACGCTGCGTGAGTGTACTCGCGCTTCCTGGTATCGGCGGCGATCAGATCGATGACGCTTATCGCATCTATACGGACACCCTGACCAACCAATTGAATGCGTTCGACGAAGTGTCGATCCAGGCAGATAACTGGCTGGCGACGACTCCCACCGACAGCGGCAAGGTGGATGCGCTGGTTGCCAAAGCCGAGGCCATGATGCGTATTGGCAATGTGGGCGAGGCACGCCGCTTGAATAGCGATGCCAACACAGCGGCGGCAGCAGCCAGCTATACGCGGGGTATGGCTGCCGCCGCCCGTCAGCGCGGCGATCTGCTGTGGCAGCGCGGCGAAAATGAAAAGGCCTTGATCGTACTTCGCCAAGCCGTCGAGACCTTTGAAAGCCTCAACGACATTCCTGGGCAGGTGTTAACGCTGATCTCATTGGGCATCGTCTATCATATGCTGTCGCGCTACTACCCGGCCATTCAAACTTATTTGAAGGCGGCGGCACTATCGGACGCGATCGGCGACCAAACGTTTTTATGGATCGCCTACAACAATGTCGGCGAGTCGTATCAGCAAATTTATGCGATGGACAAGGCGCTCGACTACCATCGCAAGGCCGCCTCATTCGTCAGTCATCTCGATGCCGACCTCACGCGCAACCTCGGACTCGACCTCGTGGCGGTCGGGCAGAAGGAGGAAGGACTTGCAAAACTGCGCGAAGCCCTCGAAATTGGTCGCCGCTCCGAAAAGGACATCGAATTGCAGGCGCTCAATAGCTTGGCCGATGCACTGTTCACGACCGGCGACATTGCAGAGTCGCGCGCGCTGGCGGCGGAACTGCTCGACTCTGCCCGACAAATGGATTACACGCGCCACATGATTCGCGCGGTGCTGATCTTGGGTCGTTGCGCGCAGGTGGAGGGCGATATGGCCGCCGCCAACAAATATTTTCAGGACGGGTTCATCATGGCACAGAAGACAGGCGAAACCTCGGTCCTGTGGCAGATTCATGCCGCGCTTGCGGATATGCTGGTCGCCTCGCAGCCCGCGATTGCCGCCGTCCATCGCACCATCGCGGGTGATCTGCTGGATAGCCTCGCACGCAGCATCG
Source organism: Aggregatilineales bacterium (assembly GCA_038230635.1). GTDB lineage: Bacteria > Chloroflexota > Anaerolineae > Aggregatilineales > UBA2796 > JBBRMW01. Next base: position 23,228 of record JBBRMW010000005.1, on the reverse strand, counting down.
AAGATCGCGGATTGCGCGAGCAGTTCCGTCGGGAGCCATCTGTCGCGCGTATCCTACGCGATTACGAACACGATGATGATTAAGCTCATCAACTAATGTGACTCATGTCGCTTCTTGAATTGACCCAGGCCGCCCACGATCTGACGGGCATCGAAATAAGCGCGGAACAATCGCGTCAATTCGAGGTATATGCACGCGAACTGATCGAATGGAACGCGCGCGTCAACCTGACGGCCATCACCGATCCACTGGCGATCGAGATGCGCCATTTCCTCGATTCGCTGTCAGTGGTGCGTGCGCTTCCGCTAGTCGCCGGAATGCGCCTGATCGATGTCGGCACGGGCGCGGGTTTTCCGGGCTTGCCGCTGCGGATTGCGATTCCGGGGCTGCATGTGACGCTGCTGGAGGCGACGGGCAAAAAAACGGCCTATCTCAAGCATATGATCGATGTGCTCGCGCTCGATAAGGTCGAAGTCGTCAATCTGCGTGCCGAAGAGGCCGGACAAATCCCCGCCCATCGCGGACACTACGATGTCGTGCTGGCGCGGGCGGTGGCGCGGATGCCCGTGCTGGCTGAGTACCTGCTGCCGCTGTGCAGAGTAGGCGGTCATTGTATCGCGCTCAAGGGCGCCAGCGCGCTCGCTGAACTTCACATGGCAGAACATGCGCTGCATGTGTTGGGTGGGCGGCTGAGCCAGACCGTCAAAATCGTGCTGCCGCATGTCGCTGAGCCGCATTATTTGGTGGTATTGGAAAAAATCGCCGCCACGCCCGCCGCCTATCCGCGCCGTCCGGGGACGCCCAGCAAAAGCCCGTTGTGAAAAACCATCGCCGCCGACTGAATTTTCATTGTCCAATTTATCGTTTCGATGCCATCTGGACACCGCCTTCCCCTAACGCTACAATCCGCTGACTTGCACGCATCATGCCAGGACAATCACCCTTATGATCTCTGAACTGCACTGGACGGCGGGCCTGCACCACGATGGCTCGGCCTTGTATCTCTCGAATCCGATTCCCCGCCACAACGATCGAATCACAGTGCGCTTGCGCGTGCCCGCCGCCGCGAGCATCCGCGCCGTCTTTTTGCGTACTGCTCCCGATGGCGAGAACAAACTCGCACCGATGCACGAGGTTGAACGCGATGGTGTTTCGGCGTGGTGGTCGGGCGAACTGCACGTTCACATGCCGAGCAATCGCTATCGCTTCAAAATCATGACGGACGAAGGCGCATATTTTCTCAATGCGAGCGGCCTCAGCCGCGCCGAATTGCCGGACACGCTCGATTTCAACTTGCTCGCAGACTATGCCGCCCCAGAATGGGTCGAAGATGCCGTTTTTTATCAGATATTTCCCGACCGTTTCTACAATGGCGATCCAAGTACAAATGTCGAACCGGGCGAATGGAGCACGAATCGTTTCGCCACGCAGTTGCGACCCTGGGGTGCGCCGCTGCTGCCCTGGCACGAGGCGGGCAACCTCGACTTCTATGGCGGCGATCTGCCAGGAATCACGCAAAAGCTGGATTATTTGGCCGATTTGGGCGTGAATGCGTTGTACTTGACGCCGATCTTCACCAGCTATAGCAACCATCGCTACGACATCGCCGATTTCTTCAACGTCGATCCGCACCTCGGCGGCAACGAGGCGCTGGCCGCACTGCGACGCGCACTGGACGCGCACAAAATGCGCATCATCCTCGACGTGACGCTCAACCATTGTGGCTGGAAGAACGGCTGGTTCACCGAAGCACAGGCTGATTTGAACGCGCCAACGGCAGAATATTTTACGTTCTACAACAACGCACCGAATCAATACGAGGCATGGCTGGGGGTGCGCTCGCTGCCCAAGTTCAATTATCGCAGCGAGGCCCTCCGCGACAAGATGTACCGCGCACCCGATTCGGTGCTGCGAAGCTGGCTGCGCGAGCCATATCGCATTGACGGCTGGCGACTCGACGTGGCGAACATGCAGGCGCGGCAAGGCGCGATTCAACTCGACCACAAGATGGGTCGCCAACTGCGGCGCGCCGTGAAAGGCGATCGTCCCGACGCCTACCTTTATGGCGAGCACTTTTTCGATGGGACGATTCACCTCGGCGGCGACGAACTCGATGCGTCGATGAATTATGCGGGATTCACGCTTCCCTTATGGCGTTGGTTAGCCGGGCACGAGCTAGGTACGGAAAATCGCCCCGAAAGCGCCGATCAGACGTTGATGCCCGCCGAAGCCCTATTCGAGCAGTGGGCATATTTCCGCGCGGTCATTCCCTGGGCAATCGCGCGCCAGCAGTTCAATCTGCTCGATAGCCACGACACGCCGCGTATTTTGAACAAGGTCGATGGTGATAAACGACTGGTCAAGTTGGCCGTCGCGCTGCTCATGACCTATGTGGGCGTGCCGTGTATTTATTATGGCGATGAGATCGGTTTGCCCGGCGGCGTCGATCCCGATAATCGGCGCTGTATGATCTGGAACGAGGCGGATTGGGATAGCGACCTACGCGAGTATTTCAAAAAACTGATCGCGCTCCGCCGAACCGCTCCCGCGCTCCGCCGAGGCGGATTCCAGGCACTTTATGCGGCGGGCGGATTATTGGCTTTTCAGCGACAATCCGCCGAGCAGCGCTTGATCGTGATCGGGCATCGCGGGCCGGGCGCAACTGAGCAGGTGACGATTCCGGTCTGGCAAGGCGGTCTGGCCGAAGGGACTCGGCTGGTCGATCTCATTGGCGGCGCGGAATTCACGGTGAAGGACGGCGATATACGAGTCGATCGCCTGGAGCATGGCGCGGCGCTCATTTTGGAAGTGCGTTGATTGGATCGGTGGGGGCGCTGGCCGCCGTAGTCGGGACAATATCACCGTAACTCAGCGCCTTGACGAGCGCTTCCGGCGGTGGACACGCGCCACGCCCATCGCGGAAGGCGACCACAGCACGATCGCGCGCGATGAGATCGTGCGTATCTGCTTGGAAAATCTCGGTGGCCCAGGCGACGCGCTCGCCCCCGATCGCGCTGATCTGAGTCGAAATCTGGATCGGCTCATCATCGACGGCACTGCGAAAATATTCTATTTCCCGCCCTATCCGGCGCATAGTAACGCCTTCCTCGCGCAATCGATCGGGCGGCCAACCCGCGCTGCGTAATGCGCCCTCGATTGCCCCTTCCGCCCAATTGATGTACACCGCATTATTGACATGCGCATTCTGATCGAGTTCTTGATAGCGGACGCGCCGCGTTTCGAGATGCGGAATGGGCGCCGCCAGCGGTCTTGGATCGAGCGGATCGAGATCGAGCGTTTCAACCTCGCCCGTCGCGGCGAACTTGCCGACGAACTCCGGCGGAAAGCGTTCGGGCAACATCGTCTCCATATTGACGAACACCCAATTATGCCGTCCGCGCAGCAGCAGTTTGTCGTCAGAGGCACGGCGAAGCGCATATTCGCGGTTGGCCTGCACGCGGCGAGACTCGCTGATCCAGGTTGTCAGTTGTAGCTCATCGTTGATGCCTGCTGGCGCATATTCGCGTAAGGTGAGCTTGCGCACCAACCACATCCACCGATGACTGAGATACCAATCGTAGTCGAAGCCCAACGCTTCGCTGGCCTGAATCGCCATTTCTTCGAGGTAATTCAGATAAGTTGCGGGGTGAACTTCGCCCGCTGCACCAACTTCGTAACTGCGTACCCGGAATCGCCACTGAAATGTGTTCGCCATGCACCCGCCCCAAAGATCAGATCGCCAAGAATGACGAAATTATAGCCGATCCCAGCGGTGTGCCGTCTATCGGGCAACGCACCCTATTTGTTGGACAAGGATAAAAGTGCGTAAAGGCTGCTTGTGCGCAACGGTCTTTTGATATAGGATAGATTAAGATTGATATGTGTCCGTTGGCAGGGACTGAATTCATGAGAACCCGATTGTCGATGATGACTCGTGATCTGATGCTTGACGAGCGCGCACAGACGCGGAGTGCTGACAGCGCCAGCGCGTCATTCGACGGCACAGCGGTATTCGCACCCGATCGATTCGTTGGCGGCCAGCGTATCGCGGGCGCGGCGACGATCCTGGGGATGCAGCAGCGTGTGGGGAATGCGGCAGTACGGCGGATGCTGGCACACGGCGCAGCCACGGTGCAGCGCGACGACTCGGACGATGAAACCACATATGACGACGATCAAGCTAACAGCAGTTCATCGACAAACAGCACCTCCGATTCTTCTCCAGCCGATGAATCCGAGTCGGGCGAAAGCGATTCGTCCGATAGTGATACCGACAACAGTCCATCTGATAGCACGCAGTCCGATGACGGCGGGGCAGATGAGGCTGAATCGAGCGATGATCAGCCTGCCGCCGATCAGAGCGATCAAACTGACGCGACCGACTCGGATGCCGATGATTCGGACAGTGAAGACGGCGGCACGATTAGTCTGTCTAGTAGCGGTGAACTCGAACCCGTGACGATGGAAGGCGGTATCTACGAGGTGACGGGTGCGACCACGATGGGCAACCCCAACCCAGGTTACACTTTCACAGTCCCCGATGTACCCTTTCGCAAAGTGGGCGGTAAAGTCGCCGCATCGGGCACGGCAACCGCCACTTTCACGACCGGCACCGTCACAAAAATGCCGACCGTGCCCAGCAGCATCACGGACAAATGCGAGATCGAACAGTATCAGAAAACGATCGATGGCCCGCTCCAGGCGCACGAGGATGAACACGCCAAACGCTTCAAAACCTATGAAGGGACGGCCAAAGTCCCTTTCAACGTCACCGCCGATGATGAGAGCGGCCTGAACGATGCGGTCGATGCGGTGATCAACCCGGTTTCAGAAAAGCGCAAAACTGCGGCCTCCGATCTGAGCGGCAAAATCGATCCGCCGGGTGGATTCAAAGTTGAGCCGGATTTCTCGATGTGCAAAAAATCCGGCCCTGGTTGGAAAGAAACCTGAGCGATTCAGACCGCTGGATTACGGCATGATTAGAAACTGCCATGGGGTCTTGCGAGCACGCTATAATGGGTCATTCGTCGCTCGTTTCAATTTGAGGAAGACTTCGTGAGTATCCAGGGCAAGAAAAAAAATTCCAGCATCTCCAACCGCGCCGCGCAAGAGCGCAAAACGCAGCTTATCCAACAGCGTCAGCGCACCCAGCAGATCATGCTCATGGTGGGCGCGGTCGCTTTCCTGGTGGTGATCGTCATCGGTATTTTCATCGCCACCCGTCCCGCCGACGTGACCATTGCGGCGGATATTAATACACGTTTTGACGGCATCTCGGTCGGCACAACATCCACCGCACCGATGACCGATGTCACAGCCTATCCGATTTCGTTTCCGTATATGGGCGATCCCAACGCGCCCGTCAAAATTGAGGAAATATCGAGCTTCTCGTGTCCGTACTGCCTCGCTTATCACCAGAACACAGGCGGCAAAATCGTCGATGAGATCAAAGCTGGCCGCGCCCAGTTCGTCTACATCTTCACGACTCACACAGGCGATTACTCCCCAGCGGGCATTTTGGCGGTGACGCAAGCGGCGGTGTGTGCTATGCAGCAAAACAAGTTCTGGCAGATGCACGACATTCTGTTCGATTGGCAATCGCAATATGCCGAGGGCACAGCGGATCCCAAACGACTCGACGCCGCCGCCAACCGTATTGGCCTGGATATGGGCAAATTCGATAGCTGCCTGACCAGCCCAGACACCACCAAGTATATCGAAGCATCCAACACTTATGCCGATGCCCGCGGACTCATTGGTACACCAAGCGTGTTCTTGTTCGCCAACGGGACGCAGGTGCTCCCGCAAACACAAAACCCGCGCGAAACTCCGCGCAGCGTTGCTGGACTCGCAATAGGCGATTTGCGCGGTATCATCGAGGCCGCTTCGACCAAAAAGTCGTAGCACCCGTAAAGCTATTTTCATCCAGACGGGCTACGCCATGGAGTAGCCCGTCTGGATGCTCACCAAAAAGGCTGTGCCGCATGGCCGACCCACTATTTATCTTCGATGCACACCTGGACATCGCCTATAATACGGTGCGCAATGGGCGCGACTTCGGTCAAAGCGTTTATACGCAGCGCAAGCGAGAAGTTGGACACGCCATCGAAATGGACGAGGGCACGCTTACTGTTGCGCTGCCCGAAGCGCTGCTAGGACGGGTCGGAATCGCCTTTGGCACACTGTTTGTGAGTCCCGCCAACTCTTCTACTTTTGCTGATGAACGCATCAGCTATCGCACGCCCCGCGAAGCCTATCAGCGCGCACTCGATCAATGGGATGTCTATCAGCGCTTGGCCGACAGCGACCCGCGTATTGCCCTGATCCGCACGCAAGCCGAACTTGATAAAGTGCTCGCCACTTGGCAAGTTGGCCGCGAATTTGAGGATCACCAATTCGGGATCGTCATGTCGATGGAAGGTGCTGATCCGATCCTTGAACCCGCGCAATTCGAGGAATGGTACGCGCGCGGGATACGTGCCGTTGGGCTGGCTTGGGGTCAAACTCGTTACAGCGGCGGCACGAGTCAACCCGGCCCATTAACCGGATTGGGACGCGAGCTGCTCGAAGTGATGGCCTCGTTCAACGCGATCCTCGATGTCAGCCACATGGCCGAAGAAGCCTTTTTGGAAGCGGTTGATCGTTATGAAGGCACGCTGATCGCCAGCCATAGCAACCCGCGTCGTTTGCGCAATTCCGATCGGCATTTGTCGGATGACATGATCCGGCGCTTAGCCGAGCGGGAAGGCGTGATCGGCGTCGTACTTTTCAATGCGTTCCTCAAAGAGGGCTGGGTGCGAAAATCGGGCAGCCGAAAAGATGAGGTCACGCTCGATCACAATGTGGTGACCGCGATTGATCATATTTGCCAAATTACGGGATCGGCACGCCATGTCGGGATCGGCAGCGATCTGGATGGCGGCTTTGGGCGGCAGTCCTCGCCAGTGGAAATCGATACAATCACGGATCTGCGCCTGATCGAACCGCTGCTGCGCGGACGAGGCTATGCACCCGAAGACATCCAGAATATTCTGTGCGGCAATTTCTTGCGCGTCCTGCGCCAGACTCTCCCCGCCTAATCGGACGAAGGCGGAGTCATGAGCGGACGTTGGGCACAAGTTGGGATCACAGTCGGAGCGCTGGGCGCGGTGTTGACGCTAATCGGGCTTTTTCCGACGCTGACGGGTTTCGATCCGACGGCGGGAATCGGACTGCTGCAAATTATCACCATCTTGGTGGGCTTTTCGCTGATTATCCTGGGCGCACTCGTCTTCGTGCAGAGTGCTTTTTACCCGCACACGCGCCACAATCTGGCACAGCAGATCGGCATTCGGCTCAGCCTGACTGGATTGCTCGGTGCGGCGGCGGCAGGACTGGCCGATGTGCTTGGCTACGGCTCGAATACGCCGACGCTCACCCAGCGCCCTGTGCTCGGCACCTATCAGGCGATTGGACTGGTCGGTGGTTTCATCGTGGCGGCGTTGGGGGTGCTGCTCTTTGCGATGCTCGGTACGCCACCGCACCCGAATCAGCCCGAAGAAAGCGCCGATCCAACGCACCCCATGCCGCCGCCGAATCCGGAATGATCCGCCAATGATCGTCGTCGAAACTGAGCGATTGATCCTCAGACACTTTCACATTTTTGATGTAGACGCCATGAATCGCGTTTTCGGTGATGCTGAGGTGATGCGATTTGGCTTCGGCGCACAGACCAGCCAATGGGTGCAGGATTGGTTACGCGGCTGTCTTGAAAACTATTATCAAAAGTGGGGATTCGGCCCATGGGCAGTGATGGAAAAAAGCAGCCGTGAAACGATCGGCTATTGCGGCTTGTTTTACTTTCCTGATATTGTTGGGCAGGCAGAGGTAGAAATTGGCTACCGGTTAGTTCGCTCTGCATGGGGGCGCGGATATGCAACGGAAGCGGTATGTGCTGTCCGTGATTACAGTTTCAATGTTCTCTGTTTGCCACGATTGATCGCAATCATTGACCCGCAGAATGTTGCCTCCATCCATGTCGCAGGAAAGGCCGGAATGCGCTACGAAAAAGACGTGATGCTGGAAAGGTACACGCATCCTGACCATGTTTATGCCATGGAAAACCTGCTTCGTGGATAATAAGCTGTTTAGCGCCACACGACAGGATCGCGGTTGTCGTAACTGCAACCAACATCGCGCCGATTCCGTATAATTACCATTAGAGACAACAGGAACAAACTCCAAACATGGATTCAAACATCGGCGTCCCGGTCTTGCGCACACGCGGCCTGACCAAAGACCTACCGCTAGGCAGCGTCACGATTCATATTTTGCGCGGACTCGATCTGGATATTATGCGCGGTGAACGGGTCGGCATCATTGGACCATCGGGCAGCGGCAAATCGACTCTGCTGGGCTTGATGGGTGGACTCGATTCGCCGACCAGCGGCACGATCGAAATCGATGGCATCGACATCAGCCGCATGGGTGAAGGGCGTTTGACCGAAGTGCGCAACGCCAAAATCGGATTCGTCTTCCAGTTTTTCAATCTGGTCCCGACGCTAACGGCGCTCGAAAATGTCGCACTGCCCATCGAATTTGCGGTCAAACGGCAGTTCAATCCACGTCAACGTGCCAAACAACTGCTCGAAATGCTCGGTATGGGTGATCGATTGAATCATCGTCCGGCACAGCTTTCGGGCGGGCAGCAGCAGCGCGTCGCAATCGCGCGGGCGCTTGCTAACAATCCACCACTGCTCCTGGCCGATGAGCCAACGGGCAACCTCGACACCGAATCAGGACGGTTGGTATTGGCGGCGATCAGCGATGTGCAACGCGAAACGGGCACAACCGTTGTGGTCGTCACCCACGATCCGGCGATCGCCGGGCAGATGAGCCGCGTTCTGACGTTGGTCGATGGCCTCCTCGTGTCCACGCCGCCCTCCGCACAGATCGTGCTCCCCGTGATGCCACAGCCCGCGATACTATAATGATCGCTAAAAAGGATCGCTTGCGATGAGTCATTTTCGTTTCTATTTCGAGCATTCGATCCGCGATATGCGGCGCAACAGCCTGCGGACACTCTTTGCGTTATTTTGTGTCGGGGCGGGCGTCGCTGCGATCGTTTCGCTGCGCACACTGGCGCTCAGTATCGGCGCGACGCTGACCGATAACGTGGCCGCCTCGCAGCATGGCGATCTGATCATCGTACCGCGTGGCAGCATATTTGAGACCAGCCCGACCAATGGTGATACGCGCAATGCTGTTTTCACGGTTGAGGGTGTAACCGCGATCCAGAAATGGGCGTCCGCCAAAAACGCGCAGGTTATGGCTGAAATCAGCTCCGCGTCGATTCAATTGGCGGCACAGGGCGCGACAACGGCGGGCCGCCCGCAATTGATCGAGTCGTATCTGATCGATCCGGCGGTGTATCCGTTCTATGGGCCGGTGATCGCCAATCAACCGCAGAACACACCTTTGTCGAAGTTGTTCAGCGAACCCACCGACGTGGTGATCTCGCAAAATTTGGCCGATAGCCAGAAGATCAACCTCGGCGACAAGGTTCATGTCGGGCGCACCACCCAGTTGTTCACCGTGAAAGGAATCGTGCCGACGCAAGCCGAAGGTGTTGGGCCGCTGGTATTGTTCTTCGGATTCGCCTATTTCGATCAAGCCGCCGCGCCTATTTTGCAACTCGATCCGCGCCCGGATACGCTTTTCGTGCATGGGCCGCCGGGGACGGATACGACCGCGCTGGCCGCCGATCTGCAAAATACACTGGGCTATGTCGGGCGTGTGACCACGACGGCCAGCACGCTCAAGCAAAATCAACAGATCGCCGATTTGATCGATCGGCTGATCGTTAGCATGGGGCTGATCGCACTGCTGATTGGCGCGACAGGTATCATCCATACCATGCTCGTCGTCGTGCGACGACGCACCGTCGAGATCGCCGTACTCAAAACAATGGGCGTCAAAGGCGGCCAGATCACGATGCTGTTCTTGTTCGAGTCGGTGATGATGGGCGTTTTGGGCAGCTTGCTCGGCTTGCTCATGGGCATCGGCTTCAGCGCGCTCGTGCTCAGTTTCAGCCAGCGCATCTGGGTACAAACCCTGCACTGGCAGATTTATCCGCAAGCGCTCGCCATCGGTTTCGAGTTTGGCGTGATCGTGACCACCGTGTTCGGCTTTCTGCCGACTTTGACGGCGGCGCGGGTGCGTCCTGCCAATGTGTTACGCCCGAACGATGCGCTGCCCCCGCCGTCGAGTTGGCTGCAAACGCTGCTGGCGCTGGCGATCGTGGTGATCGGTGTCGGTTTCATCGTCGGCCAACTGCTGCCGTTTGGGGGCGTGCTGTTGGGTATTGTGGGCGTGGCGATCACGTTGATCATCCTCGGCCTGCTGGTGTTAGCGATGTGGTTCATCGTGTTAATCGTGGGCGCGCTGCCGTCATTCGGTCGGGTATATTGGCGATTGGCGCTGCGTGGCATCAGCGGGCATCGCTTCCGCACGGCTTCGACGCTCCTAGCTTTGACCAGTGGTATGTTCGCCCTGAGCACGATCATGCTGGTTTCGACGAGCATCCCGGCTCTGCTGAACGTCGGCTTCCAGAACGTGTTGGGCGGCAACATTGCGATCTTCCAACCGCTCAATCCGCTCACGCATCTGGCTGTGACCAAGCTGCTTGATAAACAGCCGGGCGTTCAGCACTATTTATCGCTGCGGCTCGAACTCGGCAGCTTGAAGGCGGTCAATGGCGATCAAAATTACGCCGATAAGCTGCCACAAGTCAACGTCTCGCCCTTGGTGCCGAAGGGGGGCGCGGCCAGCCGTTTCGATGGCGCAGGTTTGTACAAATCCACCGAAGGCGTCATCAGCGGGCAAGATGTGGCAGCCAAAGGATATTTTGGTGGTACGGCGCTCGTGGGGCGCGTGCTCAACAGCGCCGATGCGGGCAAACTGGTCGTCGTGCTGCGTGATAACGAGTTCGTTCAACAGTTGAGATTGAAGCCCGGCGATCAGATGACCTACATGTTCAACAACCGCGATCTCACCTATACGGTGGTTGGTATTTTGCAGGCGGATGCCAGCGCAGCGGCGGTTAATACGGGCGCGATCCTCGGTGTGGGGAGTGTGCCGCTCGATACGCTGCCCAACGGCGGCCTCGCGGCGCTTGATTTCGTCGTTGCGCAGGTCGATCAGGCACACCTCAACGATGTTTTGGTCGCGCTGACAACCATCCCCGGCACGTTCACACTCGATGTGGGCTTCATCGACACGCTGATCAAAAAGCTGCTTGAAGAGTTCACCACGATCCCGACGGTAGTGGCGGTACTATCGCTGTTCGCAGGTGCGGTGATCATCGCCAACACCGTATCGCTCGCCACGTTGGAGCGCCGCCGCGAGATCGGCACCATGAAAGCGGTCGGCATGAAGAATTGGCGTGCGTTATGGGTGCTGGTGATCGAAAACGGCTTGATCGGCGTACTTGGTGGCTTGATCGGAGTCGGCATTGGCGTTTTGGCCGTGCTGATCATCTCGTCAGGATCGAACCTGAATATCCTGCAAGCTGTCGCCTGGGGGCAGGTGGCGCTCTTGCTGCTGCTCTCGCTGGGTATTGCGCTCGGCGCGACGCTGCTCAGCGCGTGGACGGCGGTCAGTGAGAAGCCGCTCAACGTCCTGCGCTACGAGTAACGAGTCAGCGTATCATCACCCGCGATTCAATTCAAGTTCGCGGGCAGATTTCAGCAGTGCCGCGATTTCGGTCGCCGTCGCTTCCATCGGTTGACGACTTTGGTTGGTGCGACACAAGATGACGCTCCCTTCCATTGCTGAAATAATGAGAATCGCCAAGCGAGTGGCGCGTTCTTCGGAAAATCCGCCACTTTGCAGCTTCGTTGTGAACTCGGCCTGCCACGCGCTGTAGAGTCGGGCGCATTCTACCCGCAATCGGTCACTCACGGAGGCCATCTCGATGGCGATGATCGTGATGGGTCCGCCCGCCGTGAACCCCGATCGTTCGATATTGAGCGCGACATTCATGATGAATTGATAAATTGCTTCAATTGGATCATCAATGGCTGTTAGATTCTCATGAATGCGCGCCAGGACAACCGCACCCGCTTGGCAGATCGCAGCCACCGCCAGTTCTTCCTTGCCGCCAGGAAAATAATAGTAGAGCGACCCTTTGGGACTGCCGCTCTCCTTGATGATCTGGTTGAGGCCGGTTGCGTTGTAGCCTTGCAATTCGAGCAGCTTGCAAGTTGTCTCGATGATTTGATCGCGAGCTGACGACATGATAACTTTCTATCGCGTGTTTACTGTGGCATCCAGCTTGCGCGATAATCCGTCACAAACTGCTTGAAGGTGATCGGCGGACGACCCAGGATATTTTGGACGACGGGCGTCACTTCCTTCGCATTACCGAAGCGGGTAATCGTGTACAAACCGCTGAGCACGAGCGCATAGCCCAACTTGCTTCCCGTCGCCAATTGCTGCCGAAAAAACTTGAGTACGGACGGATGCGTATAGCGAATCGGACGTCCCAGCGTGGTGCTAAGTGTCTCGGCGACCTGGAAATAGTCCAACGCTTCGCTACCTGTCACAGTATAGCACATGTTTTCATGCCCATTTTCAAGTAGTGCGCGCGCCGCGACTGCCGCAATATCCCGCACATCAATGAAGCTCGTTTTCGCCTTGCCCACTGGAACCGCGATTTCATTGTGATCTCGAATTTCGGCGCGATGGGTGGTGCTGAGATTTTGCATGAAGAAGCTGGCCCGCACAAACGTGTACACGAACCCCATCTCACGAATGAGTTGTTCGATCTTGTGATGCGGGACGACGCGGTTGTTTTCCACGCCTTGCAGCGACAGAAAAACGATATGTCGGACACCAGCCGCCTTGGCCGCGTTCAAGGCAGGCGCAATATCGCGTGTGACATTCGATAGGGCGGGCGGCCTGACCAGGAACATCTTTTCGATGCCTTGAAAGGTCGCGGCGAAGGTGGTGGGATCGAGAAAGTCGAAGCGCACACAGTCGATTTCGTCGCCAAAGGCCTGTTTTGCAGATTCAACGTGGTAAGCGCCAACCCGAAACTCAGCTTTGCCCATCAGTTCTTTCACAACTTCGCTGCCGACGTTTCCGGGCGCACCCGTGACAAGAATTTTTGCGTTCATCGGAATTTCGGTCCCTCTATTGAGGATAAGGTCATTTTGTTAATGTTTGAATTATATTAACCGGTCTATATAAAGTCAAGTGCCAACCGAAATAATTTTGAATCCCCGCCTATTCAGGGCACACTTAGCCTCACAGTAAACAAAAAGGTGATTTGAGTTTCATGGCAACCCCGAAAGCAACGGCTTCCGCATTTTCCAACATCGCAACCATCAAATATTGGGGCAATCTTGACGACGACCTGCGCTTGCCTGCCAGCGGCTCGCTCTCGATGAGTTTGGACGGTCTCGCCACCATCACCACCGTCGAATTTCGAGACGATCTGACGGGCGATACAGTGTCGATTAACGGCGAAATCGTGACGGGTACGCCGCACGCGCGTGTCGCCCACCATCTCGATCATGTGAGACGGCTGGCTGAACACACGATTTATGCAACGGTGCAATCCGCCAATAATTTTCCGACGGGGGCGGGGATTGCGTCGTCGGCATCGGCTTTCGCCGCACTTTCATTGGCGGCGACGGCTGCGCTCGGCCTGAATCTGTCGGAGCGCGAACTCAGCACATTAGCACGGCTCGGATCGGGATCGGCGGCGCGCTCAATCCCGGCGGGCTTCGTGGAATGGTACAAGGGCGATACCCACGAGACGAGCTATGCCGAAACATTCGCGCCGCCCGATCATTGGCCGCTGATCGACCTGATCGCCGTCGTCAGTCACGACCACAAAGCGACTGGCTCGACCGAAGGCCATACGCTGGCCGCCACCAGTCCTCTGCAAGCCGCACGGCTGGCGAGCGCTCCCGCACGCCTCGCCGAGTGTAAACGCGCCATCCTTGACCGCGACTTTGAAAAGTTCGCCGCTGTGACGGAACTCGATTCGACGGTCATGCACAGTGTCATGATGACGGGTACGCCCGCGTTATTCTATTGGGAACCTGTAACGTTGGCGGTTATGGCTGCGGTGCGCGGCTGGCGAGCGAGTGGCCTGGAAGTGTGCTATACGATCGATGCGGGCGCGAATGTTCACTGTCTCGCGCTGGCATCGAGCGCGGACGCAGTGGCCGAGCGGTTACGGGGCATCGAGGGGGTCCAGGATGTGTTGCGCGCGGAGGCGGGCGGCGCGGCGCGATTGATCCAGCCCTGAATGGTGGCAATACCAAAGGCTGTAATTTCCCCAATCGGAACTAGCCAGCCTTATTTGCGTCCACCGCCCACAGACGTGCAGTCCTGTCCGCACTGCCGGTGAGGACATATTTGCTATCCGGTGAGAAGGCCACGCCGAGTACGGTATCTCGATGCCCCTCAAACGTGTGGAGAAGCCCGCCGGAGGACACATCCCAGAGATAGGCGTTGCGGTCAACGCTGCCTGCTGCGATATACTTGCCGTCGGGCGAGAAGGCCACGCTGATCACGCGAGCCGTACTGCCACTGAACGTGCGCAGACGTTTGCCCGTTATTGTCTCCCATAGTTGCAACGAGCCGTCTTCAACGCCTATCAAGACGTATTTGCCATCTGGCGAAAACACAGCGTTGGTTACCTGCGGGGTATGACTGATAAACATGTGCAGAGGCTTACCTGTAGCGACATCCCATAACCGCGCCGTTTCGTAAAAGCGTGCCGTCAGCACGGTTCGGCCATCCGGTGAAAACGTCGCACTGCTCACTGACCCGCCAACCTCGAATGTGTGAACCGGTGTGCCCGTCGCCGCGTCCCACAGCCGCGCCGTTTGGTCCAAACTACCTGTCAGAATATATTTACCGTCCGGCGAGAACGCGACGCTTTCCACCTGATAGGTATGACCACTCAAAGTTTGGAGAGCCGATCCAGTGTCCGCGTCCCACAGGATCGCCGTGCGATCCGTGCCGCCCGTCAGGATGAATTTGCCGTCCGGCGAAAACGCCACACTGTATATGGCATACTTGTGACCGCGAAACGTGTGCAAAGTGTCCCCGGTTACGGCATCCCACAGGATCGCCGTGCCGTCATCACCACCCGTCAGGATATGGCTACCGTCGAGCGAAAATGCCACACTATTCACCCCAGAACCGGTCTTAAAGGTGCGCGCCCTCAGCGCCGGATAGACGCGAATCGGCATTGCTGTCAGCATTGCTGTTGGCACGAGCGTAGGCGTCCCGGATACGGCAGCATGGATCGGCGCAAAGGGCTGGATCGCTGTATAGCGGATCAGGAGCGCAACGATAAGAACTGCAAACTTCTTGGCAGACATCCAAATTTCCTGTTGAATTTCTCGTTGATTTGGCTAAGCGCACGAGGTTCTCCATCATTGTACTCTACGCGAGCACGAACCCCCTTCAACTTCCTCGTTCAGGTACATCGCACGAGATTATCACCCATCTGAGACCATTTTTTGACCGCGACCCGTTACGCTGTGGTTCAAGTAACCGCTGGCACGAGGGTTGACTGATGCCGATCACATCACCGCCGCCGCCATTTCAAGAGGATTGGGCGTCTTTCCGCGAACGCTGCCAGCGCGCCGGAATCCCGCTGATCACGCTGACGGATGCAATTCCACCTGCCGAGTTGCGTCACCTGTGGACAGCGGATGAGGCACAGCAATTTGGCGCGGTGCCTGCCGGGTTGGAAGATGATCAATTGACCGTTGCCATGATCGATCCGTTCGATACGGCGGTGCTGGCCGCGCTCAGCAATCGCACGGGTTATCGTGTTTTCCCGGTACTGGCACGCCCCACCGAGATCGATGCCGCCATCACGCGGATAGGCGCGATTTAGGGGCGATTCCAGGTTTCGATCGCCCAGCGTAACTCGTCGCGCGTCGGCGCATAATTGCCGACCTTGCGCACGACGAAACCCGCCGCAAAGTTTGCCAATACTGCCGCCTCTGGGTAGCTCGCGCCCGCTGTGAGTGCCAGCGTCATCACCGCCAGCGTCGTATCGCCCGCGCCCACCGTATCGAACACATCTTCGATATGCGGCGCCCGGATGTGCGTCGCCGCACCACGCACTTCAACCAATGTCAGACCATCGCTGCCCCGCGTGATCACCATCGCGCCGCGCAGTCCGAGCACCGCCACGATTTCCGCGCCCGCCGCCGCAAAGTCCGCATCACCTGTGATCGGGTGACGCAGGTAAGCTGCCGCCTCGTCCGCGTTGCATTTGACCAGATCGAAGCCGTTATACTTTGCGAGTTCACCCTGTGCATCTGCCGTCAGCAAGATTTGCCGCTCATGTCCGATCCGACGCAACGCAGCTACGACGTTTTCGGTGAGCAGCCCGGTCAGATAATCAGACGCGACAAGCGCACTCGTCTTTTGCGCGGCCAACTTTTCGATTCGGGCGATGACCGCGTTTTCCACATCGCCCGCGATCGGTCGCCGCGCGATATGATCGATTCGCGCCACTTGCTGCGGGAATCGCAAGCCCATCTGTGCCATGATGCGCGTTTTGGTGGTGGTAGGCCGCGTATCATCGGCGATCAAACCTGCCGGATCGATGCCGCGCACCCACAATGCCGCATCGAGTTGATCGGCAAACAAATCTTTACCGACCACGCCCACCTGCACGGCTTCGCTGCCGAGTCGCGCGATGTTGGCAGCGGGATTAGCCGCGCCACCGGGAATCAGATCGCGCGTGGTGAATTCCAGGACGGGCACAGCAGCTTCACGGCTCAGCCGTTCGGCACGTCCGTACAAATATTCGTCGAGGCAGACATCACCGACGACCAGTAGACGATGCCCCGCCAATCGATCGAGCCGATCGAGCAGGGCGGATGTTTCAAAGGCCATTGGTAATGTGGCAGGTACGCGAATCAGACAAAATAGCTCTTGCAAGCATCGTCGATCAACTGCGGTGTCAGCCGCACGGGTTTGCCCTCATATTCGCACAATGAGCGCACGATCTTGAGCAAGTCGCGCGGGTGAACGGCTTGCAGAGTACGGCGCGGCTTGCGATACCACTCCTGGATCAGGTGGACATACGAGTCCTTGTCAGGCGCAATGCCCATCCGTTGGCAAGCACCGATGAAGATTTTGAAAAAGAGCTGCTCATCGGGGCTTTCGATCTGCACTTTCATCTGAATACGACGCAAGAAAGCGGCATCCATTAGGTCGTTCGGATCGAGGTTGGTGCTGAACACGATCAACTGCCGAAAGGGTAACTGAATGGTTTGACCTGTACGCAGTCGCAAAAAGTCGAACCCCGACTCCAGCGGCACGATCCAGCGGTTGAGCAGGTCGGTCGGGCGCATTTGCTGGCGGCCAAAGTCGTCGATCAAGAACATGCCGCCATTGGCTTTCATTTGCAGCGGCCCCTCGTAGAACTTGCTCACCTCGTCGTAACGCAGATCGAGCGCCTCCATCGTCAATTCGCCGCCGACCATCACTGCCGGGCGCTTGAACAAACCCCAGCGCCGATCGACATCGCCCATCGTTTCCTGATCTTCTTTGGTCAGTTCGATCGGTTTGTGGACGAGCTGATCGTACACGCTCACGACCTGACCGCCCGTCGTCACCGCATACGGCAGCCAGATTGGGTCGGTGCCGCCGATGACGCCCGCAATCGCTTCGGCAACAGTGGTTTTGCCGTTGCCGGGCGGCCCATAGAGAAACAGCGACGAACCGGCATTGATGGCAGGGCCGATGCGTCGATGAAAGCCGTCCGGCAGAATCAAGTGCGCAATCGACTCTTGCACGATTTCGGGCGAAATATGACGGCGCGCGCGCGTCTGCAGCATGATCGCAGCGTTATAGGCTTCGATCGGCACGGGCGTCGGGCCGATATATTGGCTGCGCTCGAACGAGTCGCGGGCACGCACGCTGCCTTCTTCCGTCAGGCGGTACGAGAAGCTGGTACTGCCCAGGTTGCCTGCGCGCGGCACTTCCACAAGGTGATCCTGCTTCATCTTTAGCAAGATATTGTCGAGCAGTTTGAGATTCAGGCACAAAATCTCGGCGATGCGGCGGACGGGCAGTTCACCTTCCTGACGGATTAGGCGCAGTATCAAGTCACTGACGATGCTCGGCGAAATACCCAGGTCTTCGACGACTTGCGGTTCACGGATCATATCGAGTATGGTCGGCGGGCGGGGTGTTTCTGCCACCAGTTGGCCTGTGCGAATTTCTTCGGATTGTCTTGGCTGTTCCATGCTAAAGTAGTTCCTCGCTAGATATTTCGATATGCCACGAAACGTGCAGGTGGACGCCCACCGCGTCGCAGCACCGCAATCACGAACAGGGGCAGACGCATCATTCGTCGCCAACGCCATGGCTCCCGAATCAGACGGTGCAGCCATTCGATCCCGGCGCGTTGCATCCATCGTGGTGCGCGCTGCGTGACGCCCGCCACAAAATCAAGCGCGCCGCCCACGCCCATCGCCACGCGCGGATGCAGACGGGGCAGGTTGCGCGCAATCCACTTATCCTGGTTGGGCGCGCCATAGGCTACAAACAACACATCCGCGCCGCTCGCATTGATCTGTTCGATCAGCGCGTCTTCTTCCAGCGGATCAGGGCTGCCAGCCACCGTTCCGACGACCTTCAAACCTGGAAAGCGCGCAGTCAACCGTCGTGCCGCATCCGCCGCGACGCCCGGTGCTGCCCCCAAAAAAAACAACTTCCAGCCTTCGCGTGCTGCCCGTTCCGCGATCAACGGCACCCCATCAGAACCCGTCACGCGCTCCGGTAGTCGGACTCCGAGGCGGCGCGCGGCCCATAGCAAACCTATTCCATCTGGCACGCACAGATCGGCGCGGCTGAGGATATTATAGAAGTGAATATCTTTTTGCGCCGCCATGATAAATTCCGGGTTAACCGTGCAAATTTGGCGAGTTGTCGTCCCGGCCACCCACTCGCCGATTCGATCGAGCAGCCCTGCGAAGGTGATTTTGTGTACGGGCAAACCCAACACATGCAATAATTTTACCTCACCCCCCGGCACCCTCTCCGTTGACAGAGAGGGGGAGTCCGCACTGTATTGACTCCCCCTCTCTACGAAGTGGGGAGGGGGTGGGGGGGTGGGGTAAACCATCTCGACGGTGAGTGTCCGTATACAAGTACGCGCGGCGCACCCTTCGCGCAAGCCGACCGTATCGAACACATAACTGCATGGGCTGCACCGCACGCCAGTGCGTACTACGCGCGCCGACCGCGACCAGGGCGCCCAGGCAGCGTGATTACTCGGCCCGAACAGCGCCGTGACCCGTGTACCTGCCGCCGCCGCAACGTGTATCACTCCCGAATCCGCGCCAAAGAAGTGATCGCAGCGCGCCAAAACCGCCGCCAACTGATTGAGCGTGGTTTGCCCGCTCAGATCGATCACCTTGTCGAGATTGCGCATCGCCGCCCACACCAGTTCTGGATCGTCGTTTGCGCCACCAACGAGCACGATCTGCGCACCGTCCCGCTCGATCAACCGATCGGCCAGTGCTGCGAATTTCTCCGCTTCCCAGCGCCGCGCGAGGCTGTAACCGCCGCTGCCGGGGTGAATCGCCACCAGCTTTTGATTTGCAACGCGCGTGGGTAAATGCGACTCTGCCCAAGCGCGATCAGCTTCCGAGATGCCGATATGCAGGCGTTCATCGGCGCTTTTCGCATCCAGCAGCGCGGCCACCTTCAACCAATAGCGCACCTGATGCTCGACACCAAAGCCGCGATCCTGCACGCGATCGGTGAGGAACCAGCCTTTGCCATTATCGAGACCGAGCCGCCGAGGCGCGGCGCTCGCAAATGCCAGCGCCGCATATTTCAAGGCACCGAAGCGCGTGGTCAGGTGATGAAAGATCAGCACGGCATCATAGCCGCCGTGCCGCAGTCGGATGGCAAGCCGAATCGCTGCCCACACATTGGACGGGCGCAGCAGACTCGACGCACGATCAAAGGTCGCCTTATCGAACATCAGCACCGAATTAGCGAGGTTCGTGCCATTCAGAAGCGGCGCGGCGTGCGGCGTGGTCAGCACATCGATGTGGGCATCCGGGTAAGTTTCGCGCAATGCCGACAACGCGGGCGTCGCCATGATGAGATCGCCAATGTCGGCTAATTCGACGGCCAGCAGCTTCATGAGGCAGCATCCAGGAGCGCGGCCAGAGTCGCTTCGGCGGCGGCTTCCCAGGTGAAACGTTCCGCTTGTCGGTAGCCGCGCTGAACCAACTCCGCGCGCAATTCCGCGTCGCCGATTAGCCGCGTCAGGCCAGATTCGATCGCCGCCACGTCGAGCGGATCGACCAACAGCGCCGCTTCCCCCGCCAATTCGGGCAGCGACGACGTATTGCTGCACAAGACGGGTGTTCCACAGCGCATCGCCTCCAGTACCGGGAAGCCGAAACCCTCATACAACGATGGGAACGCCAATGCCAGTGCGCCACTATACAACGCGGCCACATCCTCATCCGCGGCGTACCCGGTAACGATCACGCCCGGTGCAGCCAGCGGAATATTTTCGCTGAGCCAGCCGCGTCGCCCGACCAATACGAGTGCAAGCAGATCATCGGGATGGGCAGCCCGCCAACCTTGATATGCCGTGATCAGGCGCGTCAGATTTTTGCGCGGCTGCACGGTGCCCAAAAACAGGATATAGCGCTCCGGTAGCCCATATTTGGCGCGGACGGCCACGATCGCGGCTTCATCCGCACGAGTCAACGCTTCGACACCCGGATAAACCACCCGAATCTTGGCCGGATCGATTCCATATGCCACGCTCAGATCGCGGCGCGTCGCTTCGGAGTCAGCCAGTACGATCGTCGCGCGGCGGGCGCTGTAGCGGGTCGATAAATCGAGATAGAGTCGCTCCCAAAACGGATGTGCCGCCGGAAAGTGCCGATAACCCAGATCGTGGATCGTCACGACGGCACGCCCCGGAAATATCAGCGGGAGGCTGTGCGCGGGCACAAAAATCACGTCCGGGCGTGATCGAAACAATTCCGCCGCGAATCGAAGATGCGTCCATACGCGCGGAAACGGAATCATCTGCTGGCGGACGCGCTCGGACGCGGGAAACAGGTCAGGTGATGGTGCATCGCGGAAATACAATGAAAAGTGATGTGTCTTATCCAACGTCAACAGCGCGTTGATCAGTTTGAGCGCGTAATTTTCCGTGCCCGTGCGTTGGGCGCGTGTCGTGCGGCTGGCATCAATGGCGATGGTGGATGCGTGCGTGACGGAAGCATCCACCTCAACCAGCCCGACCGCCAAAAGCGCGCGGCAGCAGCAGTACCGCGATCAGAATGAACGCCAGCGGCCAGTTAGCGGCCACGATCGCCAGTCCGTCGGTGGGTAGGAAGCGCAGCGTAACTGCCAATGCACTCGCGCCCGCTACTATCAACATCACGCCCGGCAGAATTAACCCGCGTTCATGGTTGCGCTCGAATAAAAATGTCAGCAGCAGCGCCAAGCCGAGCGCCATGATCAGCAGCGGCCACACCTCGCTAAACGGCAAAGTGCGGGCGATCACCACAACCGCCAAGCCGATCATTAGCAAAATCATGATGCCCAAGAAAAACAAGCCGCGTTCGCGTCGCGCGTTGAACAGAAAGCGCGCCACCAAGCCAATTCCAACCGCACCCGTGCCGAGTCCCAGCGCGAGTTGGCTGGTTAGTGTCGGCGGATTGATGAGCAACAGCACGCCGAAAGCGATCGCCATGAGCGCCGGGAACGCCATGCTGACCTGGGCACGCCGCACTTGTCGAAATTGCGGGGCACGCGCCGCCCGTGCAAGGTCAGAATCGGCCTCGGCATCGTCGGGACTCAGATTGAGCGAATCTTGGGGTAAATCGGCCACTTTTCCACCTTGTAGCGACTGCGCGCGGATTATAACACGTTTTTCGCGTTCCTATTGACACGCCCTGATCGCGGTATAATGAGCGGCAGGGTTGGCACTCAATCGCTGCAGGTGACGCACGCATGAAGCACAAAAAGCGAAATATCCCGCAAAAGACGACTATGAGTCTAAAAGATAACCACACCTGGAAAGCGCCGAAGGGGTACAAGATCGTTGTGCTCGATCGGGGCGTCGTTAGTTTCAATATCCCCCAAAGTTGGGTAGTGGCGAATATGGAGCCATTTGAACTGAACGATCGAGAGCCGCCCGACGATGATGCACGCATATCAGTTTCCCATTGGCGATTTCCACCCGGCATCGATTGGAGCGCGCTGCCACTTGGCGATCTGCTGAAGCAATCGATCACGGGGACGAGTCTTACTATTTTGGAGCGCGGCGAAGTGATTGAAGTGACGCGCCCCGATCTCCAATTCGCTTGGACGGAACACCGTTTCGATGATCCGGTGGAGCACCGCGAGGCCTATTCACGGTTCGTCATCGCGCGCAGCGAGAGCGTTCACGCCCTCATCACATGCGATTATTGGGTCACGGATGCCGATCGTATCAGGCCGATTTGGCACGAGGTGCTGCGCTCGTTGCAATTGGGGCGCGTCATCGCCGATCCGACGAGAGGCGTGGTGCTGCACCGAGGGGATTCACCTCACCCTTCAGCCTCAAAAAAGCCCTCACCCCAGCCCCTCTGAGGAAACAGACTGAGGGGACACTGCACGGATGGTTGGCAAAAATTCGCAAATAAGGTGTTAGGTACGAGTGATGTCATAGACCGCACGCCTAAAGGCGGGGGCTTGCAGTCGAACGGCAGGTCGGTTTGACCGACTTTCCATCCACCCCTAACGGCTGTATGAAAGTAGCCAAAAAAGAAAGGTCGTTGAAACGTTGAATATTTGTAACTGCTCAGGGGGAGAGGCAGGGCGGGAAAAAGGGATGACCTTGGAGGGCGCGGGTCAAAGCCTCGAGAGCGGAGAGACCGTTTTTGCGGGCGGTGGACAGGTAGCCACGCAGGGTGCAAAAAGCCTGGGCGCCGCTCATGGAGCGAAAAGTGCCGGAGATTTTCTGTTGGAGTTTGACCATGCGAATGTCGCGTTCGGCGAGATTGTTGTCGAACTTCCCTTGCCGCAGGACGGCATTCCCCCATGCAAACAACTGAAGTAGGGCGTTGCGCTTGGGGCGTGGCTTGTCTATGATTTCTATCCGGTGTTTCCAAAAATAAGACCTGCCGTCCCATTGGTGTGACGAGGACGAAAACGCCTCGAAACCCGCT